>NZ_CP060704.1:1583193-1895924 GCF_014353015.1 Chitinimonas koreensis
TGCTCGCGGATGAAGCCGCACAGCAGCACGGTGACGTCGGCGCAGACACGCCGGCGCACCGGCGCGTCGCTCAGCAGCGCTTCGGCGTCGAAGCCGGCCAGGTAGCCGTCGAGCTGGCTCAGCACCGCCACGTTGTCCTTGGCGGCGGCCTCGACGAAATGGTCGAAGGCCTGGCCGACCAGGTCCGACAGGCTGCTGAAGAAGTAGGTGGTCAGCGACAGCGGCACCCCGGCTTCGCTCGCGATCGAGCGATGGGTGATGCCGTGCAGGCCGCGCTTGGCGATCTGCACCAGCGTGGCGTCGAGGATGCGGCGGCGGGATTCCTCGCCGCGGCGCTGCAGCTTGCGCCCGGTAGGGCGGGCCGCGGTGGGGGAGGGGGCGTGGTCGCGCATGGGCCGATTCTAGCGTGCGCGGCGAACGGCCGCGCCAGGCCGCGCTCGGCCGCGGCGGGACTGATGCGGCCAGCCAACTCGGCGTTCATGTTGTAGTGTGGTCGGGTAGATATATTTTAGATCGCCGGCGCGGTACCGGTCGGCGCGGGACCGCCGGCATGGCGCGCATCCCGGCGAAGGAACGGGAACCATGCACACCACCACCCGGCTGGCCGCGGCGATCGCGCTGGCGTCCAGCCTCGCGGCCGTCGCCGAAGTGCGGCTCGGCGGCGAAATGAAGATCGGCGTCGCCAGCCTCGATTTCGAGCACCTCGGCGGCCGCAAGCAGCTGGTCGAATCGGCCAGTGCGCATATCGACCTGTACGGCGAGGAAGCGCTCGGCGACGGCCTGACCGCGCTGTTCGACATCAAGACCTACGTCTGCCTCGACGGCGACCCCAAGGTATCGGACGACTGCCTGCGTGACGGCGTGGTGGCCGACCCGATCGGCGGCAAGGAGGCCTGGGTCGGCCTGCGCCACGGCGACGCCAAGCTGCGGCTGGGCCGCGGCAGGACGCCGCTGGACGAGCTGACCGACCGCTACGACCCCTCGACCGGCCTCGGCACCGGCATGAGCGCCTGGGTCGAGACCGTGCTGCCGCATGCCGTCCGGCTGGAGCCGGCGCGCGCCGCGCCGCTGGTCGCCGCGCTGGGCCAGGCGGTGTATGCCCGGGCCTATGCTGCCGCGCGTGGCCAGGGTGCGCCGGCCGCGGTGGCCGATGCGGCGGCGCGGCAGGCCGCGGCCCAGGCCCGCGGCACGGTCGACGGCGCGCTGGCGCAACTGGCGGCCGGCCTGGCCGAGGCGACCCGGCTGCCGGGCATCGCCCGCTCCATCGAGCCCGACGGCACCTTCGACAACGCGATCCGGCTCGACCTCGGCACGCTCGACGGCTGGCACGCCAGCGCGATGTACGGCGCCGGCGAGGACGCGCAGCCCGGCCGCGCCGGCGCCAGCCGGCTGTCGGCCGGCGCCGGCTATTCGAGCGGGAGGGCTGGGCCCGGCCAGTTCCGCATCGACCTGGTGTTCGATCAGCAGAAGCAGCGCAGCGTGCCGGCCACGGTGGTGCGCGGCCAGGTCGCGGCCGGCCTCGACGCGGCGCGCGGGCGCCTGCTGGCGGGCCTGGCTCAGGCCGGCGTGCCGGCCGGGCTGGCCGACGGCATCGCCGCCGCGGTGTTCACGCCGGCGCTGTACGCGCCTTACCGCTACCCGGCCGACAACCGCGCGCGCCACTGGCTGCTCGGCACCTCCTACGTGTTCCCGTTCGGCCGCCTCGACCTGATGGTCGACCGTATCGGCCTGACCACGCTGGCCGGCGAGATGCGGCGCAGCAACTGGGCGCTGAACTGGGAGACCGGCACCGATCGCTGGGGCGCCTTCGTCGGCTACCGCCGGCTCGGCGCCAGCGAGACCGCCGGCGTGGGCGGCGGCGACTCGGCGCGCAAGATCGGCGCCGGTTTCGAGTACTACCTGTCAAGGCGCACCAAGCTGATCACCGAAGTGCTGAACAACCGGATCGAGGGCGAGAAGGCGCGGACGGGGTATGTGGGCGGGATCGTGCATAAATTCTGAGAGGGGTGAGGGGTGAGGGGTGAGGGTGAGGGGTGAGGGGTGAACCCCATCCCCACCCCAGCCCTCCCCTTGAAGGGGAGGGAGCAGGCCGCAGCAAACTGAACGATCTCAGGCAGTGGAGTCCTCGCTGCACCGCTCCTCCCCCTTCAAGGGGGAGGTTGGGAGGGGGATGGGGTTACACCTCACCCCTCACGCCTCACTCCTCACTCTCCGATACCCAATGTCCTCCTCCCACCGCACCCTCCGCCGCTGGCTCACCCGCATCGCCCTCGGCCTGTTGATCCTGCTCCTGCTGCTGGCCATGTCGCTCTGGCTGTTCCTGCGCGGCAGCCTGGCCCGGCTCGACGGCGAGGTCGCGGCGGATGGCCTGGCCGCGCCGGTCAGCATCGCGCGCGATGCGCGCGGCGTGCCGCTGATCGCCGGCCGCCAGCGGCTCGACGTGGCCTATGCCACCGGCTACCTGCATGCGCAGGAACGCTTCTTCCAGATGGACCTGCTGCGCCGCGTCGCGGCCGGCGAACTGGCCGAGCTGGTCGGTGCGGCCGCGCTGGAACTCGACCGCGACCACCGGCTGCACCGCTTCCGCGCCCGGGCCGAGGCGACGCTGGCCACGCTGCCGGCCGCCGAGCGGCAATTGCTGGCGCGCTACGCGGCCGGCGTCAACGACGGCCTCGCGGCGCTGTCGGCGCGGCCGTTCGAATACGGACTGCTGCGCCAGCCGCCGCGGCCGTGGCGCGAGGCCGACAGCCTGCTGGCGATCTGGGCCATGTATTTCGACCTGCAGGGCAATCTGCAGGAGCGCGAACTGGCGCGCGGCTGGCTGGCCGGGCACGCCAGCGCGGAACAGCTGGCGGTGCTGCTGCCCGAGGCCAGCGCCTACGACGCGCCGCTCGATGCCGACTCGGTGAGCTACGCGCCGCCGCCGTGGCCGGCCGCCGCGCCGGCCTGGTTCGGCCGGCCGGAACCGGACCGCCGCGCCGCCGCCTTCGACCGTCACGACGCCGTCGGCAGCAACAACTGGGCGCTGGCCGGCAGCCGCAGCGCGCACGGCGCCGCCCTGGTCGCCAACGACATGCACCTGGGCCTGCGCCTGCCCAATACCTGGTTCCACGCCGCGCTGGCCTTCGACGGCGCCGACGGCCGGCCGCGCCGGGTGGCCGGGGTGATGCTGCCCGGCGCGCCGGTGATCGTGGCCGGCAGCAACGGCCAGGTCGCCTGGGGCTTCACCAACAGCTACGGCGACTACCTCGACCTGGTCGAACTCGAGCGCGACGCGCGCGACCCGCGCCGCTTCCGCACCGCGGCCGGCTGGGAGACCGCGCGCAGCACGGTCGAGCGCATCGCCGTGCACGGCGCCGAGCCGGTCGAGCTGACGGTGCTGGAGACCTCGCTCGGGCCGCTGCGCCGGGTCGGCGGGCGCGTCTACGCGGTGCATTGGGTGGCCCATATGCCCGGCGCGGTCAACCTCGGCCTGGCCGCCATGGAAGATGCCGGCGACCTCGCCGCGGCGCAGGCGGTGGCCAACCGGGCCGGCATGCCGGGCCAGAACATGCTGGCCGGCGACCGTGCCGGCCGCATCGGCTGGACCATCGCCGGCCCGCTGCCCTCGCGCTCGGCCGGCTGGGCGCAGACCTTTCCCTATCCGGCCGAGCAGGCCGCACGACTGGGCTGGCAAGCGCTGCGGCCGGCCGCCGACTACCCGCGCCTGCTCGATCCGGCTGCCGGCCAGCTGGCCACCGCCAACGCGCGCCAGCTGGCCGGTGCGGACGCGGCCAAGCTCGGCGACGGCGGTTTCGACCTCGGCGCGCGGGTGCGGCAGATCCGCGGCGACCTGGCCGCGCTGGGCCAGGCGAGGCCCGACGGCAAGAGCGACGAGCGCGCGCTGCACGACGTCGGCCTGGACGACCGCGCGCTGTTCATGGCGGCCTGGCGCGATCGGGCACTGGCGGCGCTCGACGAGGCGGCGGTGGCGGGACGGCCGGCGCGGGCCGAGTTCCGCCACCTGCTGCGCGAGGGCTGGACCGGCCATGCCGGCGTCGACGCGGTCGGCTACCGGCTGGCGCGCGGCTTCCTCGACGGGCTCTATGTCGAATCGTTCGGCCAGCTCGATGCGCAGCTCGAGACGGCGGTGCAGGCCGATTTCGCCCAGGCCAACCCGCGCTGGCCGGTGTTGCTGGCGCGCCTCCTGGACGAACGGCCGGCCGGCTGGCTGACCGGCCATGCCGATTGGCGCGCGCTGCAGCTGGCGGCGATCGACCGCGCCATCGCCGAGGCGACGCGCGATGGCCAGCCGCTGGCGGCGGCGAGCTGGGGGCAACGCAACACCGCCGACATCGCCCATCCGTTCGCCCGCCTGTTGCCGCCGCTGCGGCGCTGGCTGGCGGCACCGGCCGATGCGCTGGCCGGCGATCGCCACATGCCGCGGGTGGCGGCATCGGGTTTCGGCCAGTCGGAACGGATGGTGGTGGCGCCGGGCCATGAGGAGGCCGGCATCCTGAGCATGCCGGGCGGGCAGAGCGGCCATCCGCTGAGTCCGTATTTCCTGGCCGGCCATGCGCAGTGGGTGCGCGGCGAGCCGGTGCCCTTCCTGCCGGGGCCGGCAGTGCATACCTTGCGGCTGGTGCCGCGCTGAGGGGGCGATTCCTGCGGGGCCGGCGTCCCGCAGGAACGGCCGGTTCGGTTGTCCATTCCGCCGCAGGTCGGACTTCAGCCCGACAGCGGCGTGGATCGGCAGCGCTGCCGGATTGAAGTCCGGCCTGCCGGGCCGTGCCAGGCGGCTTGCGGCGGGGGCGCCTCGGCCGCGAACGGGACGACGACCGCCGGCCATTCGCGGCTGAAGCTGCCGCAGTGGGGCGCGGCGGCGTGGAGCGGGAGGTCCGTCAGCGGATGTCGGACAGCGGCGTATCCATGCCCGTGCCGGCATCCATGCGGCCCTGCATCGCCGCCAGCACCTCGGCCAGGCAGCCTTGCAAGGTCCGCAGCGTGGCCGGGTCGAGCCGTGCCAGCGCATCGGGCAGCAGGCCGTGCGCCGGCTGCGGCGCCTGCGCGGCGATCGAGAGGCCGGCCTCGGTGGGGCGCAGCAGCACCACGCGCTGGTCGGCCGGGCTCTTCTCGCGCAGCACCAGGCCCTTGCCGACCAGGCCCTCGACCAGGTTGCTGACGGTCGACTGGTGCAGCGCCATCGCCCGCGCCAGGCCCGATACGCGCAGCCCCGGCTCGGCGGCGATGCACGACAGCGCCCACAGCTGGGCGCCCGAGATGTCGCAACTGCGCTGGATGGTGTCGAAATGCTGGCGGATCGACTGGAAGATCGTGCGGAACTGCTTGAGCACTTCGAGATCGAGCGCGGCGGGCGCGTCCTGGCGGGGCATGGCGGGGATCGTCGGAATGAAGGCCATCCAGTTTAGCGCCGGCTGGCCGTGCCTGCCTTTGCACTGGAATTGAATTTGAACAAATGCAATGAGACGGCGCCGGTGAAAGGCTTCTTCAAGGCAATCCGCACCCATCGGCTCGACCGCTGGGCGGCGTCGCGGCGGCCTTCAATACGCCGCTGGCCGGGGTGGTGTTCGCCATCGGGGAACGGTCGCGCCGCTTCGAGCAGCGCACCCGCGGCGTGCCGCTCAGCGCCATCGTGCTGTCCGGCCTGGTGACGATCTCGCTGCAGGGCAACGACCTGTATTCCGGCCGCCTGTCGGTGGCCGCGATCGACCGCCGCATCGTGCTGCCGGTGGCGGTCTGCGCGCTGGTCAGCCGCACCCTGGGCGATGCCTTCCGGCATCGCGTCGCTCAAGTAAAAAGGCGATGCCTTTCAGCATCGCGCCGCCCAAGTAAAAAGGGCGATGCCTTTCGGCATCGCCCAACGCTCTCGCTGCTCGCTGCTCACTTCAGCGCAGGGCAACGCTAACATGGCCATATACATTTGAGCAAATGTACCTGGCGACCGGCCGCTCAGCCCGGTGCCAGCCAGAACTGGTTCTTGCCGGCCCGCTTGGCGATGTACATCGCCGCGTCGGCACGCTGCAGCAGCGCGTCGGGCGTGGCCTGGTCGCCCGGCCGGTGCAGCGCCACGCCGACGCTGGTGGTGACGCCGACGGTGGTGCCGGTCAGCTCGAACGGGTCGGCCATGCGGCCGATGATCTGGCGCGCGACGCGTTCGGCGTCCGTCGCGCCGTCGTTGAGCCCGCGCAGCAGCAGCACGAATTCGTCGCCGCCGAGCCGGGCCACCACGTCGCTGTCGCGCACGCAGCTGCGGATGCGCGCGGCGAATTGGCGCAACAGCTCGTCGCCGGACTCGTGGCCGTGCTGGTCGTTGACCGCCTTGAAACCGTCCAGGTCGAGGAACAGCACCGCCTGCGGCCGCCGCGCCTGCGCCAGGCCGTCCTCGAGCAGGGCCATGAAGGCGCGGCGGTTGGGCAGGCCGGTCAGCGCGTCGTGCTCGGCCTGGTGGCGCAGCCGCGCCTCGTGCTGGCGCTGGGCGCTGACGTCGCGCAGGAAGGCGCTGAACAGGCACTGGCTGCCGCTCTTGATCGCGGTGATGGTCATCTCGACCTGGATCTCGCCGCGCTCGCGCGTCTGCGCCTGCAGGTCCAGCCGCAGCACCGCGTCCTGGCCATCTCGGCGCAGCCGGGCCAGGCCGTCGGCGTAGGCCGCCTGCGCATGCTCGGGCACCAGCATGGCGGCCAGCTCGCGGCCCAGCATCTCGTCGCGCGCCCAGCCGAACAGGCGTTCGGCCTGGCGGTTCCAGTCGGTCACCCGGCCGTCGTCGTCGGTGGCGACGAAGGCCTCGCCCGAGCTCTCGATGATCAGCCGGATGCGCGCCTCGCTGGTGCGCAGCGTCTGCTCCGACAGCCGCCGCCGCTCGACTTCCTGCGCCAGCGCGGTCAACGCCTCGGTGCGCTCGGCCAAGAGCCGCTGGCTGGTCTCGAAATGCTGCTGGTGGCCGATCGCGGCACCGATCAGGCCGGCCATCAGCTGCAGCGTCTGGCGATCGCTCTGGCTGAACGCATGCGGCTGGCTGGACAGGATCTTCAGTACCCCGACCACCGTGCCGCGCTCGATCAGCGGCGTCACGATCATCGAGGCGGCGCCGACCTTGCGGCAGGCGGCGGCGTCGACGCGCGGATCGATCGAGCTGTCGGGGCAGTCGAGCATCTCGCCGCTCTTCACGCACAGGCCCGACAGGCTGCCGTCGATCTTGAGCCGGATGCCGACGTAGGGCTGCACCGAACCGCTGGCGGCGCGGTAGACCATCTCGTCGCCGTCGGCCAGCTCGACCACCGCGCCGGTGGCCGGCGTCAGCGCCAGCATCCGCTCGACCACGATGACCATGAAGCCTTCGAGCTCCAGCTCGGCCTGGGCCAGGTGGGATTGGGTGACGATCACCTGGTTGAGATGCTCGGTGTGCTGCTGCAGCCGCAGCATCGCGCTGCGCCGCTCGGCCATCACGCCGAGCAGGTGTTCGTTCAGCGCCAGCGCGCCGGCCGCGCGCTCGTCCAGCAACTGGCGGTCGAGACCGGCTTCGCCGCTGCGCTGCTCGTGGATGTCGGTGCTGGTGCCGAACCAGCGCAGCACCGCGCCGTCGGCGGCCTGGATCGGCACCAGCCGGTGCAGATGCCAGCGTGCATGGCCGTCGGCCCCGAGCAGGCGCAGTTCCAGCTCGCGGCCCTTGCCGCCGGCGACCGCCTGGGCCCAGGCGGAGCGCCAGGCGGCGACGTCGTCCGGGTGCAGCGCGGCCGGCCAGTCCGGCTCGTCCGGAGAGAGCGCCGGCCGGCCGGTGTAGGCCTGCCAGCGCTGGTTGACGTAGTCGATATGGCCGTCCGGCCGCGCGGTCCAGACGATCTGCGGCATTGCATCCGCGAGCGCGCGGAAGCGCTGCTCGCAGTCCGGTGGCGCGCCGGCCGCGAGATTGTTCTTGCTCATGATGGGCCTGGAACAGGTAACGAGGAGGTAACGCCGATTCTATGCGATCGGCGCGCGCAATATATATCTCGCCGGTCGCCCAAATGCCTGATCCGCCGGACGAAATCGCCTGCCCATGCCGTGGGAGGGAGGGGGATGCCGGCCCGGCCGGCACGAGACGACGCCCCGGGCGTGGCGCCGTGTTACTTCTGTTACTTGCGTCCGGATCGTCGGCTTACTGCTCGCGCAGCCAGGTCTGGGTGCGGCCCAGCAGCGAGAAGCCCATGAAGCCGCGCACCTTGAGCTTCTGGCCGCCGTCGGCGGTTTCCATCTTCACGCTGTAGATGTCGCCGTTGTCCGGGTCGAGGATCTTGCCGCCGTTCCACTCGTCGCCGTCCTGCTTCACGCCCCAGATGATCTCGAGCCCGATCAGCGGCTTGTTCTTCTTGTCGCCCTTGCACTTGGTGCACAGCGTGTCCTTGCTGTCGAACAGTTTGACCAGCTTGCCGTGCAGCACGCCGCCTTCGTCCCAGATCTGGATCAGCGCCTCCGGCTTGCCGGTCTTGTCGCTGACGTTCTTCCAGGTGCCGACCGGCGTGGCGTCGGCCAGCGCGGCGGTTGCGGCCAGCGCGACGAGGCCGGCGAGCAGGGGGCGGGTGATGGGCATTGCGTTGTCTCCGATGACGGGCGCTCGGGCGCCCCGTGGTCCGTGCGGCGCCGGCTGGCGCCGCGATATGTCGCGCCAGCGTAATGCCGGGTTTTCGGCAGGGTCAAACCGCCGCCGGGGCGCTTGTCGCGCAAGCGCGCCATCCCCACATTCTGTAAGCTACCGCGATGTTGCGCTGCGCTATAATGCGCGGCTTTGATTGGATTTTTCCTGCCTGCAGGGAGCAGCGAGCATGCCGATTTACGACTTCCAGTGTGGCGAATGCGGTCACCGCGACGAGGTGATGCGCAAGATCGCCGACCCGTCCACCACCACCTGCCCGCGCTGCGGCGCCGAAGCCTTCAGCAAGATGCTGTCGGCGGCCGGCTTCCAGCTCAAGGGTTCGGGCTGGTACGCCACCGACTTCAAGGGCGGCGCCAAGTCCCCGGCCAAGGCCGAAGCCGCGCCCGAGAGCGGCGGCCATTCCAGCAGCTGCGGCAGCGGCTGCGGCCATCAACACTGATCGTTCCGTTTCCCTCCCGAGACCCGCATGAAGCGCTATTTCGTCACCGGCCTGCTGATCTGGGTGCCGCTGGGCATCACCCTGTGGGTGATCAGCACGCTGGTCGGGGCGATGGACAGCCTCTTGCTGCTGCTGCCCGAGGGCAGCCGCCCGAAGGACTGGATGGGCATCCACATCCCCGGCCTCGGCGTGATCCTGGTCTTCGTGGTGGTGCTGACGACCGGCCTCTTGACCGCCAACATCCTCGGCCAGCGCCTGGTGAAGTTCTGGGAGGAAGTGCTCAACCGCATCCCGGTGGTCAAGTCGATCTACGGCAGCGTCAAGCAGGTGTCCGACACCGTGCTGTCCGATTCGGGCCAGGCCTTCCGCAAGGCGCTGATGGTGCGCTTCCCGCACGGCGACGCCTGGACCGTGGCCTTCATGACCGGCGCGCCGGCGCCGGAGCTGGCCTGCAAGTTCGACGAGGAACACATCGCCGTCTACGTGCCGACCACGCCCAACCCGACCTCGGGCTATTTCATGGTGGTGAAGAAGGCCGACACCATCGAGCTGGACATGAGCGTCGACGAGGCGCTCAAGTACGTGATCTCGATGGGCGTCGTCGCCCCGGCCCCGCGGCCGGCCGTGGCGGCGGAGCCAGCCTGCAAGCCGGTGATCCGCCCCAAGACCCCGGTCGACCACAATCTACCGGGCTAGGCAGCCACCCTGCCTAGCCCGTCCGCTTTTCCCCTTCGCCGATTTCCGCCTATTCCACGCCCCACGAGGGCGAGCCATTCAGGACTTACGTCATGCGTACCGATTATTGCGGCTTGATCGACAAGCGCTTCCTTTCCCAGACCGTCACCGTCAAGGGCTGGGCCCACCGCCGCCGCGACCATGGCGGCGTGATCTTCATCGACCTGCGCGACCGCGAAGGCCTGGTGCAGGTCGTGATCGACCCCGACACGCCCGAAGCCTTCAAGCTGGCGGACAGCGTCCGCAGCGAATTCGTGCTGCAGGTGACGGGCATCGTGCGCGAGCGCCCGGCCGGCACCACCAACGCCAACCTCGTCTCGGGCGAGATCGAGATCCTGGCCAAGGAGATCGAGATCCTCAACAGCTCGGTCACCCCGCCGTTCATGATCGACGACGAGAACCTCAGCGAGATGACCCGGCTGCAGCACCGCGTGATGGACCTGCGCCGCCCGGCCATGCAGAAGAACCTGCGCCTGCGCTACAAGGTGGCGCTCCTGGTGCGCAACTTCCTCGACAGCCGCGGCTTCATCGACGTCGAGACGCCGATGCTGACCCGCTCGACGCCCGAAGGCGCGCGCGACTACCTGGTGCCGAGCCGCGTGCACGACGGCCAGTTCTTCGCGCTGCCGCAGTCGCCGCAGCTGTTCAAGCAGCTCCTGATGGTGGCCGGCTTCGACCGCTACTACCAGATCACCAAGTGCTTCCGCGACGAGGACCTGCGCGCCGACCGCCAGCCCGAGTTCACCCAGATCGATATCGAGACCTCGTTCCTGAACGAGGACGAGATCATGGACATCATGGAATCGATGGCGGTGCACGTGTTCAAGGAAGCCATCGGCGTCGACCTGGGCAGCTTCCCGCGCATGCAGTACGACGACGCGATGTTCTACTACGGCTCGGACAAGCCCGATATGCGCGTCGACCTCAAGTTCACCGAACTGACCGACGTGATGAAGGACGTGGCGTTCAAGGTGTTCGCCAGTGCGGCCAACATGGACGGCGGCCGGGTGGTCGGCCTGCGCGTGCCTGGCGGCGCCGCCTTCACCCGCAGCGAGATCGACGCCTGGACCCAGTTCGTCGGCATCTACGGCGCCCGCGGCCTCGCCTACATCAAGGTCAACGACGTCACCCAGCCGAACGAGGCCGGCCTGCAGTCGCCGATCGTCAAGAACCTGTCGGAAGCCGCGCTCAAGGCCACGCTCGAGCGCACCGGCGCCCAGAACGGTGACATCATCTTCTTCGGCGCCGACAAGGCCAAGGTGGTGAACGAGGCGATCGGCGCGCTGCGGCTGAAGATCGGCCACGAGAAGGGCGAGGCCGGCGGCTACTTCGTGCGCGAATGGCGCCCGCTGTGGGTGGTCGACTTCCCGATGTTCGAGTACGACGAGGAAGACAAGCGCTACACCGCCTGCCACCACCCGTTCACCAGCCCCAAGGTCGAGCACGTCGAACTGCTCAAGACCGACCCGGCCAAGTGCAAGGCGCGCGCCTACGACATGGTGCTGAACGGCTGGGAGATCGGCGGCGGCTCGATCCGTATCCACCGTGCCGACATGCAGTCGACGGTGTTCGAGGCGCTCAACATCGGTCCGGAGGAAGCGCAGAACAAATTCGGCTTCCTGCTCGACAACCTCGCCTACGGCGCGCCGCCGCACGGTGGCCTGGCTTTCGGCCTCGACCGCCTGGTGACGCTGATGGCCGGCGCCGAGTCGATCCGCGACGTGATCGCCTTCCCCAAGACCCAGCGCGCCCAGTGCCTGCTGACCAACGCGCCGAACGCGGTCGACGAGAAGCAACTGCGCGAGCTGCACATCAAGCTGCGCAATCCGCCGCAGGTGGCCGGCTGATCGCGGCCGGCCCGGACGAGCAGGAAAAAGGGACGCCACGGCGTCCCTTTTTCTTTGCCTTCGCCGGCCAGCGGCTTCAGCCGGCGGCCTGCGTGCCGCCCTGGGGCATCGGCGCTTCGGTATAGCCGGCCTTGGGGTCGGGCTCGGTCGCGGCGACCGCAACCGGCTGCGCCGCGTCGTCGCTGCCGTCGCCGTGCTGCTCGGGCAGCTTGAAACCGACATAGCCGCCGGCGCTGATGCCCAGCAGCGTCAGCGTATTGCCGTCGAAATCGGGCATCGCCAGCTGGGTCACCACCTCGATCACGAAGAACAGCCCGAGCACCACCGTCATCACCAGCATCTGGAAGCGATACAGCGTGATGCCGTTGGCGTCGGTCAGGATGTCGCGCCAGAAGCCCTGGCTCGGCGGGAACACGGTGTTCTTGTTGGCATCGAGCCCGGCCGCGGTGAGCCCGGTGGCGCCCGAGATGCCGAGCAGGCTCAGCGCCTGCGCGCTCAGCGTCGGCTGGCCGCCGGTGACCACCCACAGGAAGATGTAGCTGCCGACCACGATGCCGAACCACCAGGCCATCTGCAGCCGGGCCAGGCTGTAGCTGCGCTGCGCCAGCGGCTGGCTGCCCGGGTCGCGGATCAGGCCGGTGTTGCGGCCGAGGAAGAACAGCGCGAGCCAGATCGCCGCGATCAGCGCGAGGCCGATGGCGGCGAGGTCGGGGCTGAGCACCTTGACCGCGATCGGGCCGTCGAACAGCGACTGGCCCAGCGTGCCGTCGCCGGCCGCGGCCGGCAGCACGGCCGAGTAGTCGAGGGTACGGACGAAATCCTCGGCGCGCGCGGTCCAGGGGCTGCCGAACATGCGCTCCCAGGCGGCGTCGACGTTGCTGCCCGGCATCAGCGAGACGGTACGCAGCCAGAAGCTGAGCTGGCGGTTGCCGCTGTCGCAGCCGACCGCGCGCAGGCCGGTGTCGATGCCGCCGACCTGGAGCTGGATCCGGCCGACCGCGGCCGGCGGCGGGCAGGATTGGCCGGCGTTGAGCGGCACCGCGAACACCTCGCTGTGATGGATCGGCGCGATCTGCCAGGTCTGGGCCTGGGCGGTCGGCAGGGCGCTGGCGGTGGCCGGCACGGTGGGCGGCGCGGCGGCCGGGGTCGAGGCGGCCGGTGTCGCGCTGGCCGGCATCTCGGCCGGCGCGGGCGTGGCGGCGGCCCCGGCGGCGAGCGCCAGGGCGAGCAGCGGAGCGGCGAAGCGGTGGAGCGGCATGGCGTTTCCTCCGTGGGTATCGGTTGTGGTCGTTCAGGACGCGGCCGGGGCGGGCGGGCAGGGCGCCGGCGTCGGGGCGGTGCCGGCCACCGGGCTGAGGAACAGCGCACGCTCGGCCTGGCGGCGCTTGACCAGGCCGGGCAGGGTCTTGCCGCCGGCCTTGACCCAGACCAGGAACTGGTCGGCCGCGCCGGCGTAGTCGCCGGCATTGAGCTTCTTGAGCAGGGTCGAGCTGCGCAGGTTGCCGATGCCGAGGTTGAAGGTGAAGCTGGTCAGCGCGCCGTACTGGTTGTCATTGAGATCGACCACCACCACCGACAGCACGTCGCGGCCGGCGTCGATCAGGTCGCCCTGCAGGAGCTGGGTGGCCTGGTCGAGCGTGATGCCGTCGGGGTAGAGCGTCTTGACCTGCGGCCGGTCGGCCTCGCCGCGCAGGAAGCGGCCATCGTAGGTGATGGCATGGCCCCAGCCGATGGTCCAGATGCCGACCGGGTCGAGGTAGGGGTCGATGTTGGCGGTGCTCGGATCGCCGTCCGGGCAGCCCTCGAAGGACTTCACCAGGTTGACGGCGGCCATGCAGACGTCGCGTTGCGCCATGATGGAACCTCACGATCTGATGCAGCGTTGGTTGCGGATCACGCCGCCGTTGCCGGCGGCTGGGGCGGGAATGCGGCCCGGCGGGCCTGCCTCACCATACGAAGCGGATTGCGCGAATGCCAGGTGGTCGACGTTAAGCCCGGCGCCATACCTTGCCTGTGCTGGCCCGCATGCGCCCAGGGCCATCCTGTTTGTCAGCGCTCAGCGCTACCTGTGCGAGCGCTACCTGGGATATGCGATGGCCGGCGCCGTGGTCACAGATCGAGCGAAGCGAAGCCCCCTCTGGTCCACCCGCAAAGTCTTCGACTTTGTGGGGGACCGCCTCCGGGGGCCTCGGAGCGGCGAGGGCGGGGAGTAGGAATCCACCAGGGAGCACCGTTGACGGAGCTCGAACTGACCGTGAACCCCCGGCTTCGCCGGGGCTGCACGAGCGGTCGATCTTGACGGGGCTCCCGTGTCGACACGAGGCGCTAGAAGTCGAGCCGATTGGTGATATAGCCGCTGTAGTGCCAGGCCTCGCGGTAGCAGTTGTTGTCGCCGACGTAGAGCTTGAAGTAGTTGCCGACCGGCTGGCTCAGGCCGTAGGCCTTGCCGTGGCAGCCGGCGCAGACCAGCGTGCCGTTGCGGTAGATGTCCCACAGGCCGTTGAGGCTGTCGTTGTCGCTGACGCCGATGCTGACCAGGTTGAACTCGTACTGCAGGTTGGGATTGGCCTGGGCGGTGATGTGCAGGTGGCCGTTGCGGGTCTTCTCGTTCCAGACCGTGGCCATGTTGCCCGAGGTCGGCGAGAAGCTGCCGAGGCCGGGGTCGACCAGCGCAAGCGGCTTTTGCGACCAGACGCTGTGGGTGGGAACGGCGGCCAGCGCCGGCAGGGACAGCAGCAGCGCGCCGAGCAGCGACGCGAAGCGGGGGGCGAGTTTCATGAAAGTATTCCTCCAATGCGGACGGACCGGTCGATGCCGGTTCGCCAGGGCCCCCACCCCGAGCGCATTCAATGCTAGCAGCCCACGATGACGAATGCATCATCGCAAAGAAAATGGCCGCCCGGAGGCGGCCATCGCGGCGAAGGGACGGGCGATCAGTCGTCCGTCAGCTCCGAGCGGGCGAACTCGACGTCGAGCCGTTCCATCGCGTCGAGCGGCTCGCGCGCCGCGGCAGCTTCGTACAGCTTGGTGGCGTCCTTGATCCGCTTGTTGCCGAACAGCGTGAGCAGGCCGTTGGCGTATTCGATGCGCGCGATCGCCGAGTCGGGGATCAGCTCCATCGCGCGGGCGTAGTGGGCTTCGGCGGCGTCCTTGGAGACGCCGTAGGTGAGCGAGCCGACCATGCTGCCTACCTTGCCGATGATCTCGGCATGGTAGGCGCCGAGCGCGATATGCGCTTCGGCATGCTCGGGCGCCAGCGCCAGCGTCTTGTCGAGGCTGGCCTTGCACTTGCCGGCCAGGCCCTGCGTCAGCGCCTTGGCGATCGAGATCGCCTGGCTGTAGCGGCCCAGTGCGTAGGCGTGCTGGTAATGCGCGTTGACGTTGTTGGGGTTCTCCTTGGCGGCGACCTCGGCGCGGTCGGCCACTTCCTCGAACAGTTCCTTCTTCTCGTCCTCGTCGTCGACCAGGTAGGTCGCGTAGATCGACTGCGCCTTGTTGGCGGCGTTCATGCCCGAGGCGGTCTCGGCCTTGAGGCCCAGCGCCACGGCGTTCTGGAAGTCGCCGCGGTGGTAGGCGCGCCAGGCGTCCTGGCTGGCTTCGTCCTCCGGCCACGGCTCCTGGTCGCCCGCATGCAACCGCTCCCAGTGCGTCCAGAGCTTGTCGCCGGCGTAGTCGAAAGCCGCGGCGTCGTGGGGGAAAGCGTTCCACTTGGACATGTCGTCTTGCTCCGTTCTCGTTATCGGTGCCTCGATTATAGGCACGCGTCGAGCAAGCGCTCGCAACCGCCGCGACGGTATCGATAACAGTCAGCGCCGCATGATGAGTCCCAGCCCGCAAGGCAGATCGATCAGGTTCGGCCGCCGCAGCCGCAGGCCGGGCCGGCTGTTGACCAGGCTGGCGATCGAGCGCTCGCGGCCGCGGTGGTCGACCGCGATCACGCCGCCCTTCTCCAGCCGGGCGAACAGGATGTCGAGCGCTTCCGCCTCGTCGGCGTCGTTGCGCAGGTCGAGGCAGGCGAAGGCGATGCGGGTCGGCGCCAGCACGCGCAGGACCTGCACGTCGCGGATCTGGCTGAGGATCATGGCGCGCCCGCAGCGCGTGTTCCCGGTCTGGTCCGATTGCGCCGGCGCCAGCTTGTAGCGGTAGAACACGTGGCCGGAAAACTCGAAGCGCAGGTAGTCGTACAGGATCCGGCCGGTCGCGCCCGGCTCGTCGGCGCATTCGACGAAGCTGCCCTCGAGCCGGGAAGTGCGGATCGCCACCCGTGCCAGCGCCACCAGCCGGCGCAGGTCGGCCGGATCGGGCTGCTCGCCGCAGTGGCGGTCGAGCGCGGACAGCAGCAGCGCGGCCTGCAAGAGGCCGCCGCTGTCGTCGCCGCCGGGCTGGACCGCCTGCGACATCTCGCCGAACACCCGCCGGCACAGGGCGCGCCAGTCCTCGGGCGGAGCCGACCATTGACCGTTGTTCATGCTTGTTCCTCCCTGGCGCTGCGGTCCCGCCGGAACCGGCGGTGAATATATTCGTACCGGGAAATTACCATTAGTGATTGTTCGTGTCGACTGATAGTAAAATTCCGCGCTGATAGCTTGGACGGCATGGAACGAATCGAAGAGCGGCGGGCCTTTTCCGCCCGGCTGAAAACCAGGCTGAAGCAGTTCAACATGGACCTGAAGCCGCCGGCGGTGATGGCGGCGTTCAACCAGCGCTTCAAGGGCAAGCCGGTATCGGCCGGCGCCGTGCGCAAGTGGCTCGAGGCCGAGGCGATCCCGACGCAGGACAAGCTGCGCACGCTGGCCGAATGGCTCGGCGTCTCCACCGAATGGCTGCGTTTCGGTCCCGACTACGCGCTCGGCGACGGCAGGAACGACCGGGTGGCCGAGCCGACGCCGGACGAACTGCTGCTGAGCAAGATCGCGCGGCTGTCGCCCGACAACCGCAAGCTGATCGAGCAACTGGTCGACGGCCTGCTGTCGTCGCGTACCTGAGCCGGCGACGGCCGCTTCCCCACCCCGCCTGTATCCCCCATCCCGATCCGGATGCCCGACACGCCGCGCGACCCGCGGCGTGTCCGCTTGCGCGCGGCCGTCAGAGCGGCACGGCGCTGCCGCACAGCTCGACCAGCGCGCCTTGGCGGAAGCGGGCGCCGAGCGTGTGTTCCTCGTCCCAGGCGGTGGCGTAGCCGAGCTCGACGGTCAGCTGGCCGCTGATCGGGCCGATGCTGAGGAAGGCCAGCGAGACGTGCGGCCAGACCATGGCCGGCGAGGTCAGCGCCGGCATGGGCTCGATCGGCGGCGGCAGTTCGCCGGCCGCCAGCGCCTCGGCGTACGGGTGGTAGTGCTCGAACAGCGCGCGCTCGGTCGGCGCCTGCAGGGCCGGGAACTGCACCGTGACCTCGCGGGCGGCGGCCAGCGCGGCCGGATCGGGCGAGAGCCGCGGCCCGGCCAGCGCCAGCGGCACCTTGCCGAACGGGCCGAGATCGACCGCGCCGCGCCAGTAGCCGCGCGAACGGACCAGCCGGCCCAGCTGCGGATCGAAGTATTCGGGCGTCTTGAACAGGCCAAACATGGCGTCGCTCCTCGTCGGCGGGCACGGCGGGCCGCGCCGCCGCCGCCGGTCAGGCCTTCATGAATCCCAGCGGATTGCCGCTCTCCAGCGGCATGCCGCCGCGGCCGGGGAACACCACGTCGCCGGCGCCCGGCGCCACCCAGTCGGCCAGCACGCCGAACACCCGCTCGATCGCGGTCAGCCCTTCCACGTCCGGGCTGTTCTGGCTCAGCCGCGCCAGCTCGGCCTCGGGGAAGGGGTCGCCGTAGAAGCCGCCCTTCACCGACTCGCCGATCACGATCACCTGCATGCCGCGGCCGTGGTCGGTGCCGGCGCCGCCGTTGGACTTGAGCTGGCGGCCGAATTCGCCGGCGATGACGAACACCATGTTGGCGCGGCTCTGCGGATCGAGCGCCTGCCACAGCGTGTCGAGCGCGCGGCCGGTGCCGAACAGGTCGGCCAGCCGCGGCTCGATCATGTCGATCTCGCCGTCGTGGCTGTCCCAGCCGCCGTAATCGAGCGAGGCGACGCGCATGTCGAGGATGTCGCGCGTCTGCAGCGTGTCGTAGAGGTTGCGGATCTGCTCGCCGAAGTAGCCCGAGTTGAGCCGGCTCGGCGGCTGGCCGGTGTAGAGCGCCTGCACCGCGGCCGGGACCGGGATGCCGGCCAGCGCGCTGGTCATGGCGCTGCCGAACTGGCGCAGGCCGCGCTCGCTCTGGACGATGCGGCCGAACACATCGCTCTGGCCCAGCGCCGCCGCGCGCGCCTCGTAGTAGGCGCGCAGCGAGTTGGCCATCGCCTTGTTCTGGTTGTTGTCCTGGCTGGCCGCCTCGGTCAGCGCCAGCGCGCGCGAGTTCTTGATGTTGAGCAGGCGGTCGTTGCGGTGGTCGAGCCGGTCGGTCGGGTGCGGGCCGTAGCAGAACGGCCGCGGCGCGCGGGTGACCGAGACGATGCGCGCGCTGCCGCCGAGGCCGGCCACCAGCCGGCCGCCCCAGCCGGCCTTGCCGAGCTGGTTGGGCAGCGTGCCGCGGTCGCCGTGGTCGAGCACCAACTGGGCGTGGGCATGGTCGCGGCTGGTGGCGCCGAGTACGTTGTGCAGCACGGCGACCTTGCCGGCGCTCCACATGCTCTTGAGCCAGCCGCACTGCTTGAGGATGCCGAACTGGGTGCCGGCAGTGGTGGCGGCCGCGTCGTAGGCGGTGGCGAAGCGGTCCACCACCGCCTGCTGCGAGCCGGCCGCGATGCCGTGGCTGCTGGCCCGGGCCTGCCAGTACTGGTAGGCGTAGCTGGCCGGGCTCGAATCGGGCGCCGGCGGGAACAGGTGGCGCAGGTCGGGCCCGCCGGGCAGGGTGATGTCGACCAGCACGCGGCGGGTCAGCGGCGCGGCCCAGGCCGGGGCGTCGAGCCAGGTCAGCGCGCCGGTGGCGGCGGCGAAGCGGAGAAAGTCGCGGCGGTTCATCGGGTGGCGCCTTTCAGTGCGGCGAGCAGGGCGAGTACGGCGGTCCAGGCCTGGTTCAGGTCGGCGGCGGGGGTGTGCAGTTCGGCGGTCGGCATCTCAGCGCCTCAGAAAGCAAGGGATTGAAAAGCATGGGTTGAAATAACCGCATGCGAGCGCAGCGAGGCTCCCTCGCAGCGGCGAGGGCGGGGGAAGTAAGGCTGAATCAGGGGCGTGCCAGTGGCCGAGCCCTTACCGCCCGCAAGCGCCCGGCTTCGCCGGGGCCTGCGCTGCGGTTCGATCCTGAGCAAAGGTAGGAAATCGCCATGGCGCGCTCATCGTCCTTGTTGAACGAATGCGAACGGAGTCGCGGTGATGAAGGCGGCGGCCATGTTGACGCGCAGGTTGGCGGTGTCGCGCTGCTTCTGGTCGGCGGCGCCGAGGTTCATCGTGAGCGCGCCCTGGGCGGCCAGGTCGGTGCCGGCGGTGGCGGCGAGGCCGGTGGCGAGCAGGGCGTAGACCTGCTGGCGCTCGGCGTCGCCGAAGTGGGTCAGCCCGTCGGCGATGAAGCGCTGCCACAGCCATTCGGCCACGGCCTTCACCTCATAGGCGCCGGCCGCGTTCTTCGGCGCGACCGAGCCCCAGTCCTTGCTGCCGCTGGCCTCGTTCTGGTTGGTGTAGCTGCCCTGGCGCGCATTCCAGCTGTATTCGTTGACCGCGCGGTTGTAGATCGAGCGGAACACGTCGGCGCTCTGCGAGGATTCGACGCCGGTGGTATGGCCGAACACGTTGTGGCTCGGCGCGAACACCACGTAGGCATCGCTGTTGCGCCAGCCGTTGACCTGGGTCGGCTCGTAGAGGCCGATCAGGTTCTCGCGCTGGGTCAGGCTCATGCGGTTGGCGACCAGCAGGTGGTAGTCGAGCTGGGTCCAGTACTTGACCCGGCCGGCGCTGTGGAACTGCTTGGAGATCGCGTACCAGCGCAGGTATTCGAGCAGGCCGTCGGGCTGGTCGCCGAGCTGGGCCCAGACCTTGCGCAATTCGGCCTTCTTGGCCTCGGTGGCGCTGTCGGCGTTGGCCAGCGTGTCGTCGGCCAGGCCCTGGGCGATCATGATCGGCAGGTTGGCCTGGCTGTCGGCATGGCGGATGTCGACCTTGGCCAGCGCGAAGATCTTCTCGCGGGCGTTCGCGCCCGAGATGCTCTGGTGCAGGATCTCGAGCGGCGCGACGTTGTGGTACTCGGTGCCGAAGCGCACCTCGACCGAGTCCCATTCGGCCAGCGGCATGTCGGTCAGGAGGCGCGCGGTGTTCTTGACCGAGATCGACTCGTGGTAGTCGTTGGCGGTGTCCTCGGCCAGGTTGGTGCCGAGCACGCCGAAGAACAGCTGGTGGTATTCGCGGGCGAAGTCCTCGTTGCCGTAGAACACGCCCTTCTTGATCTTGTTGCGGTCGTGGCCGTACTGCTTGGCGATCGCCGCGCTGGAGGCGGCCTCGGCCAGCACCTCGCGGTAGGGCCGGCCGGCGCCGAGCGCGCCGGTCACGCTGTCGAACAGCGTGCCGACCTGCTGCCAGGCCACGCCGGCCTCGGTGTTGGCGACCAGGTGGTAGTTGGTCTCCCACCAGCCGAGCTTGTAGCGCACCGGGTTGAGGCCGCGGGTATGGCCGGCCTGCAGCACCAGGTTGTGCGGGCCGCGCCAGTTCTCGAAGCCGAAGTCGCCGCGGCGCTTGGCCGGCAGCGGGCTGGCGGTGCCGCTCCAGTAGGCCGACAGGGCGCGCAGGCTGCCGTCGCCGCTGCCGAGCACGTCGGCGTCGCCGGGCGGCGAGAGCTTGGGATTGGTCGGCGCGAAGCTGATCATCTCGACGATCGCGGCGCGCGGCGCCATCGCGGCCCAGGCGGTGATCTGGGCGTCGCTGGCCTGGCCGCCCCAGGCGAACACCTGCAGCACCTTGCGCACCGCGGTGTCGTCCCAGCCGGCGTCGTCGACCACCTGCATGCCGGCCGGCGGCGGAGTGGGCGTCGGGGTGGGTACCGGCGTCGGATTGGTGCCGCCGCCGCCATTGTTGGGCGGCGTGCCGCCGCCGCTGTCGCCGCTGCCACCGCCGCCGCCACAGGCGGCCAGCGTTGCGGTCAGGATCAGCGCCAGCCAGCCGTGGCGGAGGGGTGTCGGTATCGAGGTCATGCGTGCCGTGTCCGGAAGAGTCCGCCGCCGCTTCAGCAGCTTCCATGCCAATGGGATTTGACTGTCATGGCGTGGCGAATGAGGTGGGTCAAGGCTTTGTAGGATTTACCAAATCGGTCGGGATGTGACCAATTGCGGCACTTATCCACTGTGCCGGGGTTTGTCCACAGCATGAAATGACAGGATGGGATGGCGCACGGCCCGAGCGGGATGCGGCCAACCCTTTCGCTCCGGGAGGGGCAGGGCGAGGGAGCGTCGGTCGAACGGGTGCTGCCGTGGGGGAGGTACGTCGCGCCCATCCATCCAGGAAAGGACATCCGGATGCCGGGTTCGGGTGGGGAGGGGATTTCGAACCGTTGCCGACGCGATGACCGCCGGCATTCAAGCGATACGGCGTTCAGGCCGCCTTGCCGTACAGCCGCCCGGGGCAGGCGGGCAGCGGCCGGCCGCCACCGGCCAGCCGGCTGCGCGGCAGGCTGGTCGAATTGTCGAGCTGGTGCGAGCGGGTGGCCAGCACCTCCATCCAGGCGCGCAGCAGCGCATCGGGCGGCGACGGCGGGTTCATGGCTGCGGGTAGCCCGTGCGGGCCGGCATGGTGACGATCACAGCGAGGCGCGACATTTCCAATCTTTCCCGGCAGGTGGATGACGGAGCGTAGCAGGAATAATGCCAACGTGATTGACAACGGCGATCCCTGCTCATCCGGGCAGCATGGCGCCGCCCGGTGCGCCGCCGCCCGCGCTCAGTGCATGCGCTCGCCGGTCTGCAGCCGCCACAGCGCGGCATAGCCGCCGTCGAGCGCCAGCAGTTCCTCGTGGCTGCCGCTCTCGACGATGCGGCCGCCTTCCATCAGGTGGATGCGGTCGGCATGGCGGATGGTCGACAGCCGGTGGGCGATGACCAGCGTGGTGCGGCCGCGGCTGACCACCTCGAGCGAGCGCTGGATGGCGGCCTCGGTCTCGTTGTCGACCGCGCTGGTGGCCTCGTCGAGGATCAGCACCGGCGGGTTCTTCAGGATCGCCCGGGCCAAGGCCAGCCGCTGCCGCTGGCCGCCCGACAGCTTCTGGCCGCGCTCGCCGACGCGGGTGGCGAAGCCGAGCGGCAGCTTGTCGATGAATTCCATCGACTCGGACTGGCGCGCCGCCGCGGCGATGGCGGCCTCGTCGGCGCCGCTCACGCCGTAGGCGATGTTGTCGGCGATGGTGCCGTCGGTAAGGAAGGTGTCCTGCGCCACGTAGCCGATCGCGCGGCGCAGGTCCTGCAGGTCGAGCCCGTCGATCGGCTGGCCGTCGAGCAGGATGCGGCCGGCCTGCGGCGTGTAGAAGCGCAGCAGCAGCTTGATCAGCGTCGACTTGCCCGAGCCGGTGGTGCCGACGAAGGCCACGGTCTGGCCGGCCGGGATGGCGAGGTCGATGTCGCGCAGCGTCGGCGTGTCGCCATAGGCGAACTGCACGCCTTCGAAACGCAGCTCGCCGCGCGCCTCGGCGACCGGGAAGTGACGGCCGGCGTAGGGAATGCTGATCGGCGTGGCCAGCAGCGTCATGGCGCGGTCGATCGCCGCCAGCGAGCGCTGGTACATGTCGGCGACTTCGGCCAGGCCGGTCAGCGGCCACAGCAGGCGCTGGGTCAGGAACACCAGCACCGAGTAGGCGCCGACCGCCAGCTCGCCGTGCAGCGCCAGCCAGCCGCCGTAGACCAGGGTGGCGGTGAAGCCGGCCAGGATGGCCATCCGGATCACCGGCGTGATCGCCGAGCTGATGCGGATCGCCCGTGCATTGGCCTGGCGGTAGGCGTTGCTGGCCTCGTCGATGTGGCGGGTCTCGAAGTCCTCGGTGGCGAAGGCCTTGATGGTGGCGAGGCCGAGCAGGTTGTTGTTGAGCCGCGCGCTGACGTCGCCGGCGGCCTCGCGCACCTCGGTGTAGCGCGGCGCCAGCCGGTTCTGGAACCAGAAGGCGCCGAACAGGATGGCCGGCACCGGCAGGAGGGCGACCAGCGCGATGGCCGGCTGCAGCGCGAAGAACACCGCGCTGACCATCACGCTTGAGCAGAACACCTGGATGATCTGGTTGGCGCCGCCGTTGACGAAGCGCTCCATCTGGTTGATGTCGTCGTTGAGGATGGACATCAGGTTGCCGGTGCGCTGGTTCTCGAAATAGGCCATCTCGAGCTTCTGCACATGGTCGTAGGCGTCGAGCCGCAGCGCGTGCTGGATGTCCTGCGCCAGCTGGCGCCACTTGACCTCGTACAGGTACTGGAACAGCGATTCGCCGCCCCAGATCAGCACGTTGAGCGCGCCGAGCGCCAAGAGCTGGTGCCAGGTGTCGGTAATGCCGAGGCCGCCGAGGACCTTCTGCGCCAGGAAGCTCTGGTCGCCCTTGACCACCACGTCGACGGCCACCCCGATCAGCACCTCGGGCAGGATGTCGAAGAACTTGTTGAGCACCGAGTACAGCGTGGCGATGCGGAAATCGGCCTGGTAGGCGCGCGCGTAGCGCAGCAGCTTCTTGAGTGGATGCATGGCGGGGGCTGGCAGGTGGGCTGGGGGCGAACGATACGCGCAAGGCGCGGGGCAAGTCACGGCACAGTTGCGGCGGATGGCGTGGTACGGCGAGCTGGCCTGGGTGCTCGGCGTCGGCCTGCTTCGCATGCGGGCCGGGCACCGTGTAGGAGCGGCTTCAGCCGCGAATGGCTGTCGAGCGACCGGCGCCATTCGCAGCTGAAGCCGCTCCTACATGAGGATCATCTAGCGCTGCGGCGAGGCTAGAGCAGCGGCAGCCCGAGCTCGGCGCGCAGCCGGGCGACGTGGTCGCGCGGATGCGGCTCGGCGTCGGGCTGCGGCAGCACGCAGCAGTCGGGCGCGGTCGCGGCCGGCAGGCGATGGCCGGGCTGCAGGTGGGCAAGGATACGGTCGAGCATGGCGGCCTCCGGTGGGGTGTGGACGACGGCGCCAGTGTAGGCGGGCGGCCCGGGCCTGCTTAGACGCAGCGGTGCGCGCGGCCGATCGGTACAGCCGGGGCTTTTGCGCCGCTGTGTCGATCGATTTGGCACCGTGCTGTGCCGATACCGCGATGAAACGGCTTGCGTATGATGACAGTCCCGCCCGCTTCCGCCGCCGACCATGACCACGCGCTACCAAGCCCTGACCGACGATCTGGCCGGCCGCATCCGTGCCGGCGTGCTGCAGGCCGGCGACAAGCTGCCCTCGGTGCGTCAGCTGTGCGCGCTGCACCAGGCCAGCCCGGCCACCGTCACCCATGCGCTGCACCGGCTCGAGGATGCCGGCCTGATCGAGGCGCGGCCGCGCCAGGGCTTCTTCGTGCGGCGCCAGGTGCGCGCCTTCGCCCCGCCGAGCCAGTGCGCGGTGCCCGGCCTGCCGCAGGCGATCGAGCTCGAAGGCCACCGCAAGCTGGTGCACGAATTCACCCGCAGCCAGTGCCACGACTGGCTCGGCCTGTCGAACATCTCGCCCGACTACTTCCCGACCGAGGCGCTCAACCGCTTGCTCAAGCAGCAGCTGCGGCAGGACCCGGACCTGCTCGGCCGCCATTCGCACCAGTGCGTGCCGGCGCTGCGCGAGCAGATCGCCCGCCGCTCGGTATTGCTCGGCTGCGACTGGCGGCCCGAGGAGATCGTGGTCACCCACGGCGGCCACGAGGCGGCCGACCTGTGCCTGCGGCTCTTGACGCGGCCGGGCGACGTGGTGGCGATCCAGGCGCCGAGCGGCCTGTTGCAGCTCGAATTGCTGGCCGGACTCGGCCTGCGCGTGCTGGAGATCCCGGCCCATCCGTGCGATGGCCTGTCGGTCGAGGCGCTGGCCTTCGCGTTGCGCCACAACCGGGTCGCCGCCTGCGTGGTGACCGCCAACTTCCCCAGCCCGACCGGCAGCCTGATGAGCGACGAGGCCAAGGCGCGGCTGGTGGCGCTGACCGCCGAGCACGGCGTGCCGCTGCTGGAGATCGACACCCTGGGCGACCTCTACCACGGCGACCGCCGGCCCAAGCCGTGCAAGGCCTTCGACCGCGACGGCCGGGTGCTGTACTGCGCCGATCTCGGCGTGCTGGCCGGGCCCGGCGTCGGCATCGGCTACGTGGTGGCCGGGCGCGAGCGGCTGCGGGTCGAGGCCGGCTTGCTGGCGCACGGCGCCGCGGTGCCGCTGCTGATGCAGCGCACGCTGGCCGCCTTCATGGCCAGCGGCCAGTTCGAGCCGCACCTGCGGCGGTTGCGCGGGCGGCTGGCCGACAACCTGTCGGCCTATCGCTGCGAGGTCTACCGCCATTTCCCCGAGGGCACGCGGGTGGCCTGCGCGCCGGGCGGCTACCTGCTGTGGGTCGAATTGCCGGGCGGCATCGACGCCACCGAATTGCGCCGCCGCGCGCTGGTCAGCGGCTATACCTTCGCGCCGGGCGCGCTGTTCAGCCTCGGCGACAGCTTCCGCAACTGCCTGCGCATCAACTGCGGCTACGGCCTCAACGGCGAGATCGCCGAGGCGATCCGGGTGATCGGCGGACTGGCCGGGGCGATGCGGGCCGAGCCGTCGCCGCGCGAACGGGCCGGCGAGGCCGTCCCGGCCTGAGCCGGCGGCGCATCCGCCGATCCGGACAAGGGCCCGGTCGATCGCGCCACGCAGCGCTTTCTCCGCATGCCGTAACTGGAACGGGCGCCCGGGCGGCGCCCTCTCGTTTCATCGGCGCTGGACGTCGTCCATCCCACGCCGGTGCATACCTGTCTCATCCCACTCCAACCGTGTCCTCGGCTCGCGCATCATGGCCTCACTGCAGCACGACGCTGCAACGCAAACCGAACCCGCCACCTCGAGGACACACATCATGAAGACCCGGATCAACGAACTGTTCGAAGGCACCCTGATCGCCGGCCTGGCCGCCCTGTTCGCCGTCGCCCTGATCAGCGGCCCGCAACCGGCCGATACCCCGGCCGCCGCCACCCAGGTGGCCCAGAACGACGGCGCAGCCCGCCATGGCTGAGTCGACGGCAGCAGACGACAGCGACACGGCGCCCCAGGGCGCCGTGTTTCTTTGGGGTTCAAGGACGTGAGCTGCATAAAAAAACCGCCGGCAATGCCGGCGGTCGTCAATTCATCGAGCCGGTCTGCGCGCCGGCTCGATGCTTGCCACGGGTAGGCGTCCGCCGCGGCGGACGCGATGGGAAGTCGGCAATCAGCTCAGCGGCGGCCGGGCGGCTGCGGCCGGCGCCGTCAAGGATGCGCTCGGCCGGTACGGATCGACCTCGTCCAGCGCGTCGGACGGTTCGCCGAAAGGCTCGTCGAGCGCGGGTGCGTAGACCGGTTCGAGAGGGGTCGCCAGCGTGGCCGGGCGGCGCGCGGCGAACGGTTCGATCGCGAAGCGGGCGGGCGCGACCTGGATCGCATCGACGACGGCGTCGACGCGGGCCACGTCGGCGAACAGGCCGCTCAGATCGAGCGCCCGCGCCGGCGCGCAGGTCAGGACAAGCAGCAGGGTCAGGGTGATGCGCAAGACGATGGGCACGTTGCCTCCTTCTGGCCGGCGGTGCGGATCGGGCGCACGGCGGGCGACGGGGCCGCCGCGGCGCATCGGGATCGGCGCCGGCACGGCTGCGCTCGGTGAGCGCGGCGCGCATTATCCATGATGATGGAATATTCCATATGGATATTTGTTGCACTGCGGCAGAACGTGGCAAAAGTGCCACGGTGGGGTTCGCGAAGCGCCGGGACGCAAAAAAGCCGCCGGGGTGAGCGGCGGCTTCTTCGGCGCGGAGCGCGCTGGCGTCAGCGCAGTTCTTCGAACAGCGGCTGCAGCAGGCCGGCGCCTTGCTGCTCGGGCAGCGCCGAACCGTCGCGGTTGGCCATGCGCACCGTGCTGCGTGCGTCCTTGCCCGACACGATGACCAGGTACTCCGGCCCCTGCGGACCGTCGTCGCCCGGCTTCTTGGCATCGTCGCGCCAGAAGGCCAGCTTGTCCCAGAAGCCGCCGCCGTCGTCCTTGTTCTTGCGGAAGGCGCTCGGGCGGATGTAGTAGAGGCCGAGCGAGCGGTCGCGGTCGCTGATGCTGTAGCCGGCGCGTTCGAGCGCCAGGCCGACGCGGCGCCAGGAGCGGTCGAAGCCTTCGTCGAGCTGCACCGTCTGCTTGCCGTCGAGCATGACCAGCTGGGCGCGGGCCGGGCCGGCCGGCAGCGAGGCGGTGTCGCCGGCCTTGCCGTCCACCGGCTTGGACGCCACCACCTGGGCCGCGGCCTCGGCCGTCACGCCGAAGCGCACCAGCAGCAGCTTGAGCTGGGAAGCCTCGCGCTCGGGCTCGGGCGCACGCACGGTCCAGCGCGTTTCACTCTTGTCCTTCTGGGTGAACACTTCTTCCATGCCGCGGTGGCTGATGTAGATCTCGGTGGTGTTCGGATCCTGGCCACGCTCGATGCGCATGCGGTACTGGTCGACCAGGCCGGTGCTGTAGAGCGTGCCGAGGCCGCGGGCGATGACCGCGCGGATGGTGCCGACCGGCAGCTCGGGCTTCTGCTCGAGGTAGTTGGTCTCGAGGATGCCGGTGGCCGGGCTGTCGATGTTGAGCTTGAAGCCCTGCTCGAGCCAGAACTGGCGGGCCTGCGGCCAGACCTGCTCGGCCGGCGCGTTGACCACCAGCCAGCGCTGGCCGCCGGCGCTTTCCATGCGCACCTTGTCGAACTTGGGCAGCACGGCGCCGGTTTCCAGCACCTTCTGGCCTTCGGGCGTCAGCTGCACGCCGTTGAGGCCGGGGATCGCATAGCCGGCGGCCGATTCGGGCGAGCTGAGATCGGGCGGCACTTCGAGCGGACGGTTGCTGATCGACTGGCGCGACTGGGCATAGGCCGGCGCTTCGGGTTCCTGGTCGCCGCCGCCGATGAAGGGAATGTGGACATTGGCGCAGCCGGCGGCCAGGAAGGCGGCGGACAGGGCCGCCGCGGTGCGGGTCGAGCGAATCATGTTGAACGGACTTCCTTGGATCTCGATTAGAGCTCGATGCCTGCTTGCAGCAGGGCAGCGCGGACGGGGGCTTCGCTGGCGGCGGTGAGCGGGGTGAGCGGCAGGCGCAGGCCGGCCGGCATCAGACCCATCTTGCTGACCGCCCACTTGATGGGGATCGGGTTGGCTTCGACGAACAGCTGGGCGTGCAGGCCCTGCAGCTTGTCGTTGGCGGCGCGGGCGGCGGCCAGGTCGCCGCGCAGTGCGGCGGCGCACATCTCGGCCATCAGCTTCGGCGCCGCGTTGGCGGTGACCGAGATCACGCCGTGGCCGCCGAGCAGCATGAAGGCCAGGGCGGTCGCGTCGTCGCCCGAGTACAGCGCGAAGTCGGCGGGCGCGCGCAGCGCCAGGTCGGCGGCGCGGGCGATATTGCCGGTGGCTTCCTTGACGCCGACGATGTTGGGGATCTCGGCCAGCCGGACGATGGTGTCGTTGCTCATGTCGGCCACGGTGCGGCCGGGCACGTTGTACACGATCATCGGAATGGCGACCGCCTCGGCGATCGCCTTGTAATGCAGGTACATGCCCTCTTGCGTGGGCTTGTTGTAGTAGGGCACCACCGACAGCGTCATGTCGGCGCCGGCCTTTTCGGCCAGGCGGGACAGCTCGATCGCTTCGCGGGTGGAATTGGCGCCGGTGCCGGCGATCACCTTGACGCGGCCGCGGGCGGCTTCGACGGTGGCGCGGACGATGGCGATGTGTTCGTCGACGTCGACGGTGGCGGATTCGCCGGTGGTACCGACCGCGACGATGCCTGCGGTGCCGGCCTCGGCGTGGAAGTCCACGAGCTTGGAGAGGCTGGCAAAATCGAGGCTGCCGTCCTCGAACATCGGGGTCACGAGCGCGACCAGACTGCCTTTCAACATGTTGTGCATCCGGGAGGCGGGTAGGGATGGGAGCGGCGATTCTAACCCGAATACGATCCGCTCGTCGTTGCTGCACGGCTAGGTGTGGCCGACCCCGCTTTCGGTTCCCCCGGACCGTTCAGGCCGGGCGCAGGCCGACGTGCTGCGGGTAGTCGGTGATCACCGTATGGACGCCGAATTCGCGCATCAGCTGGTGCTCGTAGGCGGTCTTCGCGCCGTATACCGCGTTGCGGAAACCGAGCGCGTTGGCCTGGCGCAGGATGTCCGGGTCGACGATCTCGCAGTCCCACACCAGGGTGCGCAGGTTGCGGTGCGGCATCACCGCGTGCAAGAGACTGTTGATGGCGGCCGGCCGGTGCGCGCACAGCAGGCCGCAGTCGGCGCCGAGCAGCTCGGCCGCGGCCAGCACCACCTCGTGGCGGAAGGAGGTGACCAGCAGCCGGTGGCTGTCCTCGAAGTGCGACAGCAGCGGCAGCGCCACGCTGGCGGCCGCCGGGGTCTTGATCTCGACGTTCCACAAGGTGTTGGGGAAGGCGTTGAGCGCCTCGACCAGGGTCGGCACGGTATAGCCGCAGACGTCGGACAGCTGCTTGCGCGTCAGCGCGGCGACCGGCTCGCCGCTGGGCGCGACGCGGTCGTGGAACAGCACCGGTTCGTGGTCGGCGCTCACGCGCACGTCGGTCTCGATGCCCTCGAAGCCGAGCTTGAGCGCGGCGGCGAAGGCGTCGAGCGTGTTTTCGGGATGGCTGGCGTGATAGCCGCGGTGGGCGAGCAGATGCATGGCGCAGGTCCTTGCTGGTGCGCGGGCCGGATATCGATGCCGGCGCCGCCGGCGGAACCGCCTCCCCGGTCCCGGCTGCCGCCGCGATGCGCGGCGGTTCCGCCATTCTAGGCCTTAGCTCGCGCCATCGGTTTCGTTATGAGCTCGGATCGATGACACGTTGCAGGCCAAAGCAGATGCGAACGAGCGCAGCGAGGCACCCTCGCGGCGACGAGGGCGGGGGAGTAGGAGCGAATCTAGGAGCGCCGTAGGCCGAGCCTGCTCTGCCCGAAAGCGCCCGGCTTGGCC
The DNA here is from genome assembly GCF_014353015.1 of Chitinimonas koreensis. Lineage (NCBI taxonomy): Bacteria > Pseudomonadati > Pseudomonadota > Betaproteobacteria > Neisseriales > Chitinibacteraceae > Chitinimonas > Chitinimonas koreensis. Next base: position 1,612,926 of record NZ_CP060704.1, read on the forward strand.
GGGTGCCTGCTCGGTGGGCCGAGCCGTGGAACCCGGCTGGATCACACCCAGGGCTCGGCCAGTTCCTCGCGCGCGAACACGCGCTGCACCGCCGGCCGCGCCAGCACGCGCTGCAGCCACGGCGCGAGATGGGGGAAGTCGCGCGCCTTGCGGCCGTCGAAGTTGCGGGTCCAGCGGCACAGCATCATGGCGTAGCCGTCGGCCACGCCGTATTGCTCGCCCAGCAGCCAGGGGCCGCCGTGGCCGGCCAGTTGCGCGTCGATCTGCTCGAGCAGCGCCGTCGCCTTGGCCTGGGCATGCGCCTTGACCTGGGCCACTGCGGCCGCGTCGTCGGCCCAGCGCTGCGGATAGAAGTAGACGATCAGCGCGGTCTGCAGCGTGGTGGCCAGCCAGCTCTGCCATTTGTAGAACTCGGCGCGCGCGGCGCTGCCGACCGGCGGGACCAGCGCGGCTTCCGGGTGGGTGTCGGCCAGGTGCAGGCAGATCGCGGCGGTTTCGTACAGCACCAGCTCGCCGTCGCGCAGCACCGGGATCAGGCCGTTGGGATTGAGCTTGCGGTAGGCCGCCGAGGCGAGCTCGCCGCCTTCCTGATCGATGCGGACCAGTTGGTATGGCGCGCCGATCTCCTCGAGGACGATGTGCGGCGCCATGCTGGCGGTGCCGGGGCTGTAGTGCAGGTGGATCATGGGCGGTTTCCTGGCTGGGGGAAAAGGATCGGCCCGCGCGTCGGCAGGGACGGGCGGGCCGCATGCGAGACGAGGATGGCCGGATCGGCCGCGGCGTTCAAGCCGGCCTGGCGGGCGCGGCGGCCTGCGCCGCGCTGCCGCCGACCTGGTCGGCCGCCGGTGCCTCGGCCGGCAGCCGGTCGCCGAAGACCAGCACCACGGCGAACAGCAGGCCGGCCGCGACGAACAGGATCGGTTCCAGCAGGTCGTCGAAACGGTGTTGCGATCCGACGCGTTGAGAGTGGTCGACAGGGTGGTCCATGGTGCCGCTCCTTTTCCGTTCCGACGAGCCCGGCGGGCTGGTTCATGGCCGGGAGTGTGCGAGTCCGCCGCGGCGTTTTCGAGCGGCTTGCGACCAATGTGCGCCGGAGGCGACGAAGCGCCGGTTTCGGGCGCCGGCCAGCGGGCTCAGGCGCAGTTGCACGGTGCCGCCGGTTCGTCTGCCGCGGCGAACAGCGCGCGGATGCGCTGCCACGGACCGCTCGCGGCCAGCTTCGGCAGCGCCAGCCGCGCGCCGTCGATCGCCTGCAGCACCACCTTGCCGCGGCCATGCAGCCGGTATTGCTCACCGGCCTGCAGGATCACGTCGGGGCCGTCGTCCTCGGTCAGCCACAGGCCGCCCTCGCGCACCACGATGCGGAACCCGTCCACGCTGTCCAGCGACAGCACCTGGTCCCGTGCCAAACGTTGCTCGTATTCGATAAACTGGTACAACATTTTCGCGCTCCTTCCGGTATCGCGCCGCGGCCGCCTTCGGGCCTGCGCTGAGTACGGATTCTTCGCTTCCGGCAGGGCCGGGACAATCGATGGTTTTTCAGCGGAGTATTGAATTGGATTCAATATTCGAGACACCTGGACGCTTGCCCTCGCTGCCCGCGCTGCGCGCCTTCGAGGCGGTCGCCCGGCTGGGCAGCGTGGCGCGCGCGGCCGAGGAGCTGTTCGTCACGCCCGGCGCGGTCAGCCACCAGGTGAAGTCGCTCGAGGAGCAGCTCGGCTACCCGCTGTTCGCCCGCCAGGGCCGCGGGCTGGCGCCGACGCCCGAGGGCGAGCGGCTGGCGGTGGTGCTGAACCGGCTGCTGGTCGAGGTCGGCCGCGAGCTGGAGGCGATCGGGCGCGACCGGGCGCGGCCCAAGCTCACCGTCACCGGCCTGCCGTCCTTCGTCGCGCGCTGGCTCACGCCCCGGCTGGGCGGCTTCATCGAGCGCAATCCCGAGGTCGAGCTGTGGGTGCAGTCGTCCAAGCAGGTCGAGCAGCTCGCGGTCGGCGGCATCGACCTGGCGATCCGACTCGGCGCCGGCGGCTGGCGCGGCGTGCACGCCGAGCCCTTCTTCTACGACGAATGCTTCATGGTGGTGGCCAGCCCGAACCTGCCCGGCGGCCTGCCGGAGCGCCCGGCCGACCTGGCCGGCCGCTCGCTGCTGCGCGGCGAGGGCGAGCCGTGGCAGCCCTGGTTCAGGCAGGCCGGGCTCGACTGGCCCGAGCCGACCCAGGGCCTGGTGTTCAACGATTCCGGCCTGCTGGTGCAGGCGGCGGTGGCGGCGCAGGGCGTCGCGCTGGCGCGCCGCTCGCTGGTGTCCGACGACCTGGAGGCCGGCCGGCTGGTGCGGCTGTTCGATGACACCTCGCTGCCGTTCCAGTGGCGCTACTGGCTGGTGACGCCGACCCCGCCGCCGCACCGGCCGGTGCTGCAGACCTTCATCGACTGGCTCAAGGCCGAAGTGCAGGCCAGCTTCCCGAACGACCCGTCCGCCCGCCCATGAGGACCCGACCGATGCTTCGAGCGCGCTTTTCCCCCCGCCTGGGCCTGGCCGCCCTCTGTCTCGCCGCCGTCGCCGGCCTGGCCCAGCCGGCCGAGCGGCCGCGGGTGGCGCTGGTGCTCGGCGGCGGCGGCGCGCGCGGGCTGGCCCACGTCGGCGTGCTCAAGGTGCTGGAGGAGGCGCGCATCCCGGTCGACTGCGTGGTCGGCACCAGCATGGGCGCGCTGGTCGGCGGGGTCTACGCGACCGGCAAGCCGGCGGCCGAGATCGAGCGCGAGGTGCGCGCGGTCGACTGGAACGAGGTGCTCGACGACCGCCCCGGCCGGCGCCAGCGCAGCTTCCACGACAAGCAGGACGACTGGCTCAACCTGATGAGCCTGGGCCTGGGGCTGTCGGACGACGGCCAGCTGCTGCTGCCCAAGGGCGCGATCGGCACCCAGAAGGTCGACCTGCTGATCCGCCAGCTGGTCGACAACGCCGCGCCGACGCGCTTCGACGACCTGCCGCTGCCGTTCCGCGCGGTGGCGGCCGACCTGGAGAGCGGCGACATGGTGGTGCTGTCGCGCGGCGACGTGGCGGCCGCCATGCGCGCCAGCATGGCGGTGCCCGGCGTGTTCCCGCCGGTCGAGCGCGACACCCGGGTGCTGGTCGACGGCGGCATCGCGCGCAACCTGCCGATCGACGTGGCGCGCGGCGTCTGCGGCGACGTGGTGATCGCGGTCGACGTCGGCTCGCCGCTGCTGACGCGCAAGCAGGCCACCGACGTGCTGTCGATCTCCGACCAGACCGTGCGCACGCTGACCCAGCGCAACGTCGACGAGCAGGTGCGCCAGCTGGCCAGCCGCGACATCCTGATCCGGCCCGACCTCGGTGCGCTGTCGTCCACCGATTTCGTCAACGGCGCCGGCGGCATCGAGGCCGGCGAGGCGGCGGCGCGCGAGCTGCTGCCGCAGCTGGCTGCGCTGCGCGTCGACGAGGCCGCCTTCGCCGCCTGGCGCGCGCAGCTGGTGGCCCGCCGCGCGCCGCCGGCGCCGGTACGCGCGGTCGAGGTGACGCCGACCCGCTTCGTCAACCCGGCGGTGCTGAAGGAGGCGCTCGACGTCAAGCTCGGCCAGCCGCTCGACGTGCCGGATTTCCACCGCAAGCTCGGCAATGTCTATGCGCGCGGCGATTTCGAGCAGATCGACTACCGCGTGCTGCCCGGCGCCGACGGCAGCGTGGTGGAGCTGCAGCCGCACGAGAAGCCGTGGGGGCCGGGCTATCTCGACATCGGCCTCGGCCTGCGCACCGACTTCGAGGACGACGCGGCCTTCATGCTGCAGGCGCAGTACCGCCGCGCCTGGATCAACCGGCTCGGCGGCGAATGGAAGACGCGCGCCTGGCTCGGCGATGCGCGCGGGCTGGCCAGCGAGTTCTACCAGCCGGCCACCCTCAACGGCGAGCTGTTCGCCGCGATCGGCGGCAGCGTGGCCGACGACCCGATCCCGCTCTATTTCAGCGAGCGGCGCGAGGCCGAGTACCGGCGCAAGCGGCGGGTGGTCAATTTCGACATCGGTTCGGTATGGGGCCGCTGGGGCGAGGTGCGGCTGGGGCTGGAGCGCAGCCGTTCGCGCTTCTCGCGCGCGACCGGCGCCTCGACGCTGCCCGATTCGGTCGACGACGACGGCGGCGTGCGCTTCAGCCTGGCCTACGACCAGCTCGACAGCGCGCGCTATCCGCGCGAGGGCAGCTATGCGCGGCTGGACCTGTTCCATGGCCTGCAGACGCTCGGCGCCGATTCCAACTACCTGGCCAGCCAGCTGTCGCTCAAGCATGCGCGGCGGGTCGGCGACTGGTCGGGCCTGATCGACTTCTCCTATGCGCGCGGCACGGCCGACTCGATCGAGACGCTGCCGGCGGCCGGCGGGCTGTTCAACCTGTCGAGCTATCCGCAAGACTCGATCCGGGCCGAACACATCATGCGCGGCCGGTTGCGCATCTCGCAGGACGTGACGCGGCTGGCGCCGCTGTTCGGCACGGCCGGCTTCTGGGGCCTGTCGCTCGAGGCGGCGCGCGTCGAACGCTCGGTGTTCGACGGCAATTTCGACGACGACGACGACGCGGTGCTGTATTCGACCGCGCTGTTCGTCGGCAGCGATACGCGGATCGGGCCGGCGTATTTCGGCATCGGCTATGGCGGCAATCACCATGCGCGCGTGTACATGAGCATCAATGGGGGGTTCTGAGGTTCGAGCGGGGAGGCCGGTGAGTGGGGCCGGCGTCTTTTGGGCAGCGGACCTGGTGTCCTGTGGCCGGCTTGGCGCCCGGTGGCCGATGGGTCGCCCCGTGAGTGCGGCGCTGCATGCCCTCTCCCTCCGGGAGAGGGCAGGGTGAGGGAGCGATGGTCGAACAGTTGCCGACCGGCAGCGAGTGACTGAACGGTCGCTCCCTCACCCCAACCCTCTCCCGGAGGGAGAGGGAGCAGGCAGCACGGTCGGACGCGGCGCATACTGAAAGCCCTTCACCCTTCACCCTTCACCCTTCACCCTTCACCCTTCACCCTTCACCCTTCACCCTTCACCCTTCACCCTTCACCCTTCACCCTTCACCCTTCACCCTTCACCCTTCACCCTTCACCCTTCACCCTTCACCCTTCACCCTTCACCCCCGCCGCAACGCCGTCCCCCGCTGCCGCTGCCACACCCTTCGCAGATCGCGCGCCGAGCCGAAGCCGCCGGCCTCGGCGATCCGTTCGAGCGAGCGGCCGGCGTCGGCCAGCAGCGGTTCGACGTGGGCCAGCTGCAATTGCTGGCGGTAGTCCAGCGGCGCGATGCCGGCATGCTCGCGGAACAGCCGCGCCAGGTGGCGCGGGCTGACGCAGGCGATGCGCGCCATCTCGGCCAGCGGCCAGCCGCGCGACGGATCGGCGCTGATCGCGTCCTGCACGCGGTGGATCGCCGGGTGCAGGTGGTTGCGGTGGGCCAGGAAGGGCGACAGCTGCGGCGCATCGCCGTCGCGGCGCAGCCAGACCACCATGTCGCGCGCCACTTCGAGCGCGGTGCGCGGGCCGGCCTCGGCGGCGATCAGCTCGAGCGCCAGGTCGATGCCGGTGGTGACGCCGGCCGAAGTGGCGACGCCGCCGTCGATCACGAACACCCGGTCGTCCTCGACCCGTGCCCGCGGCGCCAGGGCGCGCAGCCGTTCGGTCAACGTGTGGTGAGTGGTGCAGCGGCGGTCGTCGAGCAGGCCGGCCGAGGCGGCCACCAGTGCGGCCGAGCAGATGGTCAGCAGCTTCACGTCCGGCCGCCATACCTGCCGCAGCCAGTCGATGGTGGCGCGTATCGCCGCCTGGCCCAGCCCCTCGACGGTGCTCGACAGCCCCGGGATCACTAGCCAGGCGCCGGCCGGCAACTGCGCCGGCAGCGGGGCGACCCCGTCGAGCGCCAGGCCCAGCGAGGTGCGCGGCCGCGGCTCGGGGCCGACGTGCTGCAGCGCGAAGCGGCCGCCGAAGCCGTTGGCGATGCGCAGCGCCTCGGCCGGTCCGGCGAAGTCGGTCAGCAGCACGCCGGGCAGCAGTACGAAGTAGACGTCGATCGGGTCCATGCCGGTTACCTGTTCCTCGTGGTTTCGCCGAATGCGTCCGGGAGCTGGCGCGCCAGCCGATCTGCGCGGACTTGTCGAGGGTGCCGTAGGAGCGGCTTCAGCCGCGAATGGCGGCAGCGGATGCCCGGCCATTCGCGGCTGAAGCCGCTCCTACAGGATGTTCGCGCCGATCGATCGGCGAGCGGTCGTGGTCATGCGGTAGGTGCCGTCCGTCCCTCGCAGGGCTTGTAGACCCGCGTGGTGGAAGCCGGGTCGCGCGCCAGCCTGGCGGTCGGCCGGGCCGGCCGCGGCAGCAGCTCGCCGCCGCAGTTGGGGCAGATGCCGGCCAGCGTGCCGCTCACGCAGTCGGCGCAGAAGGTGCATTCATAGCTGCAGATATAGGCGCCGGCGGCATCGGCCGGCAGGTCGCGGTCGCAGCATTCGCAACCGGGGCGCATGGCGAGCATGGGGAATCCTTTCTCGAAAATCGACGGGCTAACGGTACGGGAAAAGCCATCACCACGAAGGACACGAAGGCTCACGAAGGAAGGGCGTTTGCAAAGGGGACATCAGCTTTGCCGTCCTTTGTCGGCCTTCGTGGTGAAGAATCTGGACAGACCCGATCAGCCCGCCAGCTCCGCCGCCACCTGGTCCACCGTGCGGATGCGGGCGAAGCGGCCGGCCAGCACCAGCTCGGTCCTTTCCTTGATCTCTGCCGGGCTGTAGACGCGGCCGCCGGCGTGGCGCATCGGGAAGGTCAGCGTCGCCTCGGTCACGTAGTCGACCTCGAAGCCCAGGTCCGAGCCGTGGCGGGTGGTGGTCTCGCAGCATTGCTCGGTGCGGATGCCCGACACGATCAGCCGCTCGATGCCGCGTTCGCGCAGCCAGCCGGCCAGGCCGGTATCGACCAGCGCGCTGTGCACGCGCTTCTCCACCGTGTGGTCGGCCTGCGGATCGCTGCCGTCCAGCGCCGCCACGCGGCCCGACTCCTTGCGGAAGGCCGGGTCGTCGTCGAGGTGGAACACCCGCACCACCGGCAGGCCGGCCGCGCGGGCGACGGCGATCAGCCGGTTCTGCGCCGCCAGGTAGGCGGCGAGATCGTCGTCGCGCCAGTAGGGCGCGTGGCGGAACGATTCCTGGACATCGATCACGAGCAGTGCAGCGGACATTTTCGTCTCCGTTCGGGTTGAAGTGCCACCACTGTATGCCTCGCATCGCAAGGATACAGCGCCCGAAGCGGACCAGGGCGGGACGGATCAGGACATCGTCGCTGCGGCGCGTGCGCTGGCCAGCCAGGGATCGCAGTGCGGATCGGTGGCGAAGGCGCGGAAGCGCTCGACGATGTAGTCGGCCGCGCCGCGCACCTTGGCCGACAGGAAACGCCGGCTCGGAAAGGCCAGGCACAGGTCGAGCCGGCCGGCGCGCCAGCCGGGCAGCACCTCGACCAGCTCGCCCAGCCGCAGCGATTCGCTGACCACGAAGGAGGGCAGCACCGCGACGCCCATGCCGGCCACGCAGCTCTCGCGCAGCACCTCGCTGGCGTTGCACAGCAGTGCCGGCGCGGGCCAGGCCAGCGTCAGCGTCTCGCCGTCGTCGCGCGTCAGCTTGCCGCTCAGGTATTGCGGATCGCTGATCAAGAGGTCGTGGCCGGCCAGCGCGGTCGGATCGTCGGGCCGGCCGCGCGCGGCGAGATAGCCGGGCGCGGCGCAGAAGATCAGGTCGGAATGGGCCAGCCGGCGCGACACCAGGCTGCTGGCCAGGCCCTGCTGCTCGAACAGCAGCGCCAGGTCGAAGCCTTCCTCGACCAGGTCGACCGCGCGGGTGCCGAGCACCAGGTCGACGGTGACCTCGGGAAACGCGGCGCGGTAGGCCGGCAGCACCGGCACCACGTGGTGTTGGGCGAAGGCCAGCGGCGCATAGGCGCGCAGCACGCCGCGCGCCTCGCCCTGGCGCGCGCTGAGCATGCCCTCGGCCTCGGCCACCGCCTCGAGGATGTCGTGGCAGCGCGCGAGATAGGCGCGGCCCATGTCGGTCAGCGACAGCTTGCGGGTGGTGCGCTGCATCAGCCGCACGCCGAGCCCGGCCTCGAGCTCGGACACGATCAGCGAGACCGAGGCCTTGGACAGCCCGAGCGCTTCGGCCGCCCGCACGAAGCTGCCGCTCTCGGCGACCTTGACGAAGGTCTGCATGGCGCGAAACCGGTCCATCGCGAAAGTTCCTCAAAATTGTTTAGAAATTCTAAACAGTGAATTGAATTATCGCTGATTTATCGCTATGGGGTCGAACTGTAGGATGCGAACCGTTGCAGCACAGAACGCAACCGCCGGCCGACAACCGGTGTACTTCGCAAACCTCCAAGGAGTAACAGCATGTCCATGACCAAACAGACCATCGCCCTGACCGCCCTGATCGCTGGCCTCGGTGCAGTCCCGGCCATGGCCGATACGAGCGGCACCTACGTGTTCGGCCAGGCGACCCACGCCCGGGAAACCGACGGTGCCAAGAACGTCGGCAACGGCCTCGGCGCCGGTGTCGGTTACCGCTTCAACGACAACTTCGCCGTCGAAGGCGGCTACACCGGTCTGCGCGATCGCCACAACGGCATGGCCGACCAGAGCGCCAACGTGCGCGGCGTCGCGATCCTGCCGGTGACGCCCAAGGTCGACGTGTTCGGCAAGCTCGGCTACGCCCGTACCGGCGACACGCTGGGCAGCGGCGGCAAGGACGGCCTGACCGCCGGCGTGGGCGCCAGCTACGCGCTCGACCAGAACTGGTCGATCCGCGCCGACTACGACCGCCTGAAGGACCGCGGCGACCAGAAGCTCAACACCTACTCGGCCGGCGTGCAGTACAAGTTCTGATCGCCGCCGCAACCCGGATCACGCAGTACGCAATTGCTTCATCGAGTCTCCTCACTCCCCTGATTGAACGCGCGCCTTCGTGGCGCGCTTTTTTTTGGAATTCTTCGGGAAGGTGTTGCGGCGACGCGTTCAGCCCGCCGGCGGCGCGCCGGCCAGCCGGCGGCGCAGCAGGCCGAGTTCGTCCACCAACCGGTCGAGCTCGGCCTCGTTCAGCCCGCAATGCTGCTGGATCGCGCAGTGCATCTCGCCGGCCTGCTGGCGCAGCGCGCGGCCGGATTCGGTGAGGGTGATCACCAGGTTGCGCTCGTCGGCCGCGTCGCGGCGGCGCTGCAGGTAGCCGGCCGCCTCCAGTCGCTTCACCAGCGGCGTCACCGAACCCGGATCCTGCTGCAATTGCGCCGCCAGGTCCTTGAGGCCGATGCCGTCCTTCTCCCACAGCGCCAGCAGCACCAGGTATTGCGGATAGGTCAGGTTCAGCGGGTCGAGCAGCGGCTTGTAGCGCTGCGTCATCTGCAGCGAGGTGGCGTAGAGCGCGAAGCACAGGTGGCGGTCGAGCGCCGGCGGGAAGGTATCGGCCATGGCGGGGGAGGGCGGCGGTGGGATGCCGCACTCTAGCGGCTCGGCGCCGGGCGAGGAAGCGCCCGGGCCGTCGGCGGGACGGCGGATCCTGGCCTCCTCCCGCCGGTTCGCAGGCCGGATCGTAGGGCCGCGCCGGCGCGCTGCCGGTACGGCCCGACCGCTTACTGCAGATGCCGCTTCAGCTCCACCCCGGCCTGGCGCAGCGCGGCGCGAGTGGCCGGGACCTGGCTCAGCGCGTTGAGCAGGCCGAAGTCGTGGATCATGCCGTTGTAGCGGGTGACCGTGACGTCGACGCCGGCCGCGTCGAGCTTGCGGCCGTAAGCTTCGGCCTCGTCGCGCAGCACGTCGAATTCGGCGGTCTGGATCAGCGCCGGCGGCAGGCCGGCCAGTTGCGCGGTGCTGGCCTGCAGCGGCGAGGCATGGCGGTCGGCGCGCTCGGCCGCGTCGGTGGTGTAGGCGTCCCAGAACCACTTCATCATGTCGCGGCTGAGGAAATGGCCGTCGGCGAAGCGGGTGTAGGACTCGGTGTCGAAGCGGGCGTCGGTCACCGGCCACAGCAGCAGCTGGAAGCGCAGCTTCGGCCCGCCGCGTTCCTTGGCCAGCAGGGTCAGCGCCGCGCTCATATTGCCGCCGACGCTGTTGCCGGCCACCGCCAGCCTGCTGCCGTCGACGCCGATCTCGCGGCCGTGGCCGGCGACCCAGCGGGTGGCGGCGTAGATCTCCTCGATCGCCGCCGGGTAGCGCGCTTCGGGCGAGGGCGTGTACTCGACGAATACCGCGGTGGCGCCCGAGGCGTCGACCAGGTCGCGCACCAGCCGCTCGTGGGTCGGGTAGTCGCCGAGGATCCAGCCGCCGCCGTGGATGAACATGAAGGCCGGGGTCAGGCCGCGCGCCGCTTGCGGCCGCACCACGGTGAGCGCGACCTTGCGGCCGTCCTGCTCGACGGTCTTGCGCTCGACCTTGGCCGGCGCCAGCGCGACCTTCGTTCCGGCCTGGGCGCCGACCAGCACGGCGCGGGCGTCCTTGGGCGCCAGCGTTTCGAGCGGCGGGCCGCCGGCCGCGGCCAGCGCGTCGAGGAAGCCCTGGGTGCGGCGCTCGACGCCGGGACTGCCGGCGGCGAGGGCCTGGCCGAGGGCGAGCGAGAGGACGGCGGCGGCGAAGGTCTTGCTGAGTGCGTTCATGGTCGGGCTCCTGGATTCGATTGCGGGTTGGATGGACTTGGGGCGGGGCGTTCCGCCGGGCTGTCAGATGTTTCAGGCTGGTTGTGCCTGCTATTTATTTGCGTGCTAACTAAATGATGGCAGTGAGCCATGTGCAGCATGGCTCCGATGAATGCTTGTTCGAGGCCATGGACGGCAATGTACCCAACAAATAATTTGTGTGCAAATTATTTGTGTAAATTTATGGTGTGAGGTGTGAGGTGTGAGGTGTGAGGTGTGAGGTGTGAGGTGTGAGGTGTGAGGTGTGAGGTGTGAGGTGTGAGGTGTGAGGTGTGAGGGGGTGAGGGGTGAGGGGTGAGGGGTGAGGGGTGAGGGGTGAGGGGGAGGTGCGCCGGGTGGACTTGAGCTGTGGCCACCCTCTCCCCCGGGAGAGGGCAGGGTGAGGGAGCGTCGGTTCAGCCTGAAATGCAGGCCATTCGGCTACTCGACGGCCGCACCCTCATCCTGCGCCGGATCCCACTCCCGGCACACGGCGTCGGGCGTGGCCGGAGAAGCCACGCCCTCGGCCGACTAACGCGGCGCGAACAGCTGCAGGATGCTGGAGAAATCCAGCCCGCCCTTGCCCTGGCCCGAATGCAGCGCATACAGGCTGCGCGCCTCGGCGCCGAGCGGCGTCGCCGCCTTGGCCGCCAGCGCGGCCTCGAGCGCCAGGCCCAGGTCCTTCAGCATCAGGTCGACGCCGAAGCCGCCCTCGTAGCCGCGGCTGGCCGGCACGCCGTCCATCACGCCGGGCCAGGGGTTGTATTTCTCCAGGCTCCAGTTGCCGCCCGAGCTCACCTTCATGATGTCGCTGAGCACCTTCGGGTCCAGCCCGTTGGCCACGCCGAGGTTGAGCGCCTCGGCGGTGCCGATCATGTGGATCGCCAGCAGCATGTTGTTGGCGATCTTGGCCACCTGGCCCGCACCGGCGGCGCCGGCATGGAACAGGTTGCGGCCCATCTTCTCCAGCACCGGCCTGGCGCGCTCGAAATCGGCGGCGTCGCCGCCGACGATGAAGGTCAGCGTGCCGGCCGCGGCGCCGACGGTGCCGCCCGACACCGGCGCGTCGAGCACCGCGATGCCGCGCGCGGCCGCCGCGGCGTGCACCTTGCGCGCGCTGGCCGGGGCGATGGTCGAGCATTCGAGCACCAGCGCGCCGGGCGCGATGCGGCCGAGCAGGCCGTCCTCGCCGAGGTAGAGCGACTCGACGTGGGCGCTGGCCGGCAGCATCGACACCACCACCTCGGCGCCGTCGACCGCCTCGGCCGCACTGGCGGCGGCGGTCGCGCCGGCCGCCACCGCGGCGGCGATCGCGGCCGGCACCAGGTCGAACACCGTCAGGGGAAAACCGGCGCGCAGCAGGTTGGCGGCCATCGGGCCGCCCATGTGGCCCAGGCCGATGAAAGCGATGCGGGTCATGGCGGTCTCCTCAGCGCAGCGCGATGGTGGTGTTGACCGGGCCGGCGGTGGCCGCGTCGTCGAACCAGCGCGCGGTCACGGTCTTGGTATGGGTGTAGAAGCGCACCACTTCCTTGCCGTAGGGGCCGAGATCGCCGAGCCGGCTGCCGCGCGAGCCGGTGAAGCTGAAGAAGGGCACCGGCACCGGGATCGGCACGTTGATGCCGACCTGGCCGACGTCGACGTCGTGCTGGAAGGTGCGGGCGGCGGCACCGGACTGGGTGAAGATCGCCGTGCCGTTGCCGTAGGGATTGGCGTTCACGAATTCGATCGCCTCGGCCAGCGTGTCGACTTCGACGATGCACAGCACCGGGCCGAAGATCTCCTCGCGGTAGATGTGCATCTCCGGTTTCACGCCCGAGAAGATGGTCGGGCCGACGAAATTGCCCTGCTCGTAGCCGGCCACCTGCGGATTGCGGCCGTCGAGCTCGAGCTTGGCGCCTTCCTCGACGCCCTGGCCGATCAGCTTCTCGACCCGCACGCGCGCCTGCAGGTTGATCAGCGGGCCCAGATCGGCGCCGGCCTCGTGGCCGGCATTGACCTTGAGCGTCTGCGCGCGCGCCACGATGTCGGGAATCCACTCGCGCGCGGCGCCGACCAGCACCGCCACCGAGGTCGCCATGCAGCGCTGGCCGGCCGCGCCGAAGGCGGCGCCGACCAGGGCATTGAGCGCCTGCTCCTTGTTGGCGTCGGGCAGGAACACCGCGTGGTTCTTGGCGCCGAGCATGGCCTGCACGCGCTTGCCGTGCGCCGTGCCGCGCTCGTAGACGTGGCGGCCGACGCCGACCGAGCCGACGAAGGAGATCGCCTTGATGTCCGGGTGGTCGCAGATCGCGTTGACCGCGTCGGCCGCGCCGTGCACCACGTTGAGCACGCCGGGCGGCAGGCCGGCCTGCTGCGCCAGCTCGGCCAGCAGCATCGGCGTCAGCGGATCCTGCTCGCTGGGCTTGAGCACGAAGGTGTTGCCCAGCACGCAGGCCATCGGGAACATCCACAGCGGGATCATGGCCGGGAAGTTGAACGGGGTGATGCCGGCGCAGACGCCGAGCGGCTGGCGGATCGCGTAGGTATCGACGCCGCCGGCCACGTTCTCGGCGAATTCGCCCATCTGCAGCGTGCCGACCGCACAGGCGTGCTCGACCACTTCGAGGCCGCGGAACACGTCGCCGCGCGCGTCGGCCAGGGTCTTGCCCTGCTCGCCGGTCAGCGTGGCGGCCAGCGTGTCCATATGCTCGCGGATCAGGGCCTGCAGGCGCAGGAACACGCGGGCGCGCTCGGCCAGCGAAGTGGCGCGCCAGGCCGGAAACGCGCGCTTGGCGGCCGCCACCGCCAGGTCGACCTCGTCGGCGCCGCACAGCGGCACGCGCGCCAGCACTTCCTGGCTGGCCGGGTTGATCACTTCGCGCCAGTGGTGGGCGGTCGATTCGACGAACTGGCCGTCGATCAGCAGCTTCACGGTGGGGGCAGTCATGTCTCGCTCCGTTGTCGTTTGGGTTGGCGGGCTTTGTAGCGCTGAATTGACGTTAGCGTCAATCGAATCACCTTCGCGTCAGCCGATTCGTTCAAGTCGCTGCCGCTTGGACTGGCTAAGATGCTTGCCGTTGCGCGCCGTTCGGCGTGGCCGCGGCCGGTTATGGCCGTGATTCGTCATCGCTGGATCGGCGGGCTGCAGATTGGCCGGTAGGTCGGGCTTTATGCCCGACAGTGCCGCGGATTGAAGTCGCCGTCGGGCATAGAACCCGACCTGCCACGCTGCTGACGGCGGCATGCACCGTAGGAGCGGCTTTAGCCGCGAATGTCCGCCGAACGCCGACATGGTGGGAAATGAACGACATTCGCGGCTAAAGCCGCTCCTACCGACCGCCGACCGCCGACCGCCGACCGCCGACCGCCGACCGCCGACCGCCGACCGCCGCGGCGTTTCCCATCGAATTCCACTCCACATCGCGAGGAGCCCCATGGATTACAAGAACAAGGTGGTCTGGATCACCGGCGCCTCGAGCGGCATCGGCGAGGCGCTGGCCTATGCGCTGGCCGAGCGCGGCGCCACGCTGGTGCTGTCGGCGCGGCGGCAGGCCGAGCTCGAGCGCGTGCGCGCCGCCTGCGCGCGGCCCGAGGCGCACTGGTCGCTGCCGCTGGACCTGGCCGAGATCGACACGCTGGCGGCGCGCGCCGCCGAGGTCGAGGCGCGTTTCGGCCGGGTCGACCTGCTGATCAACAACGCCGGCCTGAGCCAGCGCTCGCTGGCGCGCGACACCGTGCTGGCGGTCGACCGCCGGCTGATCGAGGTCGACTACCTCGGCACGGTGGCGCTGACCAAGGCGGTGCTGCCCGGCATGCTGGCGCGCCGCAGCGGCCACCTGGTGGCGGTGACCAGCCTGGTCGGCAAGTTCGGCACGCCGATGCGCTCGAGCTATGCGGCGGCCAAGCATGCGCTGCACGGCTTCTTCGATTCGCTGCGGGCCGAGCTGTGGCGCGACGGCATCCGCGTCAGCCTGGTCTGCCCGGGCTTCATCAAGACCAACCTCAGCTACGTGGCGCTGACCGCCGACGGCAGCCCGCAGGGCAAGATGGACTACGCCCAGCAGCACGGCATCGAGCCGGCTGAGTGCGCGCGCCGCATCCTGGCCGGGCTCGAACGCGGCCGCGACGAGATCTACGTCGCGCAGCCGCGCGAATTGCTGGCGGTCTACCTCAAGCGCTTCGCGCCGGGGCTGTTCGCGCGCATCCTGCGCAAGGCCCGCGTGGTTTGACTGGCATGGCCTAGGAGTCGGCCTGTCGTGGAGCGCCCGGCAAAGCCGGGCGTTCGCCTGTCGTGCCGGCCCGGCCGGCGGTCCTTTCCTGTTCGACCCCGACTCCCCCGCCCTCGCCGTCGCGAGGGAGCCTCGCTGACGCTCGTTCGCGCGTCGTCCGGCCATGTGCTCGATCCCTGAACGTGCCACTTGCGGATGATGGTCATGTCATCGGTTGGAGTTCATGTCCTCCTGTATTCCATTCCTTAGGCATGTTTCGGCATGCTTGGAAGCTTTCGGTCAAACAGGCCGTATGCAGCCATGCAACAGCCGCCGAACGGCGCTTGTCTTGTGTTTTCGAGTCGGTTTCGTTGCGGGAAGTTGACAGTTGACGACCGTTCGGCGCCATGTAACCGCCCTTGTTTGCCCCCTGGATTCCTTGCGTCTATGGATAACGGGTTGCATTGAAAAATGACAATGCAATAACGGCCGCCACGAGCGTCCATTCCAAAAAACAGAGCGAAGAGAAACTAGGAGCAAACATGCAACAACGCTGGATCACCCCGCTTGCCGTCGCGGCCGCACTGGTCGCTCCCGCCGTCGCCCAGGCTCAGGACCTGCGCGTCAGCGTGTCGGCAGCACGCCCCTCGGTCGCCGCGTCGCAGGACGTCGAAGTCACGCTGCGCTACACCAACGCGGGCAAGCAGACGCTGTATCTCTTGAAGTGGTTCGTGCCGGGCGCCGACCTGAAGGAGCCGCTGTTCCAGATCAGCCGCGACGGAAAGGCGGTCGACTACATCGGCCCGCACTACAAGCGCCGCGCGCCGACCATCGACGACATGGTCGCCCTGCTGCCGGGCAAGACCCTGACCACCACCGTCAAGCTGGGCAAGGTCTACGACCTGTCGCAGAGCGGCAACTACAGCGTCCGCTTCAGCGCCGAGCTCGACCACATGCTCGGCAAGCCGGCAGCCGGCAGCGGCAGCCGCCTGCAGGCCGAAGCGGTCGGCGCGGTGGAAGCCGAGAGCCAGGCGCTGGTCTCCGGCACCGTGTCGATGTGGGTCGAGGGCCGCGTCAGCCCGCTGCTGCTGCAGGCGCAGGAAGCCCGCCAGATGAGCGCGCTGCTCGATCGCGCGCTGGCCTCGAGCATCAGCTATGCCGCCAACTGTTCGACCACCCGCCGCAACCAGATCGCCAGCGGCGTGAGCGCGGCCAGCACCATGGCCAACGGCGCCAACACCTACCTGGCCGGCACGCCGTCGGGCACCACCCGCTACGTCACCTGGTTCGGAAAATATTCCAGCACCAACTGGAACACCGCCAAGACTCACTTCACCAAGATCAAGGGCGCGCTGGACAGCAAGCCGCTGAGCTTCGACTGCGGCTGCACCGAATCGGGCACCTATGCCTACGTCTACCCGGATCAGCCGTACAAGATCTACCTGTGCGGCGCCTTCTGGAGCGCTGCGACGTCCGGTACCGATTCCAAGGGCGGCACCATCGTGCACGAGCTGTCGCACTTCACCGCGGTGGCCGGCACCGACGACCATGCCTACGGCCAATCGGCCGCCAAGAGCTTGGCCAAGAGCAATCCGACCAAGGCGCTGGACAATGCCGACAACCATGAATACTTCGCGGAGAACACCCCGTCGCTGCCCTGACCGGAGCAGGAACCTCCTTATGCTGAAGTCGCTGATCCGGCCGCTCTGCGCGGCCGGTTTTTTACTTTGTGCCGCCTTGCCGGCGGCCGCCTCGAATCCTTATCCGATGCTCGAATGCCGCCTGAGCCTGCCCAAGACCGTGGCCCTGGGCCAGCCGGTACCGCTCGACTTCGCCCTGTCCAACCCGGGCCGCAAGCTGCTGTGGGTGCTGGCCTGGAACACCCCGCTCGAAGGCCTGCGCAACCGCTTCCTGCGGGTGACCGGCCCGGCCGGCGAGATCGGCTACCGCGGCCCGATGTTCAAGCGCGGCGAGCCGGCCGCCGAGCACTATCGACGCGTGCCGGCCGGCGGCGCGATCCACGGCGAGATCGACCTGGCGCTGGCCTATGCCTTCGACCGGCCGGGCCGCTACACGGTGGAGTTCACCGGCGGCCTGCACGACGTGATCGTCGCGCCGGCCCGGCCGCCGCGTACGCTGGCGCAATTGCGGGCGCAGCCCCTGCCGTGCACGGCGGCCGAGGTGGAAGTGGTGGCGCCCTGAAACGCGAGGCGCCGCCGGCGTAGGTCGGGATTCATTCCCGACAGCGCCGGGCAGCGCCCTCGGGAATGAATCCCGACCTACAAAATGGATCCCGACCGACGGCCATCGCAATCCTCGGCAGGCAGCGGCACGCCCTTCGAATGATCGTGCAGCGCATCCAGCTCGGCCGGCTCGAAGCCGGCGCGCAGCCGCGCTTCCACGTTCAGCTCGCCGATATTGCGCGGCGCGCCGTACTCGGCCAGCAGCCGGCGGAAGGCCGGCACCGGCGCCAGGCCGCGCTCGGCGCACAGGTGGCGGAACCAGCGGTTGCCGACCGCGACGTGGCCGACCTCGTCGCGGAACACGATGTCGAGGATGGTCACCGCCGCCGTGTCGCCGGCCGCCAGCAGCCGCGCCTGCATGCCCGGCGTCACGTCCAGCCCGCGCGCCTCCAGGAGGCGCGGCACCAGCGCCATCCGCACCAGCACGTCGCCGGCGGTCTTCTCGGCCATCTCCCACAGGCTGTTGTGGGCCGGGTAGTCGCCGTAGTCGAAGCCGAGCGTGCGCAGGTGGTCGCGCAGCAGCTCGAAGTGGCCGGCCTCCTCGGCCGCCACCCGCAGCCAGTCGGCGTAGTAGCCGGGCGGCAGGCCGCGGAAGCGGCAGGCGGCGTCGAGCGCCAGGTTGATCGCGTTGAATTCGATATGGCAGATCGCGTGGATCAGCGCCGCGCGGCCCTCGCGGGTGCCCAGCTGGCGCCGCGGCAGCGATTGCGGCGGCACCAGGGCGGGCCGCGCCGGCCGGCCCGGCTGCACGGGCGGCGGGCAGGGCGCGCCGGCCGGGTCGAGCCGGCCGGCCTGCCAGTCTGCCCACAGCGCGCGTGCCAGCGCGATCTTGTCGTCCGGCACCGCGCAGGCCAGCGCGGCCTGCACGGCCGGGTAGAGCGAAGCCGCCAAGGCGGTCTCAGCCGGCCTTGGCGGCGCGCCGCGCGGCCTTGGCGGCGGTCACCGCGGCTTGCGCAGCGGCACGGTCGCCGGCGCGCGCGGCCTCGACCGCGGCCGCGTCGATCGGTGCGAAGCGCGCCTCGAACTCGGCCCGGTCGCGCACCCACAGGCCGGGCTCGAACGGCCACAGGTGCTCGTAGACCACCACCTCGCCGGCGGTATCGGCCGAGCGGGCATGAGCGACGAAGCGGTAGAAGCCGCCGTCGGTGTGGCGGAAGAAGGATTCGGACATGGCGTGCCTCGCGGATGGCGGTCGGACTGGAGGGCGCGATTCTAGGGCCTGTGGCGGAGTTGCGGCAGTCGTCTGCACACGGCCTTTGCCGGCCGGGCCGAGTGCTGGCGCCGCCGTGGCCTCGGCACCGGCCGTCCCAGTTCGGCTCGCCGGGCGGGGCATTGGCGGGGTGGCATGACCCGCCGCGCAACCGGGCTGGCCATGCTCCGGCATCTCATGGTCGACGCGCCCGGCAATACGGTCGCCATTCAAGCAGAGGCCGGCACCAGGCCGCTGGTCCTACTCGTCGTCCAGTCCCTTGCCGTCGAGAATCCGCGGCACGCATTTCTCGACCCTCGACGTGCGGGTCTTGGATTGCTTGGCGCCGGAGAAATGCAGGAGATAGGCCCTCTGCCGCCCCGGGGTCAGGGCCTCGAAGGCGGTTTTCAGCTCGGGCAGCGCGTCGAGTTTTTCGCGGAATTCCGCCGGCATCTCGAATTCGCCGGTCTTCTTGAGCGCGACCTTCAGGCCCGCCTTTTCCACTTCGATCGCTTCGCGGACATAGGCCTTCAGGACGGAGGCCATCGCGTCGATTCCGGCGCCGTCGGTGAAGCGGATCTGCCGTGTCGCCTGGGTATGCTCGGACTGCACGACCAGGATGCCCTCGGGGTCCTTCAGCAGGGCGCCCTTGAAGAACAGCAGCGCGCAGTATTCCTTGAAGCCGTGCATGAGCACCACGTTCCTGCCTTCGAACGCATAGCAGGGCACGCCCCATTTCAATTCCTCGGCCAGCGGGCCGTCGAGCAGGATGGCGCGCAGCTTGCCGAATTCGTCCTGCCATTTTTCGGCCTTGCTCAGGAATGCATCGACTTTGGCGTTCAATTCCCGTCCTCCATGACAAAGTGGGCTTCATTATTGCCGGCGAGGCCGCGCCGTCAAACATCGCGGCCCTTGCCGCCCGGGCTGCCGGCGGCGGCATGTCCGGCCCGCGGCTTGCCGCTGCCGGGGCGATGCAGCATGCTTGCCGCCCGCCATCCGAACGCCCC
The DNA here is from genome assembly GCF_014353015.1 of Chitinimonas koreensis. Taxonomy (NCBI): domain Bacteria; kingdom Pseudomonadati; phylum Pseudomonadota; class Betaproteobacteria; order Neisseriales; family Chitinibacteraceae; genus Chitinimonas; species Chitinimonas koreensis. Next base: position 1,632,237 of record NZ_CP060704.1, read on the forward strand.
CTGCCATGACGCTGCTCGACCAGATGCTTTCCATGACCGGCGCCGAGATCGCCGGCTTCGCGCTGACGCTGGCCGCCATCTGGCTGGCCGCGCGCAACCGCTGGCAGACCTGGCCGCTGCAGATCGCCGCCGGTCTCCTGTACGTATGGCTGTTCGCCGCGGTGAACCTGTACGGCGAGGCAGCGCTCAACGGCCTCTACGTGCTGCTGGCCGGCTACGGCCTGCGCGCCTGGTTGCGGCGCGACGCCGGCCGGCCGGCGCTGCCGATCGGCCGCATGAGCCGGCGCGAGCACGCCTGGCTGTGGGGGCTGGGCCTGGCCGGCACCGCCGTGGTGGCGCAGTTGCAGGTGCAGTTCCTGCCGACCGACCTGCCCTGGCTCGATTCGACCGTGTTCGTGTTCGGCTGCCTGGCGCAATGGCTGCAGGCGCGCCGCCGGCTGGAGAACTGGCCGCTGTGGATCGTGCTCGACCTCTTGGCGGCCGGCATCTACGCCTACAAGGATCTGCAGGTGACCGCGCTGCTCTACCTGGTGCTGGCCGTGCTGGCGGGCTATGGCTGGCTCGACTGGCGGCGCGAGGCCAAGGGCCGTGGCTGAGTCCGCGCAGCGGCGGATCGTCGTGGTCGGCGCCGAGTCGTCGGGCAAGACCACGCTGGCGCGCGACCTGGCCGGCGCGCTCGGCGGCGCCTGGCTGCCCGAGTACGCGCGCGCCTACTTCGCCGAACGCGGCGGTACCGCCTACACGCTCGACGACGTGATCGCGATCGCCCGGGGCCAGCGCGCCGGCGAGGACGACCCGGCGCGCTGGCAGGGCAGGGCGGGCGATTGGCTGGTGTGCGACACCAATGCGCTGGTGTGCAAGGTCTGGGCCGAGGTGCGCTTCGGCCATTGCCCGCCGGCGATCGAATCGTGCTGGCGGCCCGGCGACTACCTGCTGCACCTGCTGCCGACGCCCGACATCCCGTGGGAACCCGATCCGCTGCGCGAGAATCCGCACGACCGCGCCGACTTGTTCGAGCGCTACCGCGCCGCGCTGCGGGCGGCCGGCGCACGCTTCGCCGTGGTCGGCGGCTCGCGTGCCGAGCGGGTCGCGACGGCGCTGGCGCTCTTGCCGCCGCAGGCCGAGGCCTGAAGCGCCACGGCCAGGCGCCCCGAGCCGGGCATCGTTCCTCCGCGTCCCCGGCGAGGCCTGGCAGATCGCCCAGTCCCTTCCGTTTCCTTTACCTGTTACTTACCTGTGGCGCGTTTGGCCTGGCCGACGCGCTGTCTAACCTTGTGGCGTCGACGTCGCGAGGAGGCGAGACAGGAGCTATCGAACTTGGATCCCGCAGGGGATTTCGATCAACAGGCAGGAGGAACGCAACATGCAATTCGACAACACCAACAAGACCCAGGCCATCCAGGCCTTCAACCAACTGGCCGCCCCGCTGCAGCAGCAGATGCAGCTGAGCTCGGTGCGCCTGAGCAACGGCAACTTCACCGGCTCGGGCGTGCTGGTGATCGACGGCGAGAACATCCGCGGCATCGTCACCGCCAAGCACAACCTGTGCGTCAAGGCCGGCATCCAGACCCCGCTGATATGGAACGACACCCAGGTCAACGACCTGGCGGCCGGTTTCCTGACCAATCTCTTGGTCGGTTTCGGGCCGCTGAGCCAGCCGCTTACGCCGCAGAACCTGCCGGTGCCGACGCTGACCCAGGCGCTGACGCCGACCACCGCCGACATCGAGTTCCGCGGCGGTTACGGCAGCTGGGACTACGACCTGATGTTCATCTCGTTCAAGGCGGCCATGCCACTGCGCAACTACATCGACGCGAACGTCAGTCATCGCATCGCCTACGGCCGGGCCGACCTGCAGTTCTACCAGGGCAATATGGTCAACCGCGGGGTCTTCGTCACCGGCTTCGGCGACATCCTGAACGCCCAGGGCCAGCAGACCAGCATGACCCATGCGTTCCAGGTCCGCACCGCCACCGTCACCCGGCAGGAACCGCGGGTCCGGCGGCACCAGAACCCCAATGCCGATTTCGACGACGTGCTGATCGCTGGCGCCTCGTACAACACCAGCACCGCGCCCGGCGATTCGGGCGGGCCGATGCTGACGGTGGCGAACAACCGGGTCTACCTGCTCGGCGCCACGCTGGGCTCCAACTTCCTGCCCAACCAGATGGTCAACGACAACCCGATCGTCAACAACGCCTCGACCTTCCTGTACCGCCAGGGCGCCTTGTTCTGAGCGGCCGGCGGGTTGACCGGCCTGCCGAAGCGGCGGATGCTGGGCAATCGGCTGCGGCAGGCGCCGGGCGCATCCAGCCGATGCGCCCGGCAGCAGCGATGAGGGATCCCGGGCCGCCGGGATCACGGGCGACCTGCCCTGTCCACTCGCGCCATCGGAACGGAGTCATGCCATGTCCAAGCGAACGCCCGCCACCATCGATCGTCCCAGCACGCCCTTGCTGGCGCTGATGACCGCGCCGGTCGCCAGCGCCGAGACCTATCTCAAGCAGATGCTCCACCGCCGCGACGTGCGCCGGAAGATCGAGGATCTGCGCGATCGCGCCGACCAAGCGAAGGAACCCTGGTAGCAAGCGGCTGCAGCGGCCGGCTTGCCGGCCCGGCCGGCGGGCGGATCGATGCGGCCGGCGGGCGCGGATCGATAAATCCGGGCCGTCCTGGTGCCGGCCCGCGTACGTCCGCCCCGCGGCGTTCAGCGCAGCTTGCCCACCACCGCCAGGATCGCCTGCAGCACGCCGGCGCCGAGCTTCTTCGAGCGCTCGCCGCTCCAGCCGTACTCTTCGTCGGGCAAATTCGCGTTGTCCTTGAACGGCATCTCGATCGTATAGGCCAGGCAGTCGAACTGCTGGCCGACCCAGTTGGTCGCCAGCGTCAGGTTGGCCTGGCCCGGCGCGTCGCGGTCGTAGCCGACCTCGTCCTGGAAATCGGGGCTGCTGGCGATCCAGGCCGCCTTGAAGGCGTCTTCCAGCGCGGCGATGCGCTCGTTGTAGCCGGGGTTGCCCTCGCAGCCGGCGACGAAGTTGTACGGCCGCGCCTCGTCGCCGTGGGCGTCGAGGAACAGGTCGACGCCGGTCTCCAGCATCTTCTGCCGCACCAGGAAGACCTCGGGCGAACGCTCGAGCGTCGGCTCCTGCCATTCGCGGTTCAGGTTGGCGCCGGCCGCGTTGGTGCGCAGGTTGCCGCGCACCGCGCCGTCCGGGTTCATGTTCGGCACCACATGGAAGATGCAGCGATCCAGCAGCACCCGGCTGACCGGGTCGTCGCCGTCCAAGAGGCGCTCGAGGAAGCCCTCGACGAACCACTCGGCCATGGTCTCGCCCGGATGCTGGCGGGCGATCAGCCAGACCTTCTTCTTCCGCTCGACCGGCGTCGCGCCGTCCTCGTCGGTGATGCGCAACAGCGTCATGTCGCGGCCGTCGAGCGTGTTGCCCAGGTGCTCGACCTCGACCTTGTCCGATTCGGTGGCGAAGCCGATCAGGTCGAGGTGGCGCTCGTAGGAATAGGGCTCGAAGTAGGCGAAGTAGACGCTCTGGGCGACCGGCGTCAGGCTGGCCGTCATCACCTGGCCGTCGAAGGCCGAGTCGATGCGGAACCAGTGGTGGCGGTCGTAGCTGGCCACCACGCGGTAGCCGTTCCAGTCCGGGTAGGCGCTCTGGCCGGCGTTGAGGAAGCGCAGCGTCAGCGGCAGGCCGGCCGCGCCCTGCAGGCGGAAGTGGAACCACTGGGCGAAGGCGCTGGCGTTGTCGGCCTTGATGCGCAGCTGGACGTCGCGGTGGTCGGCCAGGCTGACGACCTCGATGCTGCCGGAGTCGAACTGGGTGCTGATGGTGAGCTGGGACATGTGCTTCCTCGTGGGATGAGCGGCCGGCACGGCCATGATGGTGGGGCGGGCGCGGTCCGGACCGGACCGCGGGCGGTCACTCGTCGACCAGCCCGTCGAGATAGACCCAGCGGCCCTTGAAGCGCACGAAGCGGCTCTTCTCGGCCAGCTTGGCGGCGCGGCCGCCGATCTTGTAGCGGGCGACGAACTCGACCGTTCCCTCGTCGTCGTCGGGGCCCCCGGCCTCGGTGGCGACGATGGCGAGGCCGACCCACTTGGCGGCGTCGCCGTCGAGATCGAGTTCGGCCGGGCGGGTGTCGGGGTGCCAGCTGTACAGCAGGTAGTCGGCCTTCTTCAGCACGTAGGCGGCGTAGCGCGAGCGCATCAGCGCCTCGGCGGTCGGCGGCTGCTGTTTTTCCATGTGGTACATGAAGCAGCAGTCCTTGTAGGGCTTGCCGCTCTGGCAGGGACAATCGGTCGGGAAGGCGTGTTTGGCCATTGTTCTATTCGTCGTGTGTGATGGGGGAGGGCGGCGTCATTCGCCGCCGGGGGCCAGGTAGCCGTATTCGTAGCAGGCGTAGAGCGCCTCGACCGCTTCGGCCGGATAGTCGGCCGGCGGCAGGCGGCGGCGGTTGGCCAGCTCGCGCAGCGCCGGCAGCGCGGCCGGCTCGGCGTCGAGCGTGTCGCCGTTGATGTAGACGCGGTCGCCGTCGAACAGCATCGCGCTCTTGAGATCGAGCGCCACGCCGTGGCGGGCCACTGCGGCGGCGAAATCGTCCTCGTCGAGTTCGTCGTCGGGCGAATCGTAGAACACGTGGGCCTTGGGCTCGCTGAAGTAGCGGCCGATGAAGTCGCGCACCTCGGCCTCGCCCCAGCGGATGCCGTTCAGCATCTGCGCCACCCGCGCCACGAAGTCGTCGGGCAGCCGGGCCGGTTCGGACACGGCGGCCAGGTCGGGGTCGGCATAGAGGCCGGGCAGCTCGATGCGGTCGCGCAGGTAGTCGAGGAAGGCGCCGCCGAGCTCCTGCGCGGTCGGCGCGCGGAAGCCGACCGACCAGGTCATGCCGGCCTCGAGCGCCACGCCCTCGTGGGCGTAGCGCGGCGGCAGGTAGAGCATGTCGCCGTGCTCGAGCTCCCATTCCTGCTCGGGCACGAAGCGCTCGAGGATCTTCAGCGGCGCGCCGTCGACCAGCTCGAGGTCGTCCTGTGACGAGATGCGCCAGCGCTTCCTGCCACCGACCTGCAGCAGGAACACGTCGTAGCTGTCGAAATGCGGGCCGACGCCGCCGCCGGCCGGCGCGTAGCTGATCATCAGGTCGTCCAGCCGCACTTGCGGGATGAAGTCGAAGCGGTACAGCAGCTCGGCGCAGAAGGCCTGGTGGTGGTTCATGTTCTGCACCAGCACGGTCCAGTCGCTGGCGGCCAGCTTCTTGAAGCGCGAGGGGCGGAACGGACCCGACTCGCACGACCACTTGCCGTTGCGAAGCTCGACCAGGCGCGATTCGACATCGTCGCGGCCGGCCAGCGCGACCAGCTCGTCGAGCCCGGGCAGCCAGTCGAATTGCGTCACCGCCTGGCGGATCAGCAGTGGTTTTTTTTGCCAGTAATCGGCCAGGAATTGCTCGGCCGTCAGATTGCCAAGGGGCGGATTGGGCATATGCGCTATATAGGGGAAGAGGTCAGCTGGCCCGAATTATCTCATCCGATGCCGGAGCCTGCAGCACGGCGGCCGGCAGCGGGTCCGACCGAGCCCAACCACCCGGAGGTGCATCTATGCTGGAACCCGGCCATCCCGCGCCCGACTTCGAGCTGCCCGACGCCGCGATGGACATGGTGAAGCTGTCCGACTACCGCGGCGCCAAGACGGTAGTGCTGTACTTCTATCATCGCGACGACGATCCGGGCTGTACCCGCGAGGCGATCGAGTTCTCCGACCTGGCCGACCGCTTCGAGCGCTCCAACACGGTGGTGCTCGGCGTGAGCCTCGACGATCCGTTCTGCCACGAGGCGTTCCGCGACAAGCACGGCCTCTTGGTGCGCCTGCTGTCCGATTCCGAAACCGACGTGTCGCGCCGCTATCACACGCTCAGGGAGCTGGAGCGCGACGGCGTGGTAAAATTCGGCACGATCCGCTCGACCTTCATCGTCGATCGCGCCGGCACCCTGCGGCACACGCTGTACAACGTCACGCCGCGCGGCCACGCCGCAGATGTACTCAAGCTCATTCAACAACTTGACGCCTAGCGCGGCGTCTCCCGAGGAATCCCCCAGCATGGAAATCGTCAAGAACACGGTCGTCTCGCTCCAGTACAAGATGTACGACTCGGAGGGCGAGCTGCTCGACCAGACCGAGGCCGACGAGCCCATGGTCTACCTGCACGGCGGCTACGACGGCATCTTCCCGGTGGTCGAGGAAGCGCTGCACGGCAAGAAGACCGGCGACTCGGTCGACGTGACGATGGAACCGGACGACGCCTTCGGCGAATACGACGCCGAGCTGGTCCGCATCGAGCCGCGCGACGTGTTCCCCGAGGAGATCGAGGTCGGCATGATGTTCGAGGCCGACGATCCGGAAAGCGGCGACGTGATGCTGTTCACCATCACCGAGATCGAAGACGGCAAGGTCGTGGTCGACGGCAACCACCCGCTGGCCGGCAAGCGCATCCGCTTCGCCGCCACCATCGACGAAGTGCGCCCGGCCTCGGCCGAGGAACTCGAACACGGCCACGTGCACGGCGAGCACGGCCACCATCACTGATCCGGCCGCGCCATTCCCGCCTCGGCGGCATCCTCGCGATGCCGCCGTCGTTTTTTCCGGGAGGGCGCGACGGGTCGATCGCCGCAGGCGCGCCGGGCCGTTCGGTCCCGGCGCCGCCGACGGCGGAACGCAGGCGGTTCGGCGCGCGATCGAGGCGCTGTCAACCGGGCTGGCGGATGCCGCGTTATAGCGGCCTTCGACAGCCGGAAACGGGCTGCTCCGGATACCGTCTTGTGCGGTTGGGAATCGTTCCCAGGATATATGCCGTTTTCCCGTATGCCAGTCTGGACGCGGCTTCCAGAGCAATTGCTCAATTGCCCGCAGTTCGGTCAGGCGCTAGAATTGCTGCTTTGCAGCAGACTCGATTCAAGAGCAAGAATTCGGCGCAGCCATGCGCGACGACCACCGGTTCCCGGTTTCGTTCGCAGACCTGGTTGACGCACATCAACAAGGGCCGCCGGCCGCCAGCGTAATCTCGGCACCGAGTGTTCTAGCCCGATCCTGTCCCGTTGCTATCGAACATTCGGCGCGCTGCCCGAGGGGGAGCGGTGTGTCACGGCTTCTTGCGACTTTTTGTCGCGGGAGGTGTGCGGCCTTTGAGCCGCTGCCTGCGGCATGCTGCGGGCCCAAAGCGGATTTTTTTGCGTTCTTCGGAGACTTCCCATGCAAGCCAACCCTGCGCTTGTCGAGCAGACCGGGGCGGAGACCTTCAACTACCGGGTGGTGCGGCAGTTCAGCATCATGACGGTGGTGTGGGGCATCGTCGGCATGCTGGTCGGCGTGATCATCGCCGCCCAGATGGCCTGGCCCGAGCTCAACTACGGCCCGTACTTCCACTTCGGCCGGCTGCGCCCGCTGCACACCAACGCGGTGATCTTCGCCTTCGGCGGCTGCGCGCTGTTCGCCACTTCCTACTACGTGGTCCAGCGCACCTGCGGCGTCCGGCTGATCTCGGACAAGCTGGCGGCCTTCACCTTCTGGGGCTGGCAGGTGGTGATCCTGCTGGCGGCCATCACGCTGCCCTTGGGCTACACCAGCGGCAAGGAATACGCCGAACTCGAATGGCCGATCGACATCCTGATCACCATCGTCTGGGTGGCCTATGCCGTGGTGTTCTTCGGCACCATCGCCAAGCGCAAGCAGAAGCACATCTACGTGGCCAACTGGTTCTACGGCGCCTTCATCCTGGCCGTCGCGCTGCTGCATATCGTCAACAGCATGGAAGTGCCGGTCAGCTTCTGGAAGTCGTACTCGGCCTACTCCGGCGCGGTCGACGCGATGGTGCAGTGGTGGTACGGCCACAACGCGGTGGGCTTCTTCCTGACCGCGGCCTTCCTCGGGATGATGTACTACTTCGTGCCCAAGCAGGCCGGCCGCCCGGTCTACTCCTACCGGCTCTCGGTGGTGCACTTCTGGGCGCTGGTGTTCACCTATATGTGGGCCGGCCCGCACCATCTGCACTACACCGCGCTGCCGGACTGGACCCAGTCGCTGGGCATGGTGTTCTCGCTGATCCTGCTGGCGCCGAGCTGGGGCGGCATGATCAACGGCATCATGACCCTGTCGGGCGCCTGGCATAAGCTGCGCACCGATCCGATCCTGAAGTTCCTGGTGACCGCGCTGTCGTTCTACGGCATGTCGACCTTCGAAGGTCCGATGATGTCGATCAAGACCGTCAACGCGCTGTCGCACTACACCGACTGGACCATCGGCCACGTGCACTCGGGTGCGCTGGGCTGGGTGGCGATGATCTCGATCGGCTCGATCTACTACCTGATCCCGCGCCTGTTCAACCGCGAGAAGATGTACTCGGTGCCGCTGATCGAGGCGCACTTCTGGATCGCCACGCTGGGCGTGGTGCTCTACATCGCCGCGATGTGGATCGCCGGCGTGACCCAGGGCCTGATGTGGCGCGCCACCAACCCGGACGGCACGCTGACCTACGCCTTCATCGACAGCGTCAAGGCCAGCTACCCCTACTACATGATCCGCGTGCTCGGCGGCGCCATGTTCCTCGGCGGCATGTTCCTGATGGCCTACAACGTCGCCCGCACCATCATGCTGGGCCGCGCCGTCGACGCCCCGATCCCGACCGCCCAAGCGGCGCACGCCTGAATCGAGGAGCCCGAGTCATGGACAAGATCCAACACCTGATCGAAGAACACGTCGGCTATCTGATCGGCTTCACGCTGGCCATCATCAGCGTCGCCATGCTGGTCGAGATCCTGCCGCTGATGTTCTCCAAGTCGACCACCCAGCCGATCCCGGGCGTGAAGCCCTATACCGCGCTGCAACTGGCCGGCCGCGACGTCTACATCCGCGAGGGCTGCTACAACTGCCACTCGCAGATGATCCGGCCGTTCCGCGCCGAGACCGAGCGCTACGGCCACTACTCGGTCGCCGGCGAGTCGGTCTACGACCACCCGTTCCAGTGGGGCTCCAAGCGCACCGGGCCCGACCTGGCGCGCGTCGGCGGCCGCTACTCGGACGAATGGCACTTCGTGCACCTGATGAACCCGCGCGACACCACGCCCGAGTCGAACATGCCGGCCTTCCCCTGGCTCGCCGCCGGCAAGCTCGATCCCAAGCGGGTGCAGGCCAGCATGACCGCGCTCACCAAGGTCGGCGTGCCCTATACGAAGGACGAGATCGCCAAGGCGCCCGAGGAGGTCGAGGGCAAGACCGAGATGGACGCGGTGATCGCCTACCTGCAGGGCCTGGGCCTCGCGCTCAAGGGCATCCGCTGAGGCGGGCGCCGGATGGATCCGCGGCCGGGCTGCGCGCCCGGCGGCGGGGTCGGGCACCGGCCCGGCCTACCGATTCGCATAGCTGATTGCAGCTAATCAAGGAGCTGTCATGGACATCAATCTCTTCCGCCAGGCGATCACCGTGGCCGGCCTCGTCTGCTTCGTCGCCATCGCCCTGTGGGCCTGGGCAAGCCGGCGGCGCGCCGATTCGAAGAGGCGTCCATGCAGCCGATCAACGACGACGACCTGCCCTCGCCGACCGATCGCGGTTGAGGGTGTTGGAGCGAAACATGACTGATTTCTTCAGCCAATTCTGGGCCTGGTGGGTGGCCGGCATCGTGGTGCTGTCGTTCGCCTGGCTGGGCTACCTGCTCAGATCGCAGAGCGTGGTGAAGCTGCCCAAGGGCGAACAGGTGAAGGTGACCGGCCACAAGTGGGACGGCGACCTCGAGGAGTACAACAACCCGCTGCCGCGCTGGTGGATGGGGCTGTTCTACCTGACCATCGTGTTCGGCGTCGGCTACCTGGTGTTCTATCCGGGCGTCTGGGCCGGCACCAAGAAGTGGACCAAGGTGAGCCAGTACGAGCAGGAATCGGCCGCCAAGGAAGCGGCGATCAAGCCCTTGTACGACAAGTACATCAAGGTCGACATCGCGACGCTGTCCAAGGACGAGGAGGCGCGCAAGTCGGGCCAGAGCCTGTTCCTGACCTACTGCATGCAGTGCCACGGCTCGGACGCGCGCGGCGCCAAGGGCTTCCCCAACCTGACCGACGGCGACTGGCTGTACGGCGGCACGCCGGACAAGATCGTCGAGACCATCAGCCAGGGGCGCGGCGGCCAGATGCCGGCCTTCGGCGCGGCCTTCGGCGAGGAAAAGGTGAAGGACGTCGCCAACTACGTGCTCAAGCTGGCCAGCCGCGACTACGACGCGGTGCGCGCCGGCCGCGGCGAGGCGACCTTCAAGCAGGTCTGCGTGGCCTGCCATCAGGCCGACGGCAAGGGCAGCCAGGCGCTCGGCGCACCCAACCTGACCGACAAGGTCTGGCTCTACGGCGGCTCGGAACGCACCATCATCGAGACCATCACCAACGGCCGCAAGAACCGCATGCCGGCCTGGCAGGACGCGCTGGGCGAGGGCAAGGTCCACCTGCTGGCGGCCTATGTCTACGGCTTCTCGCACAAGGCCGAAGCGGGCGGCGAGACCGCTGCCGCGCAGTAGGCACGCGGGCCGCGACGCCATGTCGCAGGGCGGCGGCGCAGGCGGATGGGACAATCCGCCTCGCTGTCGCCACTCGAACAACAGCGGCTCCAGCCGCGAATGCGCTGGCTCCGCCGGCCTCGCGCCTGGGGCCGCTGCCACGTCCGGGCCGCCCTCGCGGGGCCGGTTCCGCGGCGTCTGCCGAAAGCCCGTCCTGCGGGTTTTCGAGAGACGATCCGAAAGCTTCCCATGCCCAATTCGTTCAAGAACATCCCGATCAAGGTGGTGCCGGCGACACCCGCCGACGCGCCGGCCGAACTCGAAGAGGTGGTGCTCTACGAGAAGCACAAGAAGGTCTACCCGCGCTGGATCACCGGCCGCTTCACCCAGTGGCGCTGGTTCTGGGTGGTGGCCACCCAGCTGTTCTTCTACGGCATGCCGTGGCTGCAATGGCACGACCGGCAGATGCTGCTGTTCGACCTGGTCAACCGCAAGTTCTACATCTTCGGCTTCATCTTCCTGCCGCAGGACTTCATCTACCTGACCGCGCTGCTGCTGGTCAGCGCCTTCGGCCTGTTCGTCTGGACCTCGATCGCCGGCCGGTTGTGGTGCGGCTACTCCTGCCCGCAGACGGTCTACACCGAGATCTTCCTGTGGATCGAGAAATGGGTCGAAGGCGACCGGCTGGCCCGGATGAAGCTCGACAACGGGCCGATGAACCTGCGCCGGCTCCGCATCAAGTACACCAAGCACGCGTTGTGGATCGCGCTGTCGCTGTGGACCGGCTTCACCTTCGTCGGCTACTTCACGCCGATCCACGAGCTCGGCGCCAAGGTGGCGAGCTGGTCGACCGGACCGTGGGAGGCGTTCTGGATCCTGTTCTACGGTTTCGCCACCTACGGCAACGCCGGCTGGATGCGCGAGCAGGTGTGCAAGTACATGTGCCCCTATGCGCGCTTCCAGAGCGCGATGTTCGACCCGGACACGCTGGTGATCAGCTACGACGCCGAGCGCGGCGAGCCGCGCGGCAGCCGCCGCAAGGGCGAGGACCATCGCGCCGAGGGCAAGGGCGACTGCATCGACTGCAAGCTGTGCGTGCAGGTCTGCCCGGTCGGCATCGACATCCGCGACGGCCTGCAGTACGAGTGCATCGCCTGCGGCGCCTGCATCGATGCCTGCGACAGCATCATGGACAAGATGAACTATCCGCGCGGCCTGGTGCGCTACACCACCGAGAACGCGCTGGCGCACAAGTATCCGGAGAGCCAGATCGTCAACCACGTGCTGCGGCCGCGGGTGGTGATGTACAGCGCGGCGCTGCTGCTGGTGGTGGTGGCGACGGTGGCGTCGCTGCTGCTCAAGAGCCCGATCAAGGTCAACGTGATGCGCGACCGCAATGCGCTGGTTCGCGAGACCGACGAGGGCCTGTTGGAGAACAGCTACCGGCTGCAGGTACAGAACACCGACGAGAAGCCGCATCGCTTCGTGATCCGCGCCGACGGCCTGCCCGACCTCAAGGTGCTGACCGACCAGGGCGACGTGATCCCGGTGCCGGCCAACGGCACCGCCAGCGTCGGCGTGCGAGTGCAGGTGGAGCCGCAGCACGTGTCGCGCGGCTCCAAGAAGATCTATTTCGAAGTGCAGGCAGCCGACGACCTGACGCTGTCGGTGCGCGAGAAGTCGAGCTTCATCAATCGCTGAGCGTGCCTCGGTGGTGTAGTTCCATCGTGGGTGATCGATCGGCAGTCCAGGCGTCCGGCAAAGCCGGACGCTCGCCTGCAGCGCAGGCGGGGGCGACGGCGCTCCCTGATTTATTCCGACTCCCCCGCCCTCGCCGCCCCGGGGCCCCGCAAAGGCGGAGACTTTGTGGGGTGGTCCAGAGGGGCCTCGCTGCGCTCGTCGCGTATCTGGATCGGGTCTGGCGTGTGTTCGGGGGAGGGGGGCAACCCTTTTCATTTGCAGGATAGCTTCGCATGTCCAATCCCAACGCCTGGTATCGCCAACCGGTGATCTGGCTGTTCCTCACCTTGCTGATCGTCACCGTGGCGGCCTGCTTCGCCCTGATCGGCGTGGCGATCCGCAGCGACGACGGCCTGGTCGCCGACGACTATTACAAGCGCGGCAACGAGATCGGCCTGGAGATCCACCGCGACCGCCAGGCCGTCGCGCTCGGGCTGTCGGCCCAGTTGCTGGTCGGCGACGACGGCAAGAGCGTGCGCGTGCTGCTGATGCCGCCGTCGGCCGAGGCCAAGACCGTGGTGCTGCGGCTGGCCCACCCGACCCGTGCCGGCCTCGACCGCGTGCTCACGCTGCATCCGGCCGCCGACGACATGCTGGTCGCCGCGCTCGACGCGCCGCTGCCCGAACAGCGCTGGCTGGTGCAGATCGAGGACGGCCAGAACAGCTGGCGGCTGCGCGGCGAAAGCCGCCTGGGGCCGGGCGCGGCGCTGACCCTGAAGCCGCAGCAGCCTTGATCGCATGATGGCCGGCCTGTTCCGCCATCGGCTGAGGCACTTGTAGGAGCGGCTTTAGCCGCGAATGGTACAGGCTGAACCCGTTCGCGGCTAAGCCGCTCCTACCGGGAAGCTGCCGATGATTGGCTTCCATCGCCTGGGCAGGCAGCCCCGGCCGCCTGCTTCGGTTCGTCGACCCAGTCCGGGTAGTAGCCGAGTTCATCCTGCACCGCCGCGTCGTGCGCCGGCACGATCGTCAACCCCGGCTCGGCCGCCAGCTGCGACAGCCGGGCGATCTGCCGCGCGGTCGCGTCGGCATCGTCGTCGGCCAACTGGCGCGCCAGCCATGATTTGCCGCGCGCGCCGTCCAGCGCGGCGCGCTGCCACACCGTATCGCCGACGAAGAACAGCGTGCGGCCCGAGCCCAGCCGGGCGAACAGGCCGACCGCGCCCGGCGTGTGGCCCGGCATCGGCACCAGTACCGCGCTGCCGTCGCCGTACAGGTCGAGGCTGGCCGGGTAGCCGCGGTAGGCCGGGCCGTCGAGCGCATAGGTCTTCCAGCGGATCGCCGGGTCGCCGACCTGCGAGGGCAGCACCACCGGCGGCTTGGCCTGCTGCACGAAGCTGCGCTCGGCCGCGGTCAGCCAGACCTCGGCGGCCGGGAAATCGGCCAGCGCGCTGGCATGGTCCCAATGCCCGTGCGACAGGATCAGCCGCGGGATCGGCCGGCCGGCCAACTGGTCGGCCGCCGCGCAGATCGGACCGAAGCGGAAGAAGGGCTTGGCCCACCACGGCATGTCGGCGGCGACCTGCTCCGGCGCCTTGCGGCCCAGCCCGCCGTCGAACAGGAAATCGCCGGCCGGGTGCGACACCAGCACCGCGGTATGGTTGAGCTTCAGGCGATCCCAGGCGCCGCCGCTCACCGTCAGCGCCTGCCAGCTGTCGGCCTCGGCCGTCTTCACCAGCGCCACCCGCACGTCGGCCGCCTGCGCCGCCAGGCCGGCCAGCAAGGCCAGTGCCGCAATCCCTCTCTTCATCTTCCGTCTCCGTTGGCGATGTGTCGTGTCGTCGAATCCAGCGCGAGGTCGTCGGCCAGCGCATCGAGCGGCGCCGTGCTGCGGCGCACCCGGGCCAGCAGCAGCGCGCCCTCGAGCCGGGCCAGCAGCCGCTCGGCCTGCCGCGCCGCCGCCGCATCGCCGCCGAGCGCGGCCGCCAGCCGCGCCTGCCAGCCGGCGTAGGCGCGCTCGCAGGCCAGGCGGATCGGCTCGCTGGCGTCCGACTGCTCGAGCGCGATGGTCGCGATCGGGCAGCCGGCGCGGAAATCGGCCTCGACCAGCTTGCGGCGGAACAACGCCAGCGCGGCGAGCAGCCCGTCCTGCGGCGTGGCGGCCGCCAGCGCCTGCGCCAGCCCCGACTCGATGGCCGCCGCGGCATGCTCGACCACCGCGACCGCCAGCGCCTCCTTGCCGCCGGGGAAGTAGTGATAGAGCGAGCCCTTGGGTGCGCCGCTCTCGGCCAGCAGCTGCTGCAGCCCGGTGGCGGCATAGCCCTGCGCCTCGAACAGGCGCGCGGCGGTCTCGATCAGGCGTTGGCGCTGCGGGCCGGCATCCTTGGGCATCGTATTCTTTCAATATAGACCGGTCGTTATAATACGAAGGCAAAGCGTTGCCGGCAAGCGCGATCCAGCCCGGCGTGCCGGTGCGAGAAACGGCCTCGTGCATTCTTCCGCGCCGCACAATAGTCGAGTAAAATGCTCGGCCTTTCCCGATCCACCCGAATGCACACCATGTTCGCGCGCCTGAGAGAGAACATCGCCGTCGTCTTCGACCGCGATCCCGCCGCCCGCTCGACCTGGGAAGTGCTCACCTGTTACCCGGGCTTGCACGCGCTGACCTTCCACCAGCTGGCCAACTGGCTGTGGAGCCATGGCTTCAAGTGGCTGGCGCGGCTGGTCTCCCACCTGAGCCGCTTCTTCACCGGCATCGAGATCCACCCGGGCGCCCGCATCGGCCGCCGGGTCTTCATCGACCACGGCATGGGCATCGTGATCGGCGAGCACGCCGTGATCGGCGACGACTGCACGCTGTACCAGGGCATCACGCTCGGCGGCCTGGGCCTCGCCTCCAAGCCCGGCAAGCGCCATCCGACGCTGGCGCGCGGCGTGGTGGTCGGCGCCGGCGCCAAGCTGATCGGCCCGATCGAGATCGGCGAGAACGCCAAGATCGGCCCCAACGCGGTGGTCATCAAGGACGTGCCGCCCGGTGCGGTGATGGTGGCCAACCTGGCGCGCATGGTCGACAAGAGCCGCGAGGCGGCGCGCGAGGAGCAGGCGGGGCGCATGGGCTTCTCGGCCTACGCGATCGCGGCCGACATGAACGACCCGATCGTGCAGGCGGTGCACGGCCTGATCGACCACAGTTCCAACCTCGACGCGCGCATCGAACTGATCCTGCGCCACCTCGAGAAGCTCGGCGTCGACTGCGCCGAGGACAAGAGCCGCGCCGAGGCCTTCGACGCCGGCCATCTCAACAAGATAGTCGACTAAAACAGTAGGTTAAATTGTTGACTGAATTTGTCGGGTATTTTATCCTGTCGACCGTTCCCCCTCGTTCGAGTCTGCCGTCATGCGCTTGACCACCAAAGGCCGTTTCGCCGTCACCGCGATGCTCGATCTCGCGCTTCGCGAGGCCAAGGGCCCGGTCACGCTGGCCGGCATCTCGGAGCGCCAGCAGATCTCGCTGTCCTACCTCGAACAGCTGTTCGGCAAGCTGCGCCGCAACGCCCTGGTCGACAGCGTGCGCGGCCCCGGCGGCGGCTACTGCCTGGCCCGGCCGGTCGCCGACATCAGCGTGGCCGACATCATCACCGCGGTCGACGAGCCGCTCGACGCGACCCAGTGCGGCGGCAAGGAAAACTGCCTCGAGGATCGCCGCTGCATGACCCACGACCTGTGGGCCGATCTCAACCGCACCATCTACGAATACCTCGCGTCGGTGACGCTGGCCGAGCTGATCGCCAAGCAGCAGGCCAAGTGTCCGGCCCAGCAGCCGGCGACCGAGTGCGTGCTGCACGACAAACGCAAAGACGCGCTCATCGACGCGCGCATGTAAATCCGTACCGGAGCCTTCCCGCATGAAACTGCCGATCTACCTCGACTACTCCGCAACCACCCCGGTGGATCCGCGCGTGGCCGCCAAGATGATCCCCTGGCTGACCGAGCACTTCGGCAACCCGGCCAGCCGTTCGCACGCCTTCGGCTGGGAAGCCGAGGAAGCGGTCGAGAACGCGCGCGAGGACGTGGCCCGGCTGGTCAACTGCGACGCCAAGGAAATCGTCTGGACCTCGGGCGCGACCGAGTCGAACAACCTGGCGATCAAGGGCGCGGCGCATTTCTACAAAGACAAGGGCAAGCACCTCGTCACCATGAAGACCGAGCACAAGGCCGTGCTCGACACCATGCGCGAGCTCGAGCGCGAGGGCTTCGAAGTCACCTACCTGTCCCCGCTCGAGAACGGCCTGGTCGACCTGGAGGTGCTGGCCGCCACGCTGCGCGACGACACCATCCTGGTCTCGATCATGGCGGTGAACAACGAGATCGGCGTGATCCAGCCGATCGCCGCGATCGGCGAGATGCTGCGCGAGCGCGGCATCCTGTTCCACGTCGATGCGGCCCAGGCCACCGGCAAGACGCCGATCGACCTCGCCGCGCTCAAGGTCGACCTGATGAGCTTCTCGGCCCACAAGACCTACGGCCCCAAGGGCATCGGCGCGCTGTACGTGCGGCGCAAGCCGCGCGTGCGGCTCGAGGCGCAGATCCACGGCGGCGGCCACGAGCGCGGCATGCGTTCGGGCACGCTGGCGACGCACCAGATCATCGGCATGGGCGAAGCGTTCCGCATCGCCCGCGAGGACATGGCGACCGAGCTCGAGCGCGTGCGCATGCTGCGCGACCGGCTGTGGAACGGCATTTCCGACATCGAGGAGGTCTACCTCAACGGCGACATGGATGCGCGCGTGCCGCACAACCTTAACGTCAGCTTCAACTACGTCGAGGGCGAGTCGCTGATCATGGCGCTGAAGGACCTGGCGGTGTCGTCGGGCTCGGCCTGCACCTCGGCCTCGCTCGAGCCGAGCTACGTGCTGCGCGCGCTGGGCCGCAACGACGAGCTGGCGCATTCGTCGATCCGCTTCACCATCGGCCGCTTCACCACGGTCGAGGACATCGACTACGCGGTGAAGCTGATCCACGAAAAGATCGGCAAGCTGCGCGAGCTGTCGCCCTTGTGGGACATGTTCAAGGAAGGCATCGATCTGAATACGGTGCAGTGGGCGGCGCATTAATCACGTGAAAGGTGAAACGTGAAAGGTGAAACGTGTGCTGCCCCCCACGCTTCACCTTTCACCGCCGCGCAGCGGCATCACGTTTCACACTCCGAAGGAGTAAGAAAATGGCATACAGCGACAAGGTCATCGACCACTACGAAAATCCCCGCAACGTCGGTTCGTTCGAGAAGGGCGACGAGACGGTCGGGACCGGGATGGTCGGCGCGCCGGCCTGCGGCGACGTGATGAAGCTGCAGATCAAGGTCGGCGCCGACGGCACCATCGAGGACGCCAAGTTCAAGACCTACGGCTGCGGCTCGGCCATCGCCTCGAGCTCGCTGGTGACCGAGTGGGTCAAGGGCAAGACGCTCGACCAGGCGCTGAGCATCAAGAACACCCAGATCGCCGAGGAACTGGCGCTGCCGCCGGTGAAGATCCACTGCTCGATCCTGGCCGAAGACGCGATCAAGGCGGCGGTGGCGGATTACAAGGCGAAGCACGAGGCGTAAGCCTCGGGAAGGGTGAAGGGGGAAGAGGGAAGGGTGGCGCAGCGAGTCGTTGCGAGCCAATCCTCTGCAACCGCCGCGAGTAAATGCCGCAATGGGTCGAGCTTCGGCTTTTGCCCTTCTCCCTTCCCCCTTCCCGCATTTGAGGTTTCCTATGGCACTGACACTTTCCGAAAAAGCCGCCAAGCACGTCTCCAACTACCTGGCCAAGCGTGGCAAGGGCGTGGGCGTGCGGCTGGCGGTGCGGACCTCGGGTTGCTCGGGGATGGCCTACAAGCTCGAGTTCGTCGACGAGATCAGCCCCGACGACCTGGCCTTCGAGAGCCACGGGGTGAAGATCTTCACCGACGCCAAGAGCCTGCCCTACATCGACGGCACCGAGCTCGACTTCGTCAAGCAGGGCTTGAACGAAGGCTTCCAGTTCAACAACCCGAACGTGAAGGACGAGTGCGGCTGCGGCGAGAGCTTCAACGTGTGAGAACCCGTGAAACGTGAAAAGTGAAATGTGAAACGTCGCACGCAGGCGCGGTCACCGCTTTTCACGTTTCACCTTTCACGTTTCACTTTTCACGGCATCTCATGGACTTCTCCCTCGACCACTTCCGCCTGTTCGGCCTGCCGCGTGCCTTCGCCGTCGATGCGCAGGCGCTCGAGGCGGCCTACCGCGCGCTGCAGTCGCAGTACCACCCGGACCGCGCCGCGAGCCTGGGCGACGCCGACAAGCGCCTCGCGCTGCAGGCCGCCACCCGCATCAACGAGGCCTTCCAGACGCTGAAGTCGCCGCTGGCGCGCGGCCGCTACCTGCTGCAGCTGGCCGGCGTCGATACCCAGGAAGAGACCAATACCGCGATGCCGGTCGACTTCCTGATGGCGCAGATGGAGTGGCGCGAGGCGATCGGCGAGGCGAAGCAGGCCGGCGACGCGGATGCGCTCGACAAGCTGGCCGCCGGATTGCGCCGCGAACGCCGTGCGCTCGAGGACGAGCTCGGCATGCTGCTCGACCAGCGCCAGGCGCACGCCGAGGCCGCCACCGCGGTGCGCAAGCTCAAGTTCATGGCCAAGCTCGACCAGGAGATCGGCGACGCGATCGACGCGCTGATCGAGTAGCGCGCGTCGCTCTTACGGCCGCCGGCCCGGTAGGTCGGACTGAAGCCCGACCTGCGGGTGCCGCGGTCCACCCGAAATGCCCGGCCCGCGCGGATGCCGCGGCCCGAACGATGTAATCCGCCGCCGCGCTCGCGCCGCGGCCTGAAGTCCGAACCCGGCAGGTGCACCGCCCCGATCGGCCCCGCCCACGAACAGAACAAGACGTCATGGCCCTTTTCCAGATCGCCGAACCCGGCCAAGCCGCCGAACCGCACCAGCACCGCCTCGCCGTCGGCATCGACCTGGGCACCACCAATTCGCTGGTCGCCACCGTCCGGAGCGGCTCGGCCAGCGTGCTGCCCGACGAGACCGGCCGCAGCCTGTTGCCCTCGGTGGTGCACTACGGCAGCGACGGCGCGGTCACCGTCGGCCACGCCGCCCAGGCGCGCCAGAGCGAAGACCCGCGCAACACCATCGTCTCGGTCAAGCGCTTCATGGGCCGCGGCGTCAAGGACCTGCCCGATTCGGCCGCCACGCCCTACCGCTTCGTCGATGCGCCCGGCATGCTCAAGATCCGCACCGTGGCCGGCGACAAGAGCCCGGTCGAGGTGTCGGCCGACGTGCTGCGCACGCTCAAGCAGCGCGCCGAGGCCAGCCTCGGCGGCGAACTGGTCGGCGCGGTGATCACCGTGCCGGCCTATTTCGACGACGCCCAGCGCCAGGCCACCAAGGACGCCGCCCGGCTGGCCGGGCTCGAGGTGCTGCGGCTCCTGAACGAACCGACCGCGGCGGCGGTGGCCTACGGCCTCGACAACGCCGCCGAGGGCGTCTACGCGATCTACGACCTCGGCGGCGGTACCTTCGACGTCTCCATCCTCAAGCTCACCCGCGGCGTGTTCGAGGTGCTCGCCACCTCGGGCGATTCGGCGCTCGGCGGCGACGACTTCGACCAGCGGGTGTTCTGCTGGCTGGCCGAGCAGGCCGGCCTGAGCCTCCTGGGCGAGCACGACACCCGCCTGCTGCTCACCCGCGCGCGCGAAGCCAAGGAAGCGCTGACCGACCACGGCTCGACCCGCATCACCGCCAAGCTGGCCGACGGCGAGGTGATCGACCTCGAGCTCGACGCCGAGACCTTCCAGCGCATCACCGCGCCGCTGGTGCAGAAGACCATCGCGCCGGTGCGCAAGGCGCTGCGCGACGCCGGCCTGGCCGCCGACGAGGTCAAGGGCGTGGTGCTGGTCGGCGGCGCCACCCGCATGCCGCACGTGCGCCGCGCGGTGGCCGGCTTCTTCGGCCGCGAGCCGTTGACCAACCTCGACCCGGACAAGGTGGTCGCGCTCGGCGCCGCCATCCAGGCCAATGCGCTGGCCGGCAACAAGGGCGACGACGAGTGGCTGCTGCTCGACGTGATCCCGCTGTCGCTCGGGCTCGAGACCATGGGCGGGCTGACCGAGAAGATCGTGCCGCGCAACAGCACCATCCCGACCGCGCGCGCGCAGGAATTCACCACCTTCAAGGACGGCCAGACCGCGATGGCGATCCACGTGGTGCAGGGCGAACGCGAGCTGGTGGCCGACTGCCGCTCGCTGGCGCGCTTCGAATTGCGCGGCATCCCGCCGATGGTGGCCGGCGCCGCGCGCATCCGCGTCACCTTCCAGGTCGACGCCGACGGCCTGCTCAGCGTCTCGGCGCGCGAGCAGTCGACCGGCGTCGAGGCCAGCATCGTGGTCAAGCCGAGCTACGGCCTCGGCGACGACGAGATCGCCCGCATGCTGCAGGACTCGATGGCGCATGCGCGCGAGGACATGAGCGCGCGCAGCCTGGCCGAGGCGCGGGTCGAGGCCGCCAGCCTGCTCAGCGCCACCGCGATGGCGCTGGCCAGCGACGGCGAGCTGCTCGACGCCGCCGAGCGCGCCGTCATCGACCAGGCGATCGCCGCGCTGGGCCTGGCCCATGCCGGCAGCGACCCGGCGGCGATCCGCGCCGCCAGCGAGGCGCTGAACCTGGCCACCACCGAATTCGCCGGCCGCCGCATGGACGCGGCCGTCAGCCGCGGCCTGGCCGGCCACAAGCTCAGCGAGCTGGAGTGAGCATGCTGTTCGTGGTGACCTTCGACGATCGCCCGGACGCCGCCGCGGTGCGGCAGCGCGAGATGGCGGCCCACCTCGACTACCTGCGGCTGCACGGCGACCGCATCAAGGTGGCCGGCTCGCTGCGCGAATCGCCGGAGTGCACGCCGGTCGGCGCCTGCTGGATCGTCGAGGCCGCCGACGCCGACACGGTTCACGCGCTGGTGCAGGCCGACCCGTTCCACCGCCATGGCCTGCGCGCCGGCTACCGGGTGCTGCACTGGTCCAAGGCCTTCGACGCGCCGGCCGTCGTCTGAACCGGCAGCACGAACGAGGAACGATTCCATGCGCCTGAACCAGGTCACCGTCGGCGTCGCCGACATCGAACGTGCGGTCGACTTCTACCGCCGGCTCGGCCTCGAGCAGATCGTCGCCGCGCCGCACTACGCCCGCTTCGCCTGCCCCGACGGCGGCTCGACCTTCTCGGTCCACCGGGTCGATGCCGTGCCGGCCAGCGCGACCACCGTCTACTTCGAGTGCGACGACCTCGACGCCCGCGTCGCGGCGCTCGAGGCGGCGGGCCTGGCGTTCGACCACGGCCCGGTCGATCAGCGCTGGCTGTGGCGCGAAGCCGCGCTGCGCGACCCGGACGGCAACCGCATCATCCTGTTCCACGCGGGCGAGAACCGTCTCGACCCGCCCTGGCGCCTCGGGCGCACCTGATTCCACGAGAGGCGAGCATGCCCAAGATCACCGTATTGCCCCACGCCGACCTGTGCCCCGGCGGCACGAGTTTCGAAGTCGAATCCGGCGTCAGTATCTGCGACGCGCTGCTCGACCGCCATATCGACATCGAGCACGCCTGCGAGAAGTCCTGCGCCTGCACCACCTGCCACGTGATCGTGCGGCAGGGCTTCAACAGCCTGGCGCCGAGCGAGGAGGAGGAGGACGACCTGCTCGACAAGGCCTGGGGCCTGACCAGCGTGTCGCGGCTGTCCTGCCAGGCCATCGTGGCGCAGGCTGACCTGACGGTCGAGATCCCGAAGTACACCATCAACCACGCGCGCGAGAAGTACGACAAGGACTGGGACGTCTGAGCGGCGCGACTGGGGAAATCCGCCTTGGCGCGGCGGCGCGATGCGGCGACCATGTCGCGATGCCCGTGTAGGAGCGGCTTCGGCCGCGAACGGATTCAGCGTGCGCATCGGCCCGTTCGCGGCTGAAACCGTTCCTGCGACGGCGATTCCCTTGCGGGACGCGTTCGAACGCCCGCGGTTTTCACGGCATGGTTGAGGCATTCCGGCCGCCATCGCCTGCCATGGCTCGAAAGGACGACATGAACCAAGCGCTCAGCAGCCGCCAGCGCGTCGAGGCCGCCCTCGCCGCGGCCGGCATCGCCATCGACGTCCGCACCTTTCCGGCCGGCACCCGCACCGCCGCCGACGCGGCCGCCGCCATCGGCTGCGCCGTGGCCGAGATCGCCAAGTCGATCGTGCTGCGCGCGCCCGAGTCGGACCGCGTGGTGGTGGTCGTCACCAGCGGCAGCAACCGCGTCGACGAGGCGCGCGTGGCCGCCCTGCTGGGCGAGCCGGTGGCGCGGGCCGACGCCGACTTCGTGCGGCGCAAGACCGGCTTCGCCATCGGCGGCGTCGCGCCGGTCGGCCACCTGGAGCCGCCGGCCGTGCTGATCGACCGCGACCTGCTGGGCTACGATCAGGTCTGGGCCGCCGCCGGCAGCGGCGACAGCGTGTTCTGCCTCACTCCGACCGAACTCCTGGCGCTGACCGGCGCACCGGTCGCCGACGTCAAACTGGAGCAATAGCCATGAAGTGGATCGATTCCCGCGAGATCGCCATCGCGCTCGCCGACAAATACCCCGACCTGGACCCCAAGGCGGTGCGCTTCACCGACCTGCGCGACTGGGTGCTCGCGCTCGAGGGCTTCGACGACGATCCTGCCCGCAGCGGCGAGAAGATCCTCGAGGCGATCCAGATGTGCTGGATCGACGAGGCGGAATAGGCCGGGCGCGACCGGCTTTCGAGCGCCCCGAGGCGACCTCCGGCGCCGGAGCGGCGAAGGCGGTCGATTCAGAACGAGCGGCAAGTGCCCGGCCTGGCCGGGCGGCGGGCCGGACGTCGAGACGACGTATTGCGTCGAGCTTCCATAACGATAAGGAGAGTAGACATGCTGATGCATGCCGATAACAGCACGCTCTTGGTGGTGGACGTGCAGGACAAGCTGGTGCCGGCGATCGCCGACGCGCCGCGCACGGTGGCGGCGATGAAGTGGCTGGTCGACGCCGCGCGCATGAATGGCGTGCCGGTGGTGCTGTCCGAGCAGTATCCGCAGGGCCTCGGCCATACGCTGGGCCTCTTGCGCGCCGCGGCCGAGTCGGCGCCGACGGTGGAGAAGACCACCTTCTCCTGCGTGGCCGCCGACTGCCTCAAGGACACGCCGGCCGAGACGCGCAGCCAGGTAGTGATCTGCGGCATCGAGGCGCATGTCTGCGTGCTGCAGACCGCGCTCGAACTGCAGGCCGCGGGCAAGCAGGTGTTCCTGGTGGCCGACGCGATCGGCGCGCGCCAGGCGGCCGACAAGGCGGTGGCGATCGAACGCGCCCGCACGGCCGGCGTGGCGATCGTGACGCGCGAGATGGCGCTGTTCGAGTGGATGCGCGACAGCCGCGTGCCGCAGTTCCGCGAGGCCAGCAAGCAGCTGCTGCAGGCCGCGCCGTCCTTGCCCTTCCAGGATGCGCTGGCCTGCCTGCCGCGCATCGACCATATCGGCGGCATGCAGCTGTGGCGCGAGGGCAAGCTCGAGGCGATCATCGAGAACCGCCCCGGCCAGGCCGGCTCGCTGGCGATCTACCACGCGCTCTACCGCGATTTCGGCGCGATCACGCCGAAGGCGGCGCGGCTGGGCCAGTGGCTGTACGGCGAGCATGCCGAGGACGCGCGCAAGCATCCGGGCAAGCATCCAAACATCGACCGGCTGTTCTCGCTCGAGGTGCTCGGCGGCGGCTACGGCGTGCGGCTGATGCCGCACTGATCCGGGCGATGGGACGCGACAAGGCCGGCTGCATGCCGGCCTTGTCGTTCCTGCGAAGGAAATCGTCGGCCGGAAAGCCCCGCAGGTCGGGCTTTACGTCCGACCGCGACCTCGATTTGCGGCGCTGTCGGGCATAAAGCCCGACCTGCGGGGGCGATCTAGGGCAACAGCCAGGCCTGTGTTCCCTTCGG
The DNA here is from genome assembly GCF_014353015.1 of Chitinimonas koreensis. Lineage (NCBI taxonomy): Bacteria > Pseudomonadati > Pseudomonadota > Betaproteobacteria > Neisseriales > Chitinibacteraceae > Chitinimonas > Chitinimonas koreensis. The sequence continues at coordinate 1,656,452 of NZ_CP060704.1, forward strand.
ATGCGCATACCAGCCCGGATCGCGATAGTCGCCCGGCGCCTGGTCGGCGCGCACCTTCAGAACGGTGAACATGCCGCCCATCTCGATCGGGCCGAACGGGCCCTGGCCGCTCATCATCGGCAGCGTGTTGGCCGGCAGCGGCATCATGCCGCCCATCTCCGCCATCTCCTGCATCTGCGCCATGCCCTCGCTGCCCATCGCCATGTAGTGGCTGCCCGGCAACAGCGTTTCCATCTTCGGTGTGAGGCGCGACTGGTCGGTGCCGACCAGGTTGGGCACCGCATGCCCCATCGGCCCCATGGTGTGGTGCGCCTTGTGGCAGTGGAACGACCAGTCGCCGGGCGCGTCGGCGACGAATTCGATCACCCGCATCTGGCCGACCGCCACGTCGGTGGCCACCTCGGGCCATTGCGCCGAGGCCGGCACCCAGCCGCCGTCGGTGCCGGTCACCGTGAAGGTGTGGCCGTGCAGGTGGATCGGGTGGTTGGTCATGGTCAGGTTGCCGACCCGGATGCGCACGCGCTCGCCCTGGCGCGCCACCATCGGCGCGATCGCCGGCGAGGTGCGGCTGTTGAAGGTCCACAGGTTGAAATCGCTCATGGTGGCCGGGTTGGGCCGCATCGTGTCCGGCGCGATGTCGTAGGCGGCCAGCAGCAGCGCGTAGTCGCGGTCGACCCGTCGCTCGGCCGGGTTCTTCGGGTGGACGATGAACAGGCCCATCATGCCCAGCGCCATCTGCACCATCTCGTCGGCATGCGGGTGGTACATGAAGGTGCCGGCGCGATTCAGCGTGAATTCGTAGACGCAGGTGCGGCCCGGCGGGATGTGCGGCTGGGTCAGTCCGCCGACGCCGTCCATGCCGCAGGGCAGCAGCAGGCCGTGCCAGTGCACGGTGGTGTGCTCGGGCAGCCGGTTGGTCACGTGGATGCGTACGCGGTCGCCCTCGACCGCCTCGATGGTCGGGCCGGGCGAGCTGCCGTTGTAGCCCCACAGCCTGGCCTTCATGCCGGGGGCGACTTCCTGCTCGATCGGCTCGGCCACCAGGTGGAATTCCTTCACGCCGCCGCGCAGGGTCCAGTCGGCCGAGCGGCCGTTGAGGGTGGTCACCGGCGTGCGGCGGCTGCCGTGCGCGGTCGGAACGGGAGCGGGCTGCGGGCGGCGTTCGGCCGTCGCGCCCGGCACGGCGGCGGCCAGGCCGGCCAGCGCGCCGGTCAGGCTGCCCAGGAAGGTGCGTCGTTGCATGCGATGTCCTTTGTTCAGTGCGTCATGGCGTGGTGCTGCGGCGTGTCGGCGGCCGGCGCCGGCGGGGCGGCTTCGGCGGAAGCTTCGATCCGCGGCGCGGGCAGCGCGCCGCCGGCGGCGGCTTCGAGCGCGAGCCAGGCCCGCCAGTAATCGCGCCGGGCGCGGATCTCGTCGCCGCGCGCGCGCAGCTCGGCGGCACGGCTCTGCAGCAGCGCGTCGACGCCGCGCAGCATGCCGTTGTAGTGCTTGAGCGCTTCGACGCGGGCTTCCGCACGCGCCGGCACGATTTCGGTCGCGGCGATGCGCCATTGCTGCTGCGCCTGCCGCAGCGCGGCCTCGCGCACCGCCAGCTCGCCGCGCAATGCGTGCAACTGCGCGTCGAGCGCCAGCCGGTCGCCGAGCCGGTTGTCGCGATGGCCGAGCACGTTGCCGGAGCCGAGCAGCGGCAACGCCGGCGTGGCGCTGCGCAGCGCCGTCTGCTGGGCGACGCCGCTGTCGATCGCCGCCATGGCCAGCGTCTGCCGCAACGCCGGGCGCCGCTGCTGCGCCAGCGCTTCGAGCCCGTCGAAGCGGGGCGCGCCGGTTGGTGGCGCGGGCAGCTCACCGAGCGTCGGTCTGGCATCGGGCGCCTGGCCCAGCGCCTGCCGCAGCGTGGCGAGCGCCTGTTCGGCCTCGGCCTGCTCGGCCAATGCGTCGCGCCGCGCCTCGGCGGCCTCGGCCAGCAGCTCGGCGGTTTCGAGCCGCGACAGGTTGCCGGCGTCGCGGCGCGCGCGGGCCAGCTCGGCCTGCGCTTCGGCGGCGGTCTGGCCGTCGCGGGCGAGCCGGGCCAGGGCTGCCGCAGCAGCTGCGTCGTACCAGGCGCGACGTGCGGCGGCAGCCTGTTCGATCAGCTGGCCGGCCAGTGCGGCGCGGCCGGCGTCGAGTTGCGCCGGCTCGCCGATCAGGTCGCGCCACGGCTCGAACGGCGCGTCGTTCAGGAAGCCGGCCGCCAGCAGCTGGGCCGGCGTGGTGCCGAATTCGAGCAGCGCTTCGCGTGCCGCGGGATGGCGCAGCACAGCGATGCGCGCGGCGCCGTCGGCATCGAGCGGTCGGTTCAGGCGGTCGGCGATGGCGGCCGCCGGGCCGTCGAAACGGTCGAGCAGCGGCAGGGCGGGCGCGGCACCGGCCGCGGCCAGGCAGGCGGCGGCCAGCAGCGCGCGGGCCGCGGGGAAATCGGGCGGAACACGGGCAGTCTCCGGGAGGGCCGCGTGGGCGGCCGGGATTCGGGCGCACGCAGGGAGTGCGTAGGCTGCGGAGCGCCGGCCATTCGCCGATATGGGCGGACGGCATGGATCGCGCCCCGAGTGGGACGAACGATCGCTGGCGCGGGGGAGGGGCTTAGATCAGCCTGGGCGGCCGGTCGGGACCGGGCAGGTCGGGGTCGCCGAAGTTGTCGGCGATGCTGCGCGGCTGGCAGCCGGGACGGCCATTGAAGAAGTCGAACAGGAAGCCGAAGGCGCCGACCTTGGCGCACGGGCTGCCGCACTTGGCGCCGCATTCACCGCCGCCGCTGCCGCCACCGCTGCTGGTACTGCGGTTGCTGCAGCAGTCGCGCTTGTCGGCCTGCTTGAGCGGTTTGCGCGCCCCGACGGCCTTGGCCTCGTCGTGGCAGGGCAGGCGCGACTGGGTCATCGCATCCATCTTCGCCATCGGCACGCCGCGCGGTTCGGCGCGGGCCGGGCCGAACGCCGCCAGTGCCAACAGCAGCACGGGCAGCAAGCGGACGAGGAAGGAGGCGAGCGAAGACATTGCGCAAGTTTAGCCGAGGTCTCCGGCCTCCGACCAGAACGCGCTGCGCCGAGTTCCGGCCAGCGTTGCGAATCCGCCGAGTGGCGCTCAGATATGGTTGTCGCGCCGGTACAGGTAGTAGCGCTCGTTGCGGTCGCCCGGCCGCGAGCCGCTCCAGATCTCGATCCAGCCCGACGGCGGCGATAGCGGTTCGGAGCCGGCCTGGCGCAGCAGCCAGGCGCAGCCCGGCAGCGCCTGCACTTCGCGCCGGGCGGTGGTCAGGCCCAGGTAGTAGTGCAGCGCGGCGCGCTGGCTCGGCTGCAGGTTCTCGCTGGCGACGCAGCCGGTGGCGGGCAGCTGCGGCGCGATCGCCGCGGCGAAATCGCGGTAGCTGGTGCGCGCGTCGACCCAGCCGGCGGCGACCGCGTTGGCCAGTCCCCAGCACAGCGTGATGCCGGCCGCCCAGTTGGTGACCGCCTGGCGGCCGACCGGGCGGCGGCGCGATACCGCCCACAGCCAGGCGGCGGTCAGCATCACGCTGGCGAGCAGGGCCGCGGTCGACCAGTGCGGCTCGAAGCTCGGCGCCAGGCTGTGGATGCGGCCGGCCAGCTTGGCCGGCGTACCCAGGTGCATCGCGCTCCAGGCCAGCCAGACGAAGACGGCGCCGAGGCCGAAGATCATCACGCCGAACCAGTTGACGAAGGCCGAGGCGCCGCGCCGCAGCACGTCGAGGCCGACCGCGCCGATCAGCGCCAGCGGCGGCAGCAGCAGCAGCGCGTAGCCGGCGCGGCCGCTGTCGGACAGCATCAGGCAGGCGAAGGCCAGCGCGCTGGCGGCGATCGGGAGCTGGAAGCGCGGCTGCATCAGCCGGTCGCGCTGCATCCACAGCGTGGCGCCGGCGAGGAACCAGGCCGGCCAGGCGAACCAGGGCAGGAGCTGCAGGTAATAGCCGAACGGGTGCAGCGCGCGCACCAGCGAGAAACCGCCGAAGAAGCCGAGCGCGTACCAGTCGTACCAGGCGGCGAAGGCGGCCGGTGCGGTGGCCTTGAGCGCCAGCGGCCAGGCGGCGATCAGCGGCAGCGCCACCGCCAGCGCGATAAGCAGCGTGAGGCCGTAGCGGCGGATGCGCCAGGCGGGCAGGGCGGTCAGCGAGAGTGCCAGCGCCAGCTGCAGCGCCGGCTCGGCCAGGCTGCCGGCCAGGCCGCAGACCGCCATCGCTGCGCCGAGCAGCGGGCCCGCCGGCAGCGGCCGGCGCGGCGCGATGGCCAGGGCGTAGAGGCCCCAGCACCAGCCGGCCAGGACCGCGACGTCGCTGTTGAGGGTATGGCCCGGCATCAGCAGGCCGGCGCAGCCGATCAGGATCAGTACCGCACTGCGGCCATGGCGGCGACCGATCAGTTCGCGCGCGGTCATGCCGGTGCCCCACAGCGCCAGCGCCATCAGCGCGCCGGTGGCCAGCCGGGCCCCGTTGTGCAGCGCCAGGCCGAACCACTGGCCGAGCCAGGCTGCCGCGCCGGCCAGCCAGTAGAACAGCGGCGCGCGTTCGACCCAGGGCTCGCCGGCCATCATCGGCAGGCTGGGGCTGCCGCCGTCGAGCAGGTGGCGGACGATGTCGGCGACGATGGTCTCGTCGGGCTTGAGCGGCTCGCGGCCGATCAGGCCGGGGATCAGCCAGACCAGGCAGAGCAGCAGCAGGAGCCAGGGTTTCTCGGTCGGCTGCGGCAGGTCCTGTTCGTTGGGCGGCGTGTAGGTCAGCATTGCGCGGGGCGTGGGGAGAATCCGGAAAGTCTAGCAGGGAAGCGCGGATGCGCTGGCCGGTATGGCTGCGGCGGGCCGCGGCAGTTCCGCGGGCGGTGGGCGGAGGCGGCCGGGGTGGCGGCGGCATGAAAAAAGGCAGCCTGGGCTGCCTTTTTCGTGCACGCGTGCGGCCGATTACTTCTTCTTGCTGAGCAGCGCGTACTTCTGGTTGAACTTGTCGATACGGCCGGCGGTGTCGACGATCTTCTGCTTGCCGGTGTAGAAAGGGTGCGATTCGGACGACACGTCGAGGCGGACGACCGGGTATTCGTTACCGTCGGTCCAGGCCATCTTCTCGCTGCCGCGCACCTGCATGGTGGACTTGGTCAGGAATTTGAAGTCGACGCTCGCGTCGTAGAAGATGACTTCGGTGTACTTGGGGTGGATGCCAGCTTTCATTTCGGGGGTCCCTTAAGCTAAAGGTGGGCCTGGATTGTGCAGTGCCCGGTCTTGCGTAGAAAAGTTCGCGATTATGCGCGATAGGTGGTTGATCGAGCAAGGCAATTCGCCCGCCGATCAGATGATTCGGTGCGGCCTGGGTACGGAATGAAACTGCGCGTGCGACGGAGAGTCGATCGAGCGAAGCGAGGCCCCCCTCGCGGCGGCGAGGGCGGGGGAGCTGGAATCGATCAGGGGTAGGCCCACGGTTCCGAATCACCAAACGCAAGCGCCCGGCTTTGCCGGGCGCCCGAGCTGCCGCACGAATCCGGGCGGCAGTGATATAGATCAGGCTCTACCTTCGCATCGAGTCGAAGAAGTCGTTGTTGTTCTTGGTCGCCTTGATCTTGTCGAACAGGAATTCCATCGCCTCGAGCTCGTCCATCGGGTAGAGCAGCTTGCGCAGCACCCAGATCTTCTGCAACTGGTCCTGCGGGATCAGCATCTCTTCGCGGCGGGTGCCCGAGCGGTTGACGTTGATGGCCGGGTAGATGCGCTTCTCGGCCATGCGGCGGTCGAGATGCAGTTCCATGTTGCCGGTGCCCTTGAATTCCTCGTAGATCACGTCGTCCATGCGGCTGCCGGTGTCGGTCAGCGCGGTGGCGATGATGGTCAGCGAGCCGCCTTCCTCGATATTGCGGGCGGCGCCGAAGAAGCGCTTGGGCTTCTGCAGCGCGTTGGCGTCCACGCCGCCGGTCAGCACCTTGCCCGAGGCCGGGATCACGGTGTTGTAGGCGCGCGCCAGGCGGGTGATCGAATCGAGCAGGATCACCACGTCCTTCTTGTGCTCGACCAGCCGCTTGGCCTTCTCGATCACCATCTCGGCGACCTGCACATGGCGGGTGGCCGGCTCGTCGAAGGTCGAGGCGACCACTTCGCCGCGCACGGTGCGCGTCATCTCGGTCACTTCTTCGGGACGCTCGTCGATCAGCAGCACGATCAGCATCACGTCCGGGTGATTGGCGGTGATCGCGTGGGCGATATGGGTCAGCATCACCGTCTTGCCCGACTTGGGCGGCGCGACCAGCAGGCCGCGCTGGCCTTTGCCGATGGGCGCGACCAGGTCGATGATGCGGCCGGTGATGTTCTCGTCGGCCTTGATGTCGCGTTCGAGCTTGAGGCGCTTGGTCGGGAACAGCGGCGTCAGGTTCTCGAACAGGATCTTGTTCTTGGTCGCTTCGGGCGTGTCGTTGTTGACCTTGTCCACCTTCACCAGCGCGAAATAGCGTTCTCCGTCCTTGGGCGTGCGGATTTCGCCTTCGATGGTGTCGCCGGTATGCAGGTTGAAGCGGCGGATCTGGCTCGGGCTGACGTAGATGTCATCGGGGCCGGCCAGATAGGAAGTGTCGGGACTGCGCAGGAAGCCGAAGCCGTCGGGCAGGACTTCGAGCGTGCCGTCGCCGAAGATGCTTTCGCCTTTTTTGGCCTGACTTTTCAATAAAGCGAAAATCAGGTCCTGTTTGCGCATCCGATTGGCGCCTTCGATATCGGTCGCCATGTCGACCAGTTCGGACACGTGCTTGTGCTTGAGGTCGGACAAATGCATGTGCGGGTAGACTTTCCAGTCTTTTATGGAAGATTACGGGTATCAGGGGGGATGCGTGGAATCGGCTGGGCGCCGGAATCGCCGGAATGGATTCATCGGCGATTGAAGCAGGTCTGGTTGGAGCTTAGATGCGGTGAATCCCGCTGTCAACGGCCGTTTGCTGCAGTTGCGCAGGGCCGGATGCAAAAACGCCGCACGGGAGCGCGGCGTTTTTGCAGGGCGAGGCCGGTCTTACAGATTGGCGTCGATGAAGGTCGTCAATTGCGACTTCGACAGCGCGCCGACCTTGGTGGCGACCACGGCGCCGTTCTTGAACAGCATCAGGGTCGGGATGCCGCGGATGCCGTACTTCGGCGGCGTCGCCTGGTTCTCGTCGATGTTGAGCTTGGTGACCTTGAGCTTGCCGTTGTACTCGTTCGACACCTCGTCCAGGATCGGGGCGATCATCTTGCAGGGGCCGCACCATTCGGCCCAGTAGTCGACCAGCACCGGGCCGCTGGCTTGCAGCACTTCGGCTTCGAAACTGTCGTCGGTCACGTGATGGATCAGGTCGCTGCTCATGTGGATTCTCCAATTCTGACGGAAGGCCGGCCCGGGCCGGCAGCACGGGACGAATCCTAACCGATCGGGCGCTCAACCGGAATGCCGCCGGCGATTGATTGTTCCGATGGCGGCGATAGGGCTGCGGCGGCTATTCGCGCAGCGCGGCGATGGCCTGGTCGAGCCGTTCGATCGCGGTCACCGCCATGCCGGCGATCGGCGTTTTCGGCGCGTTGGCGCGGGGGATGATGGCGCGCTCGAAGCCGAGCTTGGCCGCTTCCTTGAGCCGCTCCTGGCCGCGCTGCACCGGCCGCACCTCGCCCGACAGGCCGACTTCGCCGAACACCACCAGCTTCTCGGGCAGCGGCTTGTTGCGCAGCGAGGAATAGATCGCCAGCAGCACGGCCAGGTCGGCCGCCGGCTCGGCGATGCGCACGCCGCCGACCGCGTTGAGGAACACGTCCTGGTCGAAGCAGGCGACGCCGGCGTGGCGATGCAGCACCGCCAGCAGCAAGGACAGCCGGTTCTGCTCGAGCCCGACCGCCAGCCGCTTGGGATTGGGCGCATGCGCTTCGTCGACCAGCGCCTGGATCTCGACCAGCAGCGGCCGCGTGCCCTCCTGAGTGACCAGCACGCAGGAGCCGGCCACCGGCTCGGCATGCCGGCTCAGGAACAGCGCCGACGGGTTGGCCACGCCGCGCAGGCCGCGGTCGGTCATGGCGAACACGCCGAGCTCGTTGACCGCGCCGAAGCGGTTCTTCTGGGCGCGGATCAGGCGGAAGCTCGAATGGGTGTCGCCCTCGAAATACAGCACCGCGTCGACGATGTGCTCGAGCACGCGCGGGCCGGCCAGCGCGCCTTCCTTGGTGACGTGGCCGACCAGCAGGATGGTGGTGCCGCTGGTCTTGGCGTAGCGGGTGAGCTGGGCGGCGCATTCGCGCACCTGGGCCACGCTGCCGGGAGCCGACTGCAGCTGGTCGGTGTAGACGGTCTGGATCGAGTCGATCACCGCCACCGCCGGCTTCTCGCTGGCCAGGCCGGCCAGGATGGTCTCAAGCTGGATCTCGGCCAGGAGCCGCACCGGCTCGGCCTCGACCGCCAGCCGGCGCGCGCGCAGCGCGATCTGCTGGGCCGATTCCTCGCCGCTGACGTAGAGCACCGGGCCGTTGCGGCCCAGGTGGGCGATCGCCTGCAGCAGCAGGGTGGACTTGCCGATGCCCGGGTCGCCGCCGATCAGCACCACCGCGCCGGCCACCAGGCCGCCGCCGAGCACGCGGTCGAGCTCCTCCGAGCCGGTGCTGGTGCGCGGCGCTTCGCGCGTCTCGACCTCGGACAGGTTCTGCACGCCGCCGCCGGCGGCCAGCGCGTTGAAGCGGGCGACGCCGGGCCGGGCCGGCTCGAGCACGGTCTCGCCCAGGGTGTTCCAGGCGCCGCAGTGCGGGCACTGGCCCTGCCACTTGGGATTGACGCCGCCGCAGTCGGCGCAGGTGTAGACGGTTTTCGCTTTGGCCATGGATCGCAGGAAGGTTCGGATTGGGGGACGACGCGCCGCGGCGGGTCGGCCGGAGTGGGTTCAGGCGGTTTCGCCGCCGGCCGGCCGGTAGCACCAGTGCCACGGCTCGTAGACGATGCCGGCCGGGTTGTCGCGCGGGTAGCTCAGCACGAAGCCGAAGCGGCCGGCATGGTCGAGCAGCCAGGCGAAGGCGGCGGTGCGCTCGAAATCCTCTTCGAGCGCGGCGGCGCCCGGGCTGGTCAGGTCGAGCGCGCGGCCGCCGTGGTGCTCGCTGTGGCCCGGTGCGGCGCTGACGGCGAGGATCTGTTCGATGGTCTGGCCCTGCGCCAGCTTGCGGCGGATCAGGCCGGCCTGGTAGTCGACGCTGCGGAAGGCCGAGACCAGCTGCAGCTCGATGCCGTCGGCCGCCGCCGCTGCGCGCATCGCCCGCCAGGCCTGCGCGGTGGCGGGCTCGGCGAACTGGTCGCGGTTGAACACGTCGAGCCCGAGCGGCGCCAGCACGCCCGCTTCGGCGCAGTACGGCAGGCCGCGCTGCGCCGCGTAGTCGGGCGCGATGCCCAGTTCGGCGTGCAGGGCGGCGAGGCGGTCGAAGTCGTCGGGCATGGTCTTTCCATGAACGCGGTATGCAGGGCGGCGGCAGGCCGACAGTGTAGAGGTGCCAGCGGCCGGGCAGGAAGCGCATCGGCTCCGGAGCCCATCCATCTACTTGGCGCCGCTGACAAAACCCTTCTGGCGTCGTTGTGCGAGCTTGCCGTACCTAAGACTGTCTGCGCTCGAAGTACTGTCTGCGCTCGCACGCCTAGCCAGAACCGCTTCGCTGGGTTTTGTTGGCGGCTCTCAATATGGAGAAGCGGCGGCCCTACGGGACAGCCGCGCTTGCGGCGCGAAGGCCGGCGACAGAGAATCGCCAGACAATTCCGGACAGTTCGGCCGGTACAGTCGGAACCCGCCATGGCCCCTTCGTCGTCGACCACGATCATCCCAAGCCCCTCGTCGAACAGATCGTCGAGCAGTTCATCGCCCGCATCGGCGACAAGAGCCTGCGCGCCGGCAGCCGGCTCACCTCGATCCGCCGTTTCGCCGCCGAATATCACGTCTCCAAGTTCACCGTGGTCGAGGCCTACGACCGCCTGGTCGCGCTCGGCTACGTGCAATCGCGCCGCGGCGCCGGTTTCTTCGTCGCCTCGCGGGTCGAGTCGCACGCCAACGTGCCGCTGCGGCGCGAGCCGCCCTTGCGCCGTTGCGTCGACAGCCTGTGGCTGCTGCGGCAGGACGCGCTGACCGCCGACAACAGCGTGCTCAAGCCCGGCTGCGGCTGGCTGCCGCCCGACTGGATGCCCGAGGCCGAGCTGGAGAAGGCGCTGCGCGACCTGACCCGCCGGCCCAATGCGCGGCTGACTAGCTACGGCGAGCCGTTCGGCTACCGGCCGCTGCGCCAGCAGCTGTGCGTGCGGCTGGCCGAGCTGGAGATCGAGACCGAGCCCGAGCAGATCGTGCTGACCCACGGCGCGATGCAGGCGCTGGATCTGATCGCGCGCTACTTCGTCGACGAGGGCGACGCGGTGCTGGTCGACGATCCGGGCTTCTTCAACGTGTTCGCCAACCAGAAGCTCAACGGCGCGCGGCTCTACGGCGTGCCGCGCACGCCCAACGGACCCGACGTGGCGGTGCTCGAGCAACTGCTGGCTGAGCACAAGCCCAAGCTGTTCATCACCAACAGCGTGCTGCACAACCCGACCGGCACCAGCCTCAACCGCGCCACCGCCTTCCGCATCCTGCAACTGGCCGAGAAGTACGACCTCACCATCGTCGAGGACGACATCTACAGCGATTTCCAGACCGGTCCGGGCGAGCGGCTGGCGGCGCTCGACCAGCTCAACCGGGTGATCTACATCGGCAGCTTTTCCAAGACGCTGTCGGCCAACCTGCGGGTCGGCTTCATCGCGGCCGATCCGCGCCGCGCGCAGGATCTGTGCGACCTCAAGCTGTTGACCGGGCTGTCGTCGTCGGAGGCGGCCGAGCGGGTGATCCACGCCATGCTGACCGAGGGCGCCTACCGCAAGCACATGGAACGGGTGAAGACCCGGCTCAAGCAGGCTGCCGACGAGGCGCTGCCGCGGCTGGAGGCGCTCGGCTACACGCTGTGGGCGCAGCCCAGCGGCGGCATGTTCACCTTCGCCCGGCTGCCGGCCATCGCCGACAGCGTGCCGATCGCCCAGGCCGCGCTCGGCGAAGGACTGATGCAGGCGCCCGGCGTGCTGTTCTGTCCGCAAGGCGGCGCGACGCCTTGGCTGCGCTTCAACATGGCGCACATGGAAGACCGCCGCGTCTGGGACTGGCTGGCACGGGTGGCGGCGGGGGAGCCCGCCAAGGCGCTATAATCACGGTCGACTACATCTTGATTACATCTGACGGCGGTGTTGCCCACCGCCGTTCGTCATTGGAGTTCCCCCATGGCCCCGCCGCGCAAACCCGCTCCCCGCCCGCCCGCCGACCGTACCGCAGCCCCTGCCGGCGGCCGCGGCCGTAGCCGTCCACCGCAAGGCGAGTCCGAACGCGGCGGCGAAGGCGGCCGCCGCGCGCCCTCCGGCCGGTACGGCGAGACGCCGCGCGATGCGGGCGGGCAGGGCGGTCGTGGCCGCCAGGCCGAACAGGAGACCGGCCGCGCGCCGCGCGCCGCGACCGGTGGCCGCGGCGGCGTATCGACCGGCCGTGGCCCGGCCGATCGCGGGCCGGCTGACCGCAACCCCTCTGAGCGCAGCCCGTCCGGCCGTAGCCCGGCGGGTCGCGGCCCGGCCGATCGCGATGCCACCGGACGTGGCGCCGGCGATCGCGGCCCCGCCGGCAAGGCGCCGGCCGAACGCGGCGCCACCGGCCGCGCACCGGCCGGCAAGAGCCGGATCGAGCAGCACACCATGGGCGGCCGCGCCTTCGGCAGCGTCGAGCAGCGCCAGCGCAAGCGCTACGGCGAGGACGAAGCGGGGCCGGCGCCGACCGAAGCGCCGCGCCGGCCGCGCAACGCCGCCGAAGTGGCCGACCTGCCGGTCGAGCGCGCCAAGAAGATGCGCGTGCGCCACGGCAGCGAGCAGTACGAGAAGCAGGCCTACCAGTTGCGCGAGAAGCGCGTCGAGGCGCACCACGTCGGCGAACTGCGCATCCAGAAGGCGCTGGCGCTGTCCGGCATCGGTTCGCGCCGCGACTGCGACGAATGGGTCGCCAAGGGCCGCGTCAGCATCAACGGCGCGGTGGTCGAGCCCGGCGCGCGCGTCAAGATGGGCGACCGCGTGCTGTTCGACGGCAAGCCGGTCAACATCAAGTGGCCCGACCGGCTGCCGCGCGTGGTGCTCTATCACAAGCAGGAGGGCGAGCTGGTCAGCCGCGACGATCCGGAAGGCCGCACCACGGTGTTCGAGCGACTGCCGCGGCTGCAGAGCTCGGCCTGGGTGGCGGTCGGCCGGCTCGACTTCAATACCTCGGGCCTGTTGATCTTCACCACCTCGGGCGACCTGGCCAACCGGCTGACCCATCCGCGCTTCGAGGTGCAGCGCGAATACGCGGTGCGGGTGCTCGGCCAGCTGACCGAGGACCAGCGCAAGCAGCTGATCGCCGGCATCGAGCTGGAGGACGGCCCGGCCCGCTTCGAGGTGCTCGAGGACCAGGGCGGCGAGGGCAAGAACCACTGGTACCGCGTGATCCTCAAGGAAGGCCGCAACCGCGAGGTGCGCCGCATGTTCGAGCATTTCGAGCTGCAGGTGTCGCGGCTGATGCGGGTGCGCTTCGGCCTGCTCACGCTGCCGTCGCGGCTCAAGCGTGGCCAGTACTACGAGCTCGACGAACCGGAGGTGCTGGCGGTGCTCAAGTGGGCCGGCCTGGGCCTGACCGGCCGCGTGCCGACGCGCTGAGCGGGGCGCCATGAACAAGGCCTTCACCCGCGAGGACGACGGCGAGGACGACGACGCGCTGCCCGAGCACCTGCAACTACCGAAGTCGACCCGCAACTATATGACGCCGGGCGGCTGGAACCGCATGCGCGAGGAGCTGCACCAGCTGGTCAGCAAGGAGCGGCCGCAGCTGACCCAGGTGATCAACTGGGCCGCCAGCAACGGCGACCGCTCGGAGAACGGCGACTACCTGTATGGCAAGAAGCGGTTACGCGAGATCGACCGCCGCATCCGCTTCCTGACCAAGCGGCTGGAGAACGCCGAAGTGGTCGACCCGGCCACCCGCGAGCCGACCGAGCAGGTGTTCTTCGCCGCCACCGTCACCGTGCTGCGCGGCGACGGCAAGGAGCAGACCGTCAGCATCGTCGGCGTCGACGAGATCGATCTCGAGCGCAACCACATCAGCTGGATCTCGCCGCTGGCGCGCACCCTGCTCAAGGCGCGCGAGGGCGACAGCGTATTGCTGCGCGGCCCGGCCGGCGACGAGGAGATCGAGATCCTGGAAGTGGCATATCGCGCGCTCGACTAGCGATGCCGATGGCTTGGGGCCGCTGGGCAGGCGGTGCCCGTGCGTGCGTCGCGGCCGGCCGGCGATCCGGCGGCTATGATTCGAGGCGTGACCTGAACCGGCGGAGTGGGGCAATGCGGATCCTGCATGGACTGATCGCGCTGTGCTGGGCGGCGAGCGCCGCCGCGGCCGAATGCGAGCTGCCGATCGCGACCGGCGAATGGCCGCCCTTCGTTTCCGAGCACCTGCCCGGCGGCGGGCCGGTGGCGCGGGTGGTCAACGCGGTGCTGGTCGAGATGGGCTGCCGGCCGCACTTCGTCTTCACCAGCTGGCCGCTGGCCGAACGGATGGTCGACGAGGCCACGGTGTTCGCCGCCGTACCCTATGCGCTGACGGCCGAGCGGCAGGCGCGCTTCGCCTTCACCGCTTCGCTGTTCGAGACCCGCGCGGTGGTGTTCTACGACCGCCGCCGCTTCCCGGTGGCGCCGAACCTGGCCCGCTCCGAGGATTTCCTCAACTACCAGGTCGGTGCGATCCGCGGCGAGTGGTTCCTGGCCGACCTGCTGCGGGCCGGCGTCCAGCCCGACTACGCCACCACCTACGAACAGACCCTCGCCAAGCTCGCCGCCGGCCGCATCGACCTGGCGCCGCTGAACGACCGGCTCGGCTGGTACTACCTGCGCCAGGCGCTGCCCAACGACACCGCCCGCTTCGGCACCGTGCCGCATGCGCAGGCGGCCACTCGCACCAACCACATGATCGTCGCGCGCGGCTATGCCGACAGCGAGCGGCTGCGCGGCGAGTTCGACGCGGCACTGTTGCGGCTCAAGCAGCGCGGCGAGATCGAGCGCTTGTTGAAAGCCGGCGGCCTGTAGGGCCTGCTGGCTCGACCCGGATTCATGGCCCTTCGGCTGGCATGACGATGGCTTGGCTGGTGCGCGTAGTAGAATAAGCGCCGAGGAGATGCTCATGCTGGCTGTCGATCTGCACGCCCATTCAAATGTCTCGGACGGCATGCTGCCGCCGGCCGAGGTGGTCGCCCGCGCCGCGTCGCGCGGTTGCCGGCTGTTCGCGCTGACCGATCACGACGACGTGCGCGGCCTGGCCGAAGCCGAGGCCGAGGCCGGCCGCCACGGCATGCGCTTCGTGCCGGGCGTCGAGGTCTCGGTGAGCTGGCGCAAGCACACGCTGCACATCGTCGGGCTCGGCATCGACTATCGCAACGCCGAACTGCTGGCCGGCCTCGCCGGCGTGCGCGCCGGCCGCGACGAGCGCGCCGAGCGCATGGCCGCCGCGCTGGCGGCGGTCGGCATCCCCGACATGCTCGAAGGCGCGCGCCGCTATGCCGACAACCCCGAGATGATCGGCCGCGCCCACTTCGCCCGCCACCTGATCGAACGCGGCTACGCGCGCGACATGAAGGGCGTGTTCCGTAAATACCTGGCGCGCGGCAAGCCCGGCTACGTGCCGCACGAGTGGGCCTGCCTGGCCGACGCGGTCGGCTGGATCCGTGCCGCCGGCGGCGTCGCGGTGATCGCCCACCCGGGCCGCTACGAATTCGGCCGCCAGACGCTGCTCGAGCTGATCGAGGAATTCAAGGCCGCCGGCGGCGAGGGCATCGAGGTGGTCTCGGGCAGCCACCAGCCGAGCGATTTCGAGCGCTACGCCCGGCTGGCCGAGACCCAGGGCCTGCTCGCCTCGGCCGGTTCGGACTACCACGCGACCGGCGAAGGCGCGCGCGAACCGGGCATCCTGCCCGACCTGCCGCCCGGCCCGGAGCCGGTCTGGCGGCGCTGGCTCGACGACGCGGCGCCGGCCTCGTGATGCGCCCGGTCGCCCATCCGGCGCATCGGCCAAAAGTATGATTGGCGGCCGGAAGGCTTGAACCATCGGCCCTCCAGCCCGCACAATCGCGCCTCCATGGCACAATATTTTTCCATTCACCCCGAGAATCCGCAGCCGCGCCTGATCAAGCAGGCGGTCGGCATCATCCGTGCCGGCGGCATCGTGGTGTATCCGACCGACTCCTGCTATGCGCTCGGCTGCCATCTCGGCGACAAGGACGCGGTCGAGCGCATCCGCCGCATCCGCCAGGTCGACGACAAGCATCACTTCACGCTGATCTGCCGCGACCTGTCCGAGCTCGGCACCTATGCCCGCGTCGACAATCGCCAGTTCCGCTTCCTCAAGAGCGCGATGCCCGGCCCCTATACGGTGATCCTGCAGGCGACGCGCGAAGTGCCGCGGCGGGTGATGCAGCAGAAGCGCTCCACCGTGGGCCTGCGCGTGCCCAGCCACCCGGTGGCGCTGGCGCTGCTGGAGGAGCTGGGCGAGCCGCTGCTGTCGTCCACGCTGCTGCTGCCCGGCGAGGAATGGCCGCCGTGCGAGGGCGCCGAGATCCGCGAGCGGCTCGAGCACCAGGTCGAGCTGGTGCTCGACGGCGGCCACTGCGGCAGCGAACCCACCACCGTGATCGACCTGACCGGCGCCGACCCGATCCTGCTCCGCCGCGGCGCCGGCAACCCCGCTCCCTTCGGACTGGACTGAACCCTCCCCATGCAAGCCCTGCTCGAAGTCCTCACGCTCTACGCCTTGCCGGTGATCTTCGCCCTGACCATCCCGGAGGCGGCCCAGGCCATGGTGGCCGACAAGCTGGGCGACCGCAGCGCGCGCGCCAGCGGCCGGCTGACGCTCAATCCGACGGTCCATATCGACCCGCTCGGCACCATCATCCTGCCGCTGGGCATGATCGCCCTGACCAAGCTGTCGGGCGGCGTGGTGCCGCCGCTGCTGATCGGCTGGGCCAAGCCGATCCCGATCGACTATGGCCGGCTCAGCAATCCCAAGCGGGCGATGCGCTGGCTGGCCGCCGCGATTCCGGCCGCCAACCTGGCCATGGCCCTGGTGTGGGCGGTGTTTTTCAAGCTTGCGGCGGTGAACGCGGACAGTTAC
Organism: Chitinimonas koreensis; assembly: GCF_014353015.1. Taxonomy (NCBI): domain Bacteria; kingdom Pseudomonadati; phylum Pseudomonadota; class Betaproteobacteria; order Neisseriales; family Chitinibacteraceae; genus Chitinimonas; species Chitinimonas koreensis. The sequence goes on from NZ_CP060704.1 coordinate 1,672,696, forward strand.
TTTGCCGAGCCGCTGCAGCGCATGGCGGCGATCGGCATCACCATGAATCTGGCTTTCGCGGTGCTGATGTTGTTGCCGATCCTGCCGTTCCCCGGCGGCCGCATCGTGTTCAGCCTGCTGCCGCCGCGCGCCGCCTTCAGCTACGCCAAGCACGAACCCTACGGCAACTGGATCGTCCTGGGCCTGTTCATTACCGGCATCCTCGGTGTTGTACTCGGGCCTATCATCCAGCTGCTGGTTGCGCTAATCGCAACACTGTTCGGGCTGTAATGCGATAATCGCATTGCAACAAACATAAATGCCGCAACCGAAAGCCTCATTCTGAATGTTTCCCGATCGCGTCCTTTCCGGTATGCGCCCCACCGGCGCCCTGCACCTTGGTCATTACCATGGCGCATTGAAGAACTGGGTGCGCCTGCAGCATGAAGTCGAATGCCTGTTCATGGTGGCCGACTGGCATGCGCTGACGACCGCCTACGACGATCCGAGCATCATCGGCCGCAGCACCTGGGACATGGTGATCGACTGGCTCGCCGCCGGCATCGATCCGGACAAGGCCACCATTTTCATCCAGAGCCGGGTGCCTGCGCATGCCGAGCTGACGCTCCTGATGGGCATGAACACGCCGCTGTCCTGGCTCGAGCGCGTGCCGACCTACAAGGACCAGATCGAAAAGCTGGCGCACAAGGATCTCGGTACCTACGGCTTCCTCGGCTACCCGTTGATGCAGGCGGCCGACATCCTGATCTACCGCGCCAACCAGGTGCCGGTCGGCGAGGACCAGGTCTCGCACATCGAACTGACCCGCGAGATCGGCCGCCGCTTCAACAATATGTACGGCCGCGAGCCGGGCCACGAAGAGAAGGTCGCCGCCGCCATCAAGAAGATGGGCAAGGCCGGCAAGCAGTACCAGGAACTGCGTACGCGCTACCAGCAGAATGGCGACGCCGAGGCGCTCGAGGCCGCCCGCCTGGTGCTGGCCGACTGCGCCAACATCGGCCGCGAAGATCGCGAGCGCCTGGCCGGCCATCTGGAAGGCCGCGGCAAGATGATCCTGTCCGAGCCGCAGCCGCTGCTGACCGAAGCCTCGCGCCTGCCCGGCCTCGACGGCGCCAAGATGTCGAAGTCCTATGGCAATACCATCGCGCTGCGCGAGACGCCGGAGAACGTGACCAAGAAGGTCCGCGCGATGCCGACCGACCCGGCGCGCGTGCGCCGCACCGACCCGGGCAATCCGGAGAAATGCCCGGTGTGGATGTTCCACAAGGTTTATTCGGATGCATCGACCCGCGATTGGGTGGTGCAGGGGTGTACGACGGCAGCGATCGGCTGTCTCGATTGCAAGCAGCCGGTGATCGAGGGCGTGCTGGCGGAGCAGAAGCCGATGTTCGAGCGGGCGCAGCCTTATCTCGAAGATCTCGCCCTGGTTCGCCGGATCGTGGCCGACGGGTGCGAGCGTGCGCGGGCACGGGCGGACGAGACGATGCATGAAGTACGTACTGCCATGGGATTGGTCTATTGACGGCGAATGGGTCGGCTGCCGTCGACTGGCCATGGGATTTGTCTTTCATGGACTGTTTTTGTGCTTGAATCCACAGCCTCGTCGCTGCTGATTCATGGGTGATGAATCCGATGCCAGTCCGGATCGGTGATCGAACTCGGAAATTATTGGATAAACGAATGCTGCACACCCCTTGTTCTCGGATGGCCGGCCCCGCTTCAGCCTTGAAGAAGGCGATTGCCGTGATCGCCTGCCTATGGTTCGGGGCCGCTCAGGCCGAAGGCATCGGGGCCGTTGTGGCCCCCGGGCGGGTCCGGGACCGACCGCCGGAGCGCCGACCTCCTCCGTCGCCGATTCGGCGCGCAGCGCGCCGATGTCGGCTACGCCGGCCCCTCCGACCATCGTCGGCAGCGGCGACCAGGTGGACATGGCGAAGCAGGACGGGACCCAGCCGCAGCAGCCCTTCACGACCGAGGCGGAAAGCGCGCTGCGGACCGCGTTCCAGGATTTCGTCAAGGCCACGCTCGGGCGCGATCTGCCGATCTACGGCGAGAGCCTGTTCCGCGGCCGCCCCAGCACCTTCGCACCGGTCTCCGACCTGCCGGTGCCGGCCGATTACCTGGTGGGGACCGGCGATGAGCTGGTGATCCAGGCCTGGGGACAGCTGCAGATGCAATACCGGGTCACCGTCGACCGGTCCGGCAATATCTACATCCCGCAGGTGGGCCAGGTGAATGTCGCGGGTGTGCCCTATGCCGATCTGAATCAGCACATCAAGCAGGGCGTCGGCAAGTATTTCAAGGGCTTCGAGCTGTCGGTCAGCCTCGGCAAGCTGCGCTCCATCCAGATCTACGTGGTCGGGGCGGCCCGACAGCCGGGGGCCTATACGGTCAGTTCGCTGTCTTCCCTGGTCAGTGCGGTATTCGCGTCCGGAGGTCCGCGTCCGGACGGCAGCATGCGGCGCATCCAGCTCAAGCGCGGCGACAAGGTGGTCAAGGAGTTCGACCTGTACGACCTGCTGCTCGCCGGGGACAAGTCGAAGGATGTCGCCCTGCGTTCCGGCGACGTGATCTTCATCCCGGCCATCGGCAATCAGGTCGCGCTGGCCGGCAGCGTCAACAACCAAGCCATCTTCGAACTGAAGCCGGGCGAAGTATTGGGCGACCTGCTGCGTTTCGCCGGCGGCCTGTCGACCACCGCTGCCGGGCACAAGGCCATGGTCGAGCGCAACGATCTGAAGCAGAAGAGCCGCATGGTCGATCAGTTCATGCTCGACGAAGCAGGCCGCAAGCGGCCGCTGGCGGATGGCGACATCGTCAACGTGTTGCCGCTGCTGCCGAAGATCGGCAACGCGATCACCCTGCGCGGCGCAGTTGCGGCACCTTTCCGTGCGCCCTGGACCGAGGGCATGCGCATTTCCGACCTGATCCCGGATCCGGAAATCCTGATCTCGGTCGACTACTGGCAACACGTCAATGGCGCCATCCTGGTGGACACCAACTCCACCACCAAGGTGCTGACCGAAATCAAGCGTCGTTTCGATGAAATCAACTGGCGTTATGCGGCGATCGAACGGCTGGATCCCAATGGCCTGAAAAATCAGCTGATTCCGTTCGACCTGGAAAAGGCGATCATTGCCAAGGACGCGACGCAGAATCTGCTGCTGCGGCCCGGCGATATCGTGACGATCTTCTCCAAGGCGGATATCGCCGTGCCTCTGGCGGACCGCAGCAAGTACGTGCGGATCGAAGGCGAAGTGGCGAGGCCCGGGGTGTATCAGCTGCAGCCCGAGGAGACGCTGCGCAGCCTGCTGCAGCGCGTGGGTGGCCTGACCTCGAAGGCCTACATCTACGGTGCGCAGCTGACGCGCGAATCGCTGCAGCTCGAGCAGCAGGAGCGCTTGACCGAGCTGACCGACCGGCTCGAGCAGGAGATGAATCAGGCACAGCGGGAGAAGCAGCTGGAAGCTTCGTCCGCCGAGACGCTGGCCGCCTACAAGGCCGAGCAGTTGAACCAGCAGCGCTACCTGCAGAAGCTGCGTAGCGTGAAGGCCAACGGCCGCCTGGCGCTCGAGGTCGACTCGGATCTCAACAACAATCGCATCAGCGCGCTGCCCGACCTGCCGCTGCAGGACGGCGACAAGCTGCTGGTGCCGGCCAGGCCCGAGCATGTGCTGGTGCAGGGGTCCGTCTACAACCAGAGCGCCTTCCTCTACCGCGAAGACCGCAGCATCACCGACTACATCAAGCTGGCCGGCGGTCCCACCCGCAATGCCGACCGTGCCGATGTCTTCGTCATCCGGGCGAACGGCTCCGTCTACAACGATCGCAATTCGGGCTGGTTCTCCAGCATCGGCGGCGCACGCGTGATGCCTGGCGATACCATCGTGGTGCCGGAAGACTTCGACAAATCGTCGTGGATGCGCGAGTTGAAGGACTGGTCGCAGATCATCTACCAGTTCGCGCTCGGCGCCGCTGCCTACAAGTCGCTCAACTAGCCGGCCAGTTCGCCGATCCGGTGGAGGTCGTCAAACGGCCTCCACATTCGTCTTTCACTCGATACCTGAATCATGGCTGAGCACAATCATTCCGAGCTGACAGCGTCAAATGCGGTAAGCGATTTTTCCCTGCTGGATATTCTGACGGTATTGGCGCGGCGAAAGCGATTGATAATCGGCATTCCGGTTGCCGCGGCAGTCCTGACGGCGGCTGTTTCGATGCTGCTGCCGAATATCTATACCGGCACGACCCGTCTATTGCCGCCCCAGCAGAATCAGTCCAGCGCAGCCATGATCCTCGGTCAATTGAGCGGGCTTACCGGCATCGGCGGCGGCGGTGGCCTGGGCATCAAGAATCCGAGCGATATTTACGTCGGCATGCTGGAGAGCCGCAGCGTGGCTGACAGCCTGATCAAGCGTTTCGATCTGCAGAAGCGTTTCGATACCAATTCCATGGTCGAGACGCGCAAGGAACTCGATCGGGTTTCTTCGATTGCCGCAGGCAAGGAAGGCATCATCGAGATCAGTGTCGAGGACGAGGATCCGAAGGTCGCTGCGGATATCGCCAACGGTTATGTCGACGAATTGACCAAGCTGAGCCAGAGCCTGGCGATCACCGATGCCGCGCAGCGCCGCCTGTTCTTCGAGCGCCAGCTCAAGATCACCAAGGACGCCTTGGCCTCCGCCGAAGTCGCCTTGAAGCAGACCCAGGAAAGCACCGGGCTGATTCAGCTGGATGGCCAGGCCCAGGCCGTCATCCAGGCGGTGGCCGAGCTGCGGGGCCAGGTCCTGGTCAAGGAAGTCGAAGTCAATGCGATGCAGAGCTTCGCCACCGGGCAGAACCCTGATTATGTCCGGGCGCGCGAAGAGCTGGCCGGCTTGAAGGCCCAGTTGAAGAAACTCGAGTCCGGCGCGGGAACCGGCAACGGCGATGTTCTGATCCCTACCGGCAAGATTCCCCAGGCCGGCCTGGAATATGTGCGCAAATACCGGGACGTGAAATACCAGGAAACGGTTTTCGAATTGCTGGCCAAGCAATACGAACTCGCCAAGATGGATGAAGCACGCGAGGCATCGCTGATCCAGGTGCTGGACAAGGCGATCCCGATGGACAAGAAGAGCAAGCCGCGCCGGAGCATGCTCGTGATCGTCGCGGCGCTGTTGGCCGGCGTGCTGGTCGTTTGCTACGTCGTGGCAACTTGGCTGTACCGGCGGATCATCGACGATCCGTCGGAGGGTGCGCGTCTGCGGCAGCTCGTGGCCGCGTTTCGCACTCGTTAATCGCTTGCATTAGGAAATGTCGTGAAAAAATTGCTCATGATATTCGGTACGCGTCCGGAGGCCATCAAGATGGCGCCGGTGTACCGCGAGCTGCAGGCCTTGACCGGACTCGAGGTCAGATTGTGCGTCACTGCGCAGCACCGCCAGATGCTGGACCAGGTGCTGCGCCTGTTCGATCTCGAGCCGGACTACGATCTGGACTTGATGCAGCCTGGCCAGACCTTGTCCCAGCTCACCTGCAATATCCTGTCCAAGCTCGATCCCGTGCTGGCGGAATGGCGGCCCGACTGGGTGCTCGTCCATGGCGATACCACCACCACCATGGCGGCGAGCCTTGCCGCGTTCTACCAGCGCATTCCGGTCGCCCATATCGAAGCGGGCTTGCGGACGGGCGACCTGAGCGCGCCGTGGCCCGAGGAATTGAACCGGGTGCTGACCGGCCGTATGGCCAGGATCCATTTCGCCCCCACCGAGACGGCTCGTGCCAGCCTGCTCAGGGAAGGCGTGCCCGATTGCCAGATCCGCGTCACCGGCAATTCGGTCATCGACGCGCTTCTGACCATCGTCCGGCGCATCGACACCGACGCCGTCCTGCGCGCGCAGCTGGAGTCGAAATTCGACTTCCTCGATCCGACGGCCAAGATGATCCTGGTGACCGGCCACCGCCGCGAGAATTTCGGCCAGGGCTTCCAGGACATCTGTACCGCGCTGCGCGCGCTCGCCGCCGAGCCCGGCGTGCAGATCGTCTATCCGGTCCACCTGAATCCCAATGTCAAGGGGCCGGTCCACGAGCTGCTGGACGGCCTGCCGAACGTCCTGCTGATCGAGCCGCAGGACTACCTGCCTTTCGTCTACCTGATGAACCGCGCCTACCTCATCCTGACCGACTCCGGCGGGATCCAGGAAGAGGCGCCTTCGCTGGGCAAGCCGGTGCTGGTCATGCGCGATACCACGGAGCGCCCCGAAGCGGTCGAGGCCGGTACCGTGGTGCTGGTCGGGACCGATTCCGACCGCATCGTCCGCCATGCCCGCCGCCTGCTGTCCGATCCCGTCGAATACAAGCGCATGGCGCTTGCCCATAACCCCTATGGTGATGGCAAGGCCGCGACGAGTATTGCCGAGTATTTTGCCTCGGCCGATTAACTGATCCGAAGTGAAGAGTTATATGTCTTTCAGCACTGTTTCCGTCATTGGCCTGGGTTATATCGGGCTTCCCACCGCTACCGTACTGGCCGCTTCCGGGATCGACGTCGTCGGCGTCGACGTCAACCCGCATGCGGTCGAGACCATCAATCGGGGGAAATCCACATCGTCGAGCCCGATCTGGATGCCTTGGTCCACCAGGTCGTCAATGCCGGCCGCCTGCGCGCGGTCCTGGCGCCGGAAGCGGCCGACGCATTCCTGATCGCGGTGCCCACGCCGTTCCGCGAGAATCACGAGCCGGATCTGCGCTATATCGAATCGGCCGCCAGGTCGATCGCGCCGGTGCTGAAGAAGGGCGACCTGGTCATTCTCGAATCGACCTCGCCGGTCGGTGCCACCGAACAGATGGCGGCGTGGCTGGCGGACAGCCGGCCCGACCTGACCTTCCCGCAGCAGGACGGAGAGACATCCGACATCCGCGTGGCCTATTGCCCGGAACGGGTGCTGCCCGGGCAGGTATTGCGGGAGCTGGTGCAGAACGACCGGGTCATCGGCGGGATGACGGCGGCGTGTACCGAGCGTGCGATCGAGCTCTACCGCTCCTTCGTCAAGGGCGAATGCATCCGGACTTCGGCGCGTACCGCGGAAATGTGCAAGCTGACCGAGAACGCCTTCCGCGACGTCAACATCGCCTTCGCGAACGAGCTGTCGATGATCTGCTCCCAGCTCGGCATCGACGTCTGGGAATTGATCCGCCTGGCCAACCACCATCCGCGCGTCAACATCCTGCAGCCGGGCACCGGGGTCGGGGGCCACTGCATCGCAGTCGACCCATGGTTCATCGTTTCGAAGTCGCCCGAGCAGGCCAGGCTGATCGCCGCCGCCCGCGGGGTGAACGACGGCAAGCCGCACTGGGTGGTCGACAAGATCGTCGAAGCTGCTGCGCGCCTGCAGCAGGCCGAGGCCGGCAAGCGCCCCGGCGATGTGCGGATTGCCTGCCTGGGCCTGGCGTTCAAACCCAATATCGACGACCTGCGCGAAAGTCCCGCGATCGAGGTGGTCAAGCAGCTCGAGCAGACCGGCTACGCCAATATCGTCGTCGTCGAGCCGAATGTGGATTCGCTGCCGGCCGAACTCGGCGCCATTCCCCTGGTCACGCTGGATGAAGCGATCGGATCGGCCGATCTGATCTGCGTGCTGGTCAAGCACGATCAGTTCAAGTCGATGCAATTGGAGGGCTCGCGCGCCGTGCTCGTCGATTTCGTCGGCCTGGGCACTTGAATCCCTCTTTCGCCTAGTAGAACCCCGGCCATATAGGAATTGCGGTCAACCCGGGCCGTGCGGCCCGGATACGACCTTGCTGGCCTTCAGGACAACATTGCATGCAATTGACGAGAAAGGTGAGTTATCTCGCATACCGGCTGCTTTTCCGCTTCGGCCCGGAAAGCGGTCGGCCATATGCACTGTTTTTTCCTGCGCTTCGCGTGATGGTGGCCCGCCTGTTTTTGAAACACTGCGGAAAAGATGTGGCAATTGGTTCCGGCTGCGATTTTTCACCCGATATCGAACTCGGCGATCGGTCGGGATTGGGCAATCGCTGCCTGGTGCAGGGCGGTGCGATCATCGGCCGTGATGTCATGATCGGGCCCGACGTCAAGATCTATACCCGCAACCACGTGCATGCCGATCTCGACCGGCCGATGCGCGAGCAGGGTGTCGAATGGAAGCAGACCACCATCGGCGACGATGTCTGGATCGGTGCCAACGTGATCGTATTGCCGGGGGTGACCGTGGCCGATCACGCCATCCTGGCGGCCGGCAGCGTCGTGACCAAATCGGTGCCTGCCTATGCCGTGGTAGGTGGGAATCCCGCTCGTATATTGAAATACCGTAATGAAAATCTGGATCGACCTCTCTAATTCCCCCCACGTGATCTTTTTCCGCCCGATCATTGCAAGATTGCGGGCGGCCGGGCACCTGGTCGAATTGACCTATCGCGATTTCGCGCAGACGCGCCCACTGGTCGAGAAATTCGGCTTGGGCGGAAACTGCATCGGCGGCCACGGCGGAAAGTCGAAGCTGTTGAAAGTGGCCAATCTGTGCGGCCGAACGCTCAGCCTGATCCAATACGCCCGCAAGCATCGCTTCGATCTGGCGATCAGCCATAACTCGTATTTCCAGGTCATCGCGGCGAAGGCACTCGGCATTCCGGTGATCACGATGATGGATTTCGAGGGAATCCAGCCAATCACCTGTCATTTCGCCTGGCCAGCCGGGTCATGGTGCCGACCACGTTTCCCGACGAGGCCCTGATCCGGTTCGGCGCCCGGCATGCTGTCAAATATGCCGGCATCAAGGAAGATATCTGCCTCGACGATTTCGAAGCCGATCCGGCGTATCGCCGGCATGTGCTCGACACCTTGGGCGTGCCCGAGCAGCAGCAGGCGGGAGCGCTGGTCGTCGTCCGTACGCCGCCCAGCGAGGCGCTCTACCACCAGCATGGCAACGACCTGTTTCCTGCGCTGCTGCAGAAGCTCAACGACACCGCGGGCATCACCGTCATCGTGCTGCCGCGCTACGAGTCCCAGGTCGCCCCGCTCAGGCAGGCTTATCCAAGGCTGATCCTGCCGCAGGAGCCGCTGGACGGACTGAAGCTGGTCCATTCGGCCGACCTGGTGATCAGCGCCGGCGGCTCGATGAACCGCGAGGCCGCCGCGCTGGGCACGCCGGTGTGCACCATCTTTGCCGGCCCCTTGCCGGCGGTCGATCGCCATCTGGTCGAGGCCGGCAAGTTGCGGGTGATCGATTCCCTGCAGGCGATCGAGGCGCTGGCCGTGTCGGCGCGCAAGCCGGCCTCGAACGGGATCGAGCGGAACCAGGTGCCGATGCAGCAATTGCTCGCCCTGATCGATGAAGTCGGCGTCGATGCTTAACCTTTTTTCCCGGTATCGGGCCTATTTTTCGGTCTTCCTGCTGACGCTGGTCGGGCATGCGCTCGGCTTCGGCCGCGAGCTGGCCACGGCCTATTACCTCGGGGCGACGGAAATCGCCGATGGCCTGATCGTCGGGCTGCTGCCGCTGTCGCTGTATCTGAGCGTCTTCGGCACGGCTTATGCGCAGGCGGCCGTCGCGCTCATCCGCAATCTCGACAACGTCGAGCAGATCCGCAAGACGCTGGCGCCCATCGTGATCGTCGGCCTGGTGGCGTCGGCCGTGACCTACCTGAAGGCGGACCTGATCATCGGCGTGATCGCCCCGGGCCTGACGCCCGGCGCGCGCTCGATATCGGTCGCCCTGACGTCCGCGACCGGGTTGTGCCTGATGTGCGTGAGCCTGGCCAGCTGGGCCAAGGCCCTGCGGCATCTGGAAGGCAAGTTCGCGCGCGCCTCCTTCGCCGATCTCCTGCCCAATATCGGCATCCTGCTCGGCATCGCGGTGCTCTATCCGCGCTGGCAGGTCAACGGCATCGCCTTCGGCGCCATGGCCGGCTACCTGGCGCAGTTCCTCCTGATGGTGAGGCCCGATTTCCTGAAGTTGACCTGGCGCGACGTCAAGTCGGTATTCGACCGGGTGAATATCGGCATCTATCGCAATACCTTCCTGGCCGTACTCAGTTATTCGGTGGTCTACGTCGAATTCGTGGTCGACCGGTATTTCGCCTCGACCGCCGGCGACGGCACCATCGCCACCATGAACTACGCGCAGAAGCTGATGGTGCAGCCGCTGTACGCATTCTTCATGACGGCCTCCATCGTCGTGTTTCCCCGGCTGATCAAGGCCTCCGACGGCGGCAACATCTATTCGGCGGCGAATCGCCTGTACAAGCTGACCCTGCTGTCCTCGATCGTCATCTTCGTCTGCGGCGTGCTGTTCTCGCATCCGATCGTATCGATCCTGCTGGGCTACGGCGCGCTGGCCGGATCGACCGGCGAGGTGGCCGAGCTGCTGCGCATCTATATGTTCGCCTTCATTCCGATGGCCTTCGTCCTGATCGCGTCAAAGGTCTGCTACGCGATGGGCAATTTCCGTACGCCGCTGTATGCCGGCGTCGGCGCGGCCATCGTCAAGATCTGCGCCAGTGCGTTGCTGTTCCCGATCTATTCGGTCAAGGGGCTGATCGCGGGAACCATACTCGCCGCATGCGTCAATTCCGGCGTCCTGATCTGGGGATCGAGGATCGCCGCGGTGAAGGTCGAGAAAAAGGAAACCGGCCCCTTGTCCGACTAGGTCGGACGATCCGCTGCCGCCATGACAAATAACGCGCCCCGACAAATGGATAGATTGTTCGTCGTCAACGACGTCGCCAATGTGTTCGAGAATCTCAAGGACGAGCTATCGCGCAGATACGAGCTGATCATGATCCTGCGCCGGCCGGGGAAGGCCGTTTCATGTTCTATCTGCGCGCCTGGCTGAGGCTGGCGCTGTCGAGATCGCCGCGCGATACCGTCTACGTGAACTATGCGCTGCACGCCTTCATTGCCCGGCTGGCGTTCCGCTCCGGCTATATCGTGCATTGCCACGGCACCGATATCCGCGAAAACATGGCGAACATCTATCGTGGCTTGACGCTCTGGGGGATGGCGCCGGCCCGTTTCATCCTGTACAGCACGCCCGACCTGGCGCCTATCCTGGCGCGCGAAGGCATCGGCAACGCCTACTTCCTGCCCAATCCCATCCGCTTCCGCGACGCGGCACCGGCAGCCGCTTCCCATGACGGCGTGAAGGTCCTGTTTGCTTCGAAGCTGGACCGGACCAAGGGCGTCGACATCCTGCTTCCCGCCATCCGGCGGGTTGCCGAGCTGGACGGCGTTGCCCAGGTCAGCTATCTCGCCTTCGGCAACGCCGTGCCGGAGCAACTGCCCGCCGCGGCCAATATCCGGCCGCTGCAGCGCATGGCGTACGAATCCATGCTCGGCGAAATGGCCGATCACGACGTCGTCGTCGGGCAGGTGGCCCTGGGCGCCATCGGCATGACCGAGCTGGAGGCGATGATGATGGCCAAGCCCGTGATCGCCAAATGGGAGCACGACCAGGCTTACCCCGCGCCGGCGCCCATCCTGCCTGCCGCCGACGCCGAGCGGATCGTCGGCCAGGTCGGGCGCCTGTGCGCCGATCCGGCGCTGCGGGAAGCGACGGGGCAGGCATCGCGCAACTGGGTCTTCGACCATCACGGCTCGGAAGCCGTGGCGAATTTGCTTACCCGCTACATCGAACAGCATCGATGAAAGTGCACCGTGGATAATCTATTCCGGCAGTCCTCGCTTCGATACGGCATGTTGGTGCTGATCACGATCGGCGCGATCTTCGTCGACGCGCTGTCGGGATTCGGCCAGGCGGTCGGGGTCGGCATACCGGCCAGCGCGCTGTTCCGCTTCCTGATCGTTCTGCTGGCGGTCATGTTCCTGCGGGGGCGGAATCTGTTGATCCTGCTGGCGTATATCCTCTGGATGACGCTGTGCTGCTATCTGTGGCTATGGGCCGGGAATTTCGAAGGCGCGGCGCTGGAAATCCAGTACCTGATGCGGCCGATCTATCCCTTCCTGCTCTATTGGCTCGCATTCTCCTGGCTCGATCGAAATCGCCAGGATCTGAACTGGCTGACCGGCAAATACGCCTTTGCGCAATTCGCCATCGGCCTGCTGTTCGTCTTCACCTTCGTGACCGGCATCGGCATGCCGACCTATGGCGACTACGCATTCGGCCATAAATCGTTCTTCGACGGCGGCAACGACCTGGGCCTGTATACCTTGCTGGTGGCCATCTTCTGCCTGAGCCGCTTCGCCGCAGGGCAGGGCGTCGTCTACTACCAGGCCAGCCTGGTGGCATTGATCCCGCTGACCCTGCTGGGCACGCGGACCGGCTGGGCCGGCTTTCTCATGATCAGCGGGCTGGCGATCTACGTCGGCGTCAGGTGCCGGCGTTTCTTCGTCCATCGCCGCCTCGCCGTATCGGCCCTGATCGCCTTCATTTCGCTTCTGCTCGGCGTCGCGATCTTCCTGTTGGTCAAATTGCTCGAGACCGATCTGTATCTGGCCGAAAAACTGTACGACACGCTGGAAAAGGGCCCGCGCAGCCTGTTGACGACCTTTTCCGGGCATTACCTTGCGGAGCGGCCGCTCTGGGGCGAATTCATCGGTTCCGGTCCGGATTTCCACAAGAAGCTCGCCATGAACATGAGCACCTATTTCGGCGCGGTCGATCTGAGCGAGCTGAAATACCGTTATGTCGAGCAGGATGCATACGACCTGATCGGTTTCTTCGGCGTCCCCTTTTTCCTGGTACTGCTGGCGGGTCATCTGTATTTCGCATTCAAGGCGGCCGGCAACTGGCTCAGGTCGCGCAACCTTGCGGATGGGATCCTCCTGTTCGCCGTACTCCTCTTCCTGATGCATGGCTTTTTCGCCGGACACGCGCTGCTGAGTCCGTTCGTTGCCCATGGAATGGTGGTGATATGGCTGACGATCGCTTTCGGTAATAAAGAGAAAGGACAATAAATGCGCCTGGTCCGATGGTCCGCATACCTGCTGCTGGTCCTGCTGCTGGTTTACGGCTACCGCTCCTATTCCCTGTTCACGCACTTCGGCCGCGACATCGCGCTGCCGCCGTCGTCCGAGCAGTACTACCATCTCGAGCCGGCATTCTGCCTGGATGCCTGCCGTTCGATCGATACCTCCATCGTCAGTCAGGACGAGGACGGCGTATACGTCGTCAATTTCGACCGGGTCAAGAATCTGCGCGTGCACGACAAGCGCGTCTATTTCCCCGGCACCATCGGTCAGCTGGCGCTGACGCATTACGTGCGCCTCAAGCGCTATGGCAACCAGGAAGACAAGAAGGCCTTCCTGGCCAATGTCGACTGGTTGGCCGGCAATATCCGCGAATCGGGCTGCTGGGACAATCCGATCGATATTTCGGTGACGCCGGGCCGAGTCGTCAAACAGCCGTGGTGCTCGGGCCTGGCCCAGGGCGTGGCGATTTCGGCGCTGGTACGCGCCTATACCTTGACTCAGGACGATAAATACCTGGGTGTCGCGTTGCATGCTGCGAGGGTATTCCAGCCTGGCGTACCCGATTCGGTGACTTCCCGGATCCGTCCCGACGCAGTGTGCTACGAGGAAGTCATGGACGCGGGACATCCGACCTGCGTATTGAACGGCTATATTTTCGCGATCTTCGGGCTTTACGATCTGACCCGGGTCTCGAGCGATCCGCAGATCAAGGCCTTCTACGACGCCGGCATGCAATCGCTGATCACGCTGACGCCCCAATTCGACTCCGGTTACTGGAGCTATTATTCGCTCGATTCGGTGCGTTCCCTGGCGAATCACTACGCCATCGCGTCCCCGAGCTATCAGCGCATTCATGCCGAGATGTACACCGCCCTGGCGCGCATGGATCCGGCCCCGGTGCTGGAACAGTATCGCCAGGTCCATACCGATTATGCGCACCGCGGCTGGTTCAATATCGTCGTGATTCCGCTCTACCTGATGTACCAGGATTTTTCGCTGGCCTACAAATGGTTCCGGCAATTGAAAGAATAAAGACGGCGACGATGCGTGCCCGTGCGGTCGCTGCAATGGCAGGCATGGATTCCGATTCATTGCCTGCCACCTATATGACGCATCGGGTATGGCCAATTCGCTGAATATGATCGAGTCCACTTTTTAGCAAGGAGATTTATTGTGAGTAATTTCTTCGTTCATGCCACGGCAGAAGTGTCCGACAAGGCCGTGATCGGCGAGGGCACCAAGATCTGGAACCTGGCGCAGGTCCGCGAGCGCGCCCAGATCGGCGCCAACTGCATCGTTTCGAAGAATGTCTACATCGACTTCGACGTCAAGATCGGCAGCCGGGTCAAGGTCCAGAACAATGTGTCGGTCTACAACGGCGTGACCATCGAGGATGATGTGTTCGTCGGCCCGGCGGTGACCTTCACCAATGATTTCCGGCCGCGCGCGGTCAACCCGAACTGGAAGGTCACCGAGACGCTGATCCGGCGCGGTGCCTCGCTGGGCGCCAATTGCACCATCGTGTGCGGCCATACGATCGGCGAGTACGCCATGATCGCGGCCGGCGCCGTGGTGGCCTGCGACGTGCCCGACCACGCGCTGATGGTGGGCAACCCGGCCCGTGCGATCGGCTATGTGTACAAGGACGGCAACCGTGTGCTACCGCAGCATTTCCGTGGTATGAGCGCCGAGGGTGGGTTAATCTTCGGCAATCCCGAGAACGACGAAGCGTTGACCTTGCCTGCAGGCAGTGTCCGCCTGGCGGCGCATATCGGTTGAATCAGATATTTAGACAGGAGAATCAAATGATTGGTATGGCCAAACCCTTTGTCGGCGAAGAGGAAATCGCGGCTGTCGTCGAGGTGATGAGATCCGGCATGCTCGCGACGGGCCCGGTGGTGACGCAGTTCGAGAAAGCCTTCAACGACTATATCGGTGCGCAGCATGGCGTCGCCAATGTCAATGGCACTACTGCACTCCACGTCGCCCTGCTGGGTCTCGGCATCAAGGAAGGCGACAAGGTCTTGACCACGCCATTCACCTTCATCGCCTCCAGCAATTCGATCCTGTTCAATCGCGCGATTCCGGTATTCATCGATATCGATCCCAAAACCTACGTGATCGATCCGGACAAGCTCGAGGCATATCTCGAGAAGCATTACGACAGCTCGATGAAGGCCATTCTGGTCGTCCACCTGTTCGGCCTGGCATGCGACATGCCGCGCATCATGAAGATTGCCGAGCGCTACAACCTGCGCGTGATCGAAGATTGCGCCCAATCCCATGGTGCCGAGATCGACGGCCGCCGCGCGGGTTCGTTCGGCGATGCCGCGTCTTTCAGCTTCTATCCCACCAAGAACATGATGACCGGCGAAGGCGGCATCACGCTGTTCCGCAATGGCGATGAAGCGGCGCTGGGCCGCAAGTACGTGAATCACGGCCGCGTCGATCAATACCTGCACGACGTGCTCGGCTACAACTACCGGATGACCAGCATCTGCGCCGCCATCGGCCTCGAGCAATTGAAGCGCCTGGATGGCTTCAATTCCCGCCGCCGCGCGAATGCCGCCATCTACAACGAATCCTTTGCTTCGCTCGATGCGATCGATACGCCTTTCGTGCCGGCAGGTTATACCCACGTTTACCACCAATATACGATCAGCCTGAAGCAAGGCGACCGGAACGATCTGCAGAAATACCTGGCGGACAAGAAGATCGGCAGCGCAGTGGTGTACCCGTTCAGCATGAACGAGCAGCCCTTCTACAAGGGTGTCTGCGAATACGACGACGTGTCGATTGCGGAAGCGACGTCGCGCCGTGTCCTGTCGCTGCCGGTCCATCCGATGCTGACCCCGGACGAAGTCCAGACGGTGGCCTCCGCCGTGACCAGCTACTTTGCCTAAGGAGAGCGACGATGAATCAGGCGAATACTTCCGTGCGGATCGGTGTCGTCGGCGCTGGCAGCATGGGGCGCAATCACGTCCGCGTTGCGACCGGCCTCAAGCAGATGCATTGCGTGGGCATCTACGATCCGAATCCCGTCACCGGTAACAACGTCGCAGCTTCTTTCGGCACCCGCTATTACGACAATTTCGATGCCTTGCTCGGCGATATCGACGCGCTGATCATCGCCGCCCCGACCACCGTGCACTTCGAACTGGCCAAGACGGCCATTGCGCGTGGCATCCACTGCCTGATCGAGAAGCCGATCACGGTGACGGTGGCCGAGGCGGAAGAGCTGCTGGCGCTGGCGACCGAGAACGGCGTCGTGCTGCAGGTCGGCCACGTCGAACGCTATAACCCGGTGTATGCCGAGCTTAAGAAGATTCTCGAGGGCGAAGAAGTCCTGGCGATCAAGGCGAGCCGCCTCAGCTACAACGTCAGCCGTGCCAACGACGTCGACGTGGTGCTCGACCTGATGATCCACGACATCGACACCATCAACCAGCTGCTCGGCCGGGATGTCGAGGTCGTGTCGGCGGTCGGCGGCCGCTATCTTTCGCCCTCGATGGATTACGCCAGTGCGCTGATGCGCTCTTCCAACGGTGCGGTGGCCGAGCTGACGGCGAGCAAGGTATCGCAGACCAAGAATCGTGAACTGGTCATTTCCTGCAAGGATTGCTTCATCCGCGTCGATTATCTGCGCAAGGAAATCGAAATCTTCCGCCATGCCAGCGGCAAGTACATCGTCGAGCGCGATGGCGTCCATTACAAGCACGAGGCACTGATCGAGCGGGTTCTGGTGCCGAATATCGAGTCCTTGGTCGCCGAGCACCTCAACTTTGCGGAATCGGTGATCGGCAAGGAGACGCCCGTCGTTTCCGGGCACGATGGCCTGGCTGCATTGAAACTGGCAATCGAGGTGCAGAATACATGCAAGATCGCTTGATCCGATTGGCGGATTTGGTGATTGCGGCGGCGGGGCTGGTGGCCCTGTCGCCGGTCATGATCCTGCTGGTATTCCTGGTCTGGGCCGACGTCGGGCGCCCGGTCTTCTTTCGGCAGATCCGTTTGGGCAAGGGCGGCGAATCGTTCGAGATGCTCAAGTTCCGCAGCATGCGCGACACGCCGCTGGCGGATGCGGCCGAGTTGAAGACGGTCAACGAATATTCGATCAAGGTCGTCAACGACCCGCGCATCACCAGGCTGGGCGCCTTCATCCGGAAGACCAGCCTCGATGAATTGCCTCAGCTGATCAATGTCCTCCGCGGCGATATGTCCATCGTCGGGCCCAGGCCTTGGGTTCCGGTCGAATACGCCAATTTCCCGGAAGAATGGTTCGGCCGCCTGAACGTGAAGCCCGGCATTACCGGACTGGCGCAGATCGCAGGCCGTAGCGACCTGCATATGGAAAAGATCATCGCGTGCGATCTCGAATGGGTCAGGAACCGCTCGCTCGGCACCTATCTGCTGGTGATCTTCAAGACGGCATTTGCCATCGCGTTCGGCAAGAGCGCCTATTGAGCCTGTCTCCCCGCTGCTGAGCGTCCCGATCGCGGCTATCGGGTCCTGCCGCCTGAGCGTGACCTCGGCCGGCTCGCAGCCCGTCGCCTGCTTTGGCGACCGGGTCGCATATCGCATGCGACCCTTGCGGCCAGAGGCATTAAACCGGGTAGATGCCTTTCATCAGCAGGTCGATCATGTTGGTGATGATCGTCTTGATCCTGTCGCCATCCGCGCCGCCGATGCCGGTGCGCGAACCCCAGTCGGTGGACGAGCCGTTGATCACGATGCCCGAGCTCGGACGCTTCTGGAAGGCGATCCAGGTCTGCGTGGCCTTGCCGTTTTCGGTGCGATACTGCTGCACGTAGTCGTAGCCGATCAGGTGCAGCTTGTGGAATTTGAGCTGGCTGTTGTCGATGACTGGATTGCCGTCGACATCGCGTCCATTGATCGGGGCACCATCTCCTTCCCGGCTGGGCAGCGAAATGACGTCGCCGGCTTTCAGGTTGAGCCCTGCGAAAATGGGTGAATGGGGCGCGGTAATGCGGTAGCCGTCCCAGCCTTCGTCTTTCTTCATGCCATAGCCGGCATTGGCGAAATCGACGCCGATGCTCGCGGTGATCGGATACTGGAGCGCCGGGCTATTCCAGGTCTTGGTCTGCAGCGGTGTTTCGCCGAGCGGATCCGGATTGCTCTTGTAGCAGATCATCCGGTCGCCATTTTCCGAATATCGGACCTGCCACCACATGGTATTGCCCGAAATGATCAGGGCGTGGCCGCCATTGTCGACATAGCGGTCGAAATTCTCCCGGGCCCGCCGGGTCCAGTATTCGCTATGGCCGACGATGACGAGCAGCTTGGAGCGATCGAAGCGGTCGGGGTTTTCGAGATCGAAATCGCAGATATGGCCGACCGAATACTGCTGGTAGTCCAATAGCCATTTGTAGAATTCCTCGGCGTATTGGTACTGGCCATTGATGCCCGCCCATGGGCGCAGGAACGATACCTCGGGCGAATGCTGGGGTTCCGGTGGGCAATACATGCCCGCGCCGCCCAGGGCGTTGTACGCAGCTTCCGTATTGCTGGCGTAGACGACGGTCATCGCCGGATTGCTGGCCCTGGAGGCACGGATGATCAGCCTGATGGTATTGCGGCCGTCCCAGAAATAGATGCCGCTCGGCAGGTCCGGCACGGTGATCGGAATTTCATGGGTGTACCCGTAGCCTTCCGACCATGGATGGTTGGCGGCCATGGTCTGCGGCTGGACGACCGCGCCGATCCGATAGACTTCCCGTTCGCGCGCGTCGCGGAGGACCAGCTCGGTATTGCCGGCCTGGGCGGCGTTCAGATAGAGCTTGGCGGTTTCGCCGGGCTCGTAGGATTGCTTGTCGGTATAGCCGTCGTAGATGGCGATATGCGGCTTGGGCGTCGGGCCGGGCGACGGCGAAGGGGAGGGGCTGGGTAGCGGCTTCGGCGGCGCACTACCGCCGCCGCCCCCTCCGCACGATGCCACGCCCACGCCGAGCGCGGAGATGATGAAACGACGACGATTATTGTTTTTCATGTTTTATAAATTATTTAGTCGGGCGCCGGATTTATAAATGGCGGGTTTGAATGGGAACAGGAAAACGAGGCATAGCGATGCTATGCCTCGAATGTTTCCTGTTTTGGATCGCTGCGCCGCAGCGGGATGCGGACTGGACTGCTGGTGCCGGTCGGGCCTCTGCCTGCTAGCTGCAGGTCTGCCACAGATATAGCTCGTTCCAGAGCTCGATGCGCGGCTGGCTGTACAGCCCCAGTGCCTGCGAGGCTTCGTCCAGTTCGACGACGCGTGAGGTCGGTCCGCTGGCGACCAGTTTCGCCCGCAGCAGGCCGCGATTGCCGATGCCGTACAGCACTTCGCGGCAGACCGAGACGCCGGCCTGGCTGGTGGCCTGGGCGACCAGCTCGGACAGCTGCCGTCGCCGCGTTTCCATGAAGCTCTCGCCGTAGCGCAGATCATTGCGCCATTCGCCGATGAATTTGTCGCCATTGGCCCAGAAGTAGGCGCCGTAGCCCTCGCGGCGGTCCTTCACGTACTGGCCTTCGAACCACTGGCCGGCCCACGGCGTCTGCTTGCCCCAGCTATAGCGGCCCCAGCCGTCGCGGTAGTCGTCGCGGAACTCGCCTTCGTAGACGTCACCGGTCTTGGTCCAGGTCTTGCGGCCCACGCCGTGCTTCTTGCCCTTGCTGAATTCGCCCTCATAGCTGGCCGAGCCGTTGGCGCTGCCATGGCCATCGGCCAGGCCGTCGCGGTCGCAACCGCCTTCGTAGCGGCCTTGCAGCTCCGGGTCCAGCACCCGGCATTTGCCGGTTTCGGCGGCCATGGCAGGGGCTGCCGACAGGGCCAGGGCCAGCAGGAATCGAGATTGAATGCGGATGATCATGGCAGATCCCAGTTCAGGCTGACGGAGCGCGCGCCGACTTGGATGGCCGGGTCATGCTTGTTGCGTTTGCGGTTCCATTCCCAGGTATAGCCGCCGATCACCATCCCCAGCGCGCTGCCGGCGACGACGTCGGAGAACCAGTGTTCGCGCGTGCGCAGGCGGGCGTACTGCGTCAGGCCCGGCAGCACGTACAGCGCGGGCATGTCGTATTCCTGGGCGAATGGCGTCACCACGGCGGTCGCGACCGCGACGTGGCTGGAGGGGAAGCTGTGGCGCGACTGCATCTTCGAGAAATTGTCGAAGTCGCCGTTGCCGCGGCCGGAATTGGGGCGCGACCGGCCGACCGCCCATTTGCCCGCTTCCGCCGCCACGCCGGTGGTCACGCCGGCCAGCAGCGCCGAGTAGGCGGTGGTGGACAGGCGATCGTCGCCTTCGTAGGCCGCCAGCCCGCCCGACAGTGCCAGCCCGGCCCAAGGCAGGGCATTGCCGATGTCGATGAGCTTCTGCTCGCGCTTGCCGGGCGCATCGCGGCCCATTCGGCGCTCGACGCGGTTGTCCAGCCGGCTGGCCAGCCAGACGGCGCCGGTGGCCGCCAGAGCCTTCTTGACGCCGCTGGCGCTGAAGGCGTCGGATACGCCGCGGCCGACCAGGTTGCCGAAATCTCCCAGCGGCCGGCGGCGCAATATGGTTTCCGGCGGCCGCATCGGATAGTCGTCGTCGAGATCGCCCAGCGCGGTCAGGCCGTCGCGATCCTCGATGCTGCGGATGAAGCGCGCGGCGAAGCTGTAGAGGTCTCCCGGCGAGGCGACCATCTGGCCGACGTCGCGGGTCCACGGCGAGATGCCGTAGCTGCCGACCACGGAGGTGTCCTTGGTCAGCATGATGTTGAGCGGCACCGACATGTAGATGCCCTTGTCCCGGTAGGGATGGGCGACCGAACCCGGCGAGGTCGTGTCGTTGCCGTTGGTGATCGTGTACCAGGCGCCCATTTCCACGCCCGAGCCGAAGCGGCGCGCCAGTTCGAAGCGGGCGCCCTCGTCGCCGGCCAGGAAGCGCCCGGCACGCACGGTGGCGACGAGGCCCTGGCTCGGCATGCGGTAGTGCAGCGAGGCGATGGCCGTCGTGGTTTCGTAGTCGCGGAAGCGGAAGTCGCCGCGGGTGCCGCGCTGGCGCACGCGGTCGAGCGCCACGTCGAAAGCGAACGGGTGGCCGGCCGGCTGATACAGGACCTGGCCGCCGGCGCCGCCGAACATTTCCTCGTAGAGACCGACGCTGGCCCGGCCGTACAGGCCCGCGCCCAGATGGTAGTACTGATTAAGCAGGGCACGCTCGAGCGTGACCTTGCCGTCCCGCTTGTATTCGGCGACGTCGGAACGGACGTGCGGCAGGCGGCTGTTCGAATCCTGCGAGACGCTCGAGACGTTTTCGAGGACCGAGGCGGAAACCGAGGTCTCGAAGAAGGTCTGCTTGGCGAGCCGGAGATTGATGCCCGACTGCAGGTAGAGATCGTATTTCAGGACGCCGCTCGGATCGTTGAAATAGAAGCCGACCTTGGGGGCGATCCGCAGTTTGCTGAGGCCTAGATCCTCCACCGCAAACTGGCCCAGTTCGCCGGCGTTGTCGCCCAGCTGGAAGTCGGCGCGATAGCGCTCGTTCGACAGCTCGGTCAGCACCTCGGCCATTTCGTCCTGGCTGACCTGGTCGTTCGGCGAGGCGTAGCGGACCGTGACGGTCTGGGCCAGGCGCTCGCGCGACAGCGTCCCGTTGAAATAGCTGGCCAGCGCATCGGTATCGGTGAATTGGTAGGTCAGTACGCCGCTTCCGCTCTGCTCCAGCGTGACGGTGATCTGGCGCGTGCCGAACGGCACGTAGGCCAGCGCGATGCGCGCGGCCCGGCCGGCCGCCCGGCTCGGCTTGGCGATGCGGGTATTGGCGAGGTTGAGCTGCAGGGCATTGCCCTGCAAGCTGAAGCGGATGTCGCGGAAGTCCTGTCCGTCGAGCGCGCGCAGCAGGTTCCGCCGGTATTGGGGATTTTCGCGCCATTGCTGTTCGGTCGGACGCGGCGGCAACATGACGAGCGGCGCAGGCTCGTCGATCTTTGGAATGAATTCTTTCTTGTTGAGCGGGATGGACAGGTAGGCGTTGGCCGAGATCGTCCCATCGGTCAGGCGGCCGACCTGGCCGTTCAACCAGCCCCATTGATATTCCACGCCGATATTGGCGCCCTTTTTGCGCTTGTCCACGCCGCTCTTGTCGGCGTATTGATCCTTGCTGTAATCGTTCGCGTCGTATTCGCCGACGAACGAGAAACCCGGCAAAAAGGACGGTCGGTAGCGGATCCCGCCGAATGCACCATCGATGCGCTTGCGGCCATAACCCAGCGTTACGTCGACCGGGCCCAGCTGCTTGCTCGCCACGAGGTATTGCGAGCTGAACAGGCCGGTGCCTTCGAAGTCGTCGATGCCGACGGCGAGGGCCGGCAGGTAGCGGTCTTCCGGGCTCAGCAGCAGTTTCCCTGCGAAGGCTTTGTCGCCCGCATCGCCGTAGCCCTGTTCCAGCCAGGTCAATCCGCCGAATCGCGTGAAGCGGGCACTGCCCTCGAGCCAGGGGGTGACGGAAATGCTGCTCCAGCCGGCACGGTACGGTTTCTGGAAATCCATCCCCAAGCGCCAGGTCCCGTCGGCGCCGATGCGGGCGTCGGGCATCTGGATCATGCCGCTTTGACCGCTCAGATTGCTATTGGCTTGTGCGAACAGACTGCTGATCAACAAGGGCAGGGCAAGGACGCCGAAGGAGCGGTTTCGCATCGTGAACGTGGCGCTATCAAATTTGGATTGGGTGCGGGCACAAAAAAGAAATAGCCACGGCGACGTGGCTATTTCGACGTACAGCTGGCAACCACTAGGAATTAGTGGTGGCTAGGCGTGACGTGCGACGACGGCGTGTCGTTGTTGCTGGACGTGGCGGCGACGGCCACAGCGGTCGTCAGGCCAACGGTGATCAGCGTGGTGGTGGTCACGGCAGCAGCCGAGCTGCCGGCGACAGCGGCGCCACCGGTCGAAGCACCACCGGCGCCGGTGGTGGCGGCGCCGGCTTCTTCAGCGGCGAAAGCCGACGACATGGCCGCGGCCAGCACTGCGGCGATAAACAGTTTCGATTTCATGAAATCCTCACTTTCCAAGGGAAATGGGTTTGAGACGTCCCGTCAGCATGTTAGCCAGCCTCACCCTCGCCAGGCAACCGCTTTGTGGCTCGAACGGCGCGGATTGTGCGTTTGCACGGAATTTTGACACAGCAGGCCGGGACGGTTCATCGCCGGTCGGGACATTTCATGCCGTAGCACAGATTCGCTTTATGCGATTCCGATGTTGCAGCGCGATGAATCACCGTTGCGGGTGAATATGAGCCGATCCCGGCTCACCGATCGCGCCGCTTGGCGAACCAGATGCCGACGAGGATCAGTCCGGCACCGCAGAACTGCAGCGGCGCGATGCGCTCGTCGAACAGCAGCCAGGCGGCCAGCGTGGCGACCGCCGGCTGGCACATCAGGCCCAGCGCGGCGACGTGGGCTGAGACGTGGCCGATGCCGTAGGCGATCAGCGTCTGGCCGCCGACCTGGGTGACCAGCGCCAGGCCGATCAGCACCAGCCAGGCGTCGAGGCCGGCCGGCATCAGCACCTCGCCGCGGGCGGCGGCGATCGCCAGCATGATCAGCGCCGACAACGCGCTGCTCTGCGCCATCAGCCGGGCGACCGGGACGTCGCGGCGGACCGACTTGAGCGTGAGCAGGTAGCCGCAATAGAAGGCCGCGGCCAGCGTGGCCAGCAGGTCGCCGGCGAAACGCTGCGGCGCCAGCGCGAAGTTCTCGCCGGTCAGCAGCACCACGCCGAGCAGCGTGATGGCGAAGCTCTGCGCGAAGCTCGGCGAGATCGCCTCCTTCCACAGCAGCCAGCCCAGCAGCGGTACGCAGAACACCGGAACGCAGTTGGTGAGCAGGGTGGCGTTGGCCACCGTGGTGATGTGCAGCGACAGGTGCCAGACGGTGAGGTCGAGCGCGAAGAACAGCGCGGTCAGCGCGATGCCGCCATGCCGGCGCGGCCCGCCCGGCGCCGGCCCGTGCAGGCTCATCAGCCAGAGGATGGGCGTGGCCAGCAGCATGCGCCAGAAGCCGGTGGCGACCGGCCCGACCTCGGACAGCCGCACGAAGATCCCGGCGAAGCCGATGCAGGCCGCGCCGAGCAGGAAGGCGGGGAAGGCGAAGCGGGTTGGCTGCATGAGCATGGGCTGCGGTCGTCGGGCCTCGATTCTAGTCCTTCGTCCTGTAGCGGATGCTTATATTGCGTGAGGCGTGAGGCGTGAGGCGTGAGGCGTGAGGCGTGAGGCGTGAGGCGTGAGGCGTGAGGCGTGAGGCGTGAGGCGAGGCATGCGTGTGGGCGGCGTCCGGACAGTCCTGCCCCAGCCTCCTCGCGCTGTGCATGAACGTCAGGCGGCTCGCGCTTTAGACTCGTGCGCATTCGTCCACCCGCCGGAGACCCCCATGCGCCTCGCCGAGATCCATATCCACCCGCTCAAATCCTGCCGCGCCAACCTGGTCGAGCAGGCGCTGGTCGAGCCGATGGGGCTGCAGCACGACCGCCGCTGGATGCTCGGCGATGGCGCCGGCGGCTTCCTGACCGGGCGTCAGCATCCGCGCATGGTGCTGATCGAGGTCGCCGCCGATGCGGTCGGCGCCACCTTCCGCGCGCCGGGCATGCCGGACCTGCGGGTCGAGGTGGCGGAGCTCGGCGAGCGCGAGTCGGTGAAGGTCTGGCGCAGCCAGTTCGATGCGCGCGCCGGCCAGGTCGAGGCGGATTTCTGGTTCTCCGACTACCTCGGCACCAACTGCCGCCTGCACTACGTCGGCCCGGAGACCACGCGGCGGACCAACGCGGTGCCCGAGGTGCCGGTCGGCTTCGCCGACGGCTATCCGCTGCTGCTGATCGGCACGGCCTCGCTGGCCGACCTGAACGGCCGGCTCGAGCGGCCGGTGACGATGCGGCATTTCCGCCCCAACCTGGTGGTCGAGACGGCCGTGCCCTACGAGGAAGACGGCTGGAGCCGGATCCGCGTCGGCGAGGTGCTGTTCGAGAACGTCAAGCCCTGCGGCCGCTGCATCTTCACCACGGTCGACCCCGAGACGGCCGAGCTGGACCCGGCGCGCCAGCCGCTCGAGACGCTCAACGGCTACCGGATCGGCGAGCAGGGTACCGAGTTCGGCATCAACCTGGTGGCGCGCGGCCTGGGCACGGTACGGGTCGGCGATGCGGTGGTGCCGGGCGGCTAGCGCCGTCGGCCCGGCTCGTTACGCTGCGGCTCGGCCTGCTTGGTCGAAGAAGGCCAGCAGGCAGCGCGGCAGCCAGTCGATCCGGCCCGGGAACGGGCCTTCGACGAAGCCGACGTGGCCGCCGCGGGCGGTCTGCACCAGCGTCACCTGGGGGCTGACTTCATCCGGGGCGGGCAGGGCTGCGGCCGGCAGGAAGGGATCGTTGCGCGCGTTGATCACCAGTGTCGGCAGCGTGATGCGGGCGAGCCAGGGCTTGCTGCTCGAGCGGCGCCAGTAGTCGGCGGCGCCCTCGAAGCCGTGCAGCGGCGCGGTGACGCGCTCGTCGAAGTCGCGGAAGGTGCGCGCGGCGGCGATCTCGGCCGGCGAGACGCCGAGGAAAGCCAGTTCCTGGCCGAAGTCGGCCAGCTGGGCCAGCGTCTTGGGCCGCAGCGTACGCAGGAATTCGCGCGTGTAGATGGCCTTGTTCAGGCCGCGGTCGAGCACCTTGCCGGCCGCTGTCAGGTCGAGCGGCGCGGAGATCACCGCTGCGCCGGCGACGATCGCATTGGCCGCTTCGGCCTGTTCCCCCAGCCACTTGGCCAGCGCATTGCCGCCGAGCGAGACGCCGGCGGCGTAGAGCGGCCCGCCGTGCGCCTGGCGGAAGCGGCGCAGGATCCAGTCGACCTCGGCCGAGTCGCCGGCATGGTAGGCGCGCGGCTTGCGGTTGCGATGGCCGCCGCAGCCGCGGAAATGCGCCACCGCGCCGCGCCAGCCGCGCGCAGCCAGCGCATGCATCAGCGCGCCGGCGTAGTGGCTGGCCGAGCTGCCTTCGAGACCATGGAAATGCACCACCAGCGGCGCGTCGCTTGCGGCATCGGCCAGCAGCCAGTCGATCGCGATCTCGTCGCCGTCGGGCGTGTTCCAGACTTCGCGCCGATACGGCGGCGGCGGCCGCTTGAGGGCGAGCGCGGGGTAGATCGTCTCGGCATGGGCGCCGACGAGCCAGCGCGGCGGGCGATAGGGCGGCAAGGTAGACATGACAGCGGATTGTAAGCCGTTGTGCCGCTTGATGCTGCGGTGCGGCAAATTTGCCAATGAAAACAATTCTCATTAAAATGAGAATTCCTCGCAATCGCATTTTCATTCCAATTACAAACCGGGCATGCGCCTCAACACGATATTCAACCGGAGCACCGCTCCGCTGGTGCTGGTCTGCTGCGCGCACGCGGCCGCGCTCGGCGCGCTGGCGCTGGGCATGACCCGGCCCGAGCCGATCAAGCCGCCCCAGGTGATCACTGCGGTGGTCCTGCCGCCCGAGCCGTTGCCGATCGTGGCGCCGCCGAGCGAGGAGAAGCCGGTGCCGCCCAAGCCGCAGCCGGTGCAGCGGCCCAAGCCGCAGCCCGTGCCGCTGCCGCCGATCAAGAACGCGCCACCGTCGCCCAACGCGATCAGCACGCCGCCGGTCGAGCCGGTGCCGCCGGCCCCGGTCGAGGTGGCCAAGGCCGAGCCGGCACCGCCGCCCGCGCCGCCGGCCCCGGTGTCGCCGCCGCGCAGCGACGCGGCCCACCTGAACAATCCGGCGCCGGTCTACCCGGGCCTGTCGCGCAAGCTGGGCGAGGAGGGCGTGGTGCTGCTGTCGGTCTACATCCTGGCCGACGGCAGCGTGGGCGAGATCAAGCTCAAGCAGTCCAGCGGCTTCGGCCGGCTCGACGACTCGGCTCTGAGCGCGGTCAAGCGCTGGAAATTCGTACCGGCGCGCCAGGGCGACAAGACCCTGGCGGTCTGGCACACGCAGCCGGTGAAGTTCTCGCTGGAAAGTTGACGGTTTCGCCCCGTACGCCGCGGCGGCGGCCGTGCGGGGATTCATCAGCATCAGGGAAGGCATCGAAACAATGGATCAGCATCAGTTCAGCCTGGCCGGCATGTGGGCCCAGGGCGATTTCGTGACTCGCAGCGTGGCCGTGGCCCTGCTGCTGATGTCGATCGCGTCGTGGTACGTGATCGTGACGCGCGCGCTGCGCCAGATGCGGCAGCGCCGCATGGCCCATACCGCGACCACCGAGTTCTGGCACGCCCAGTCGTTCAGCGAGGGCCTGCACCTGCTGGACGGCAGCCGCGACGACAACCCGTTCCGGCACCTGGCCGAGGAAGGCCGCGACGCGGTCGCCCACCATCGCGACAGCCAGGACGACCTGCACGGCCAGCTGACGCTGAGCGACTGGGTGACCAGCTGCCTCAAGCGCGCGATCGACGAATCGGTCGAGCGCATGCAGTCGGGCCTGTCGATCCTGGCCTCGGTCGGCTCGACCGCGCCCTTCGTCGGCCTCTTGGGTACCGTGTGGGGCATCTTCCACGCGCTGATCAGCATCGGCTTCTCCGGCCAGGTCAGCATCGACAAGGTGGCCGGCCCGGTCGGCGAGTCGCTGATCATGACCGCCTTCGGCCTGGTGGTCGCCATCCCGGCCGTGCTCGGCTACAACGCGCTGACCCGCGGCAACAACGCGTTGCTGGGCCGCATCAACCGCTTCGCCCACGACCTGCATTCCTACTTCGTCACCGGCGCGCCGGTGGTGCGCGCCGATGCCGCCGGCAAGCCGGTGCTGACCTCGGTCCGCCAGGTCCAGGGCGGGGGCCGCTGAGATGGCCTTCGGCAGCGGAAACTTCGACGGCCCGGCAACAGCGGGGTGATGAGCGAGATCAACATGACGCCGCTGGTCGACGTGATGCTGGTGCTGCTGATCATCTTCATCATCACCGTGCCGGTGATCACCCACTCGGTGAAGCTCGACCTGCCGCGCGCGCAGAACCAGCCCAACGAAGAGAAGCCCGAGACGGTGACGCTGTCGATCACCGCCGACGGCAAGCTGTTCTGGAACGAGGCGCTGCTCGAGCCGACGGCCTTCGAGGCCAAGCTGGCCGAGGCCGCGGCCAGGAAGCCGCAGCCCGAGCTGCACATCCGGGCCGACCGCAAGGTCGAGTACGAGCACGTGGCGCAGGCCATGGCGGCGGCGCAGCGCGCCGGCGTGCAGAAGCTCGGCTTCGTCACCGAGCCGGGCAAGTAAGCCATGTGGGCCGCGATCATCCTGATACTGGGCGTGATCGCGGGCGTCGGCTGCCTGGCGCGCAGCGTGCCGTCCTGCCTGCTGTGCCGCTACCGCAAGGAATGCCGCAAGGAGGGCGTCTGCCTGCCGCAGGACGGGCGCTCCACCCTGCCGGTTCGGCTGGTGCGCGACTGATCGGGGCGGGGCCTGCGCTCGCAGGCGCTAGTCACTGGAGCAGTGCGAGGGCCGGGCCCGACGCGCTGGTTGTCGTCGCGTGTCATGCCCAGCCGCGCGCTTCGGCCTCATCAGCCGGCCTTCCGGCGATTCCCCGGCGAACGCGTTGCGGGGCAGATCATCCCGGTCCGCAAGTCATGACGACGGTCCGCACCACTGCTTCTCGCATGGGATGCCGTCGTTGTCGCCGTCCATTTCCGGGCCGGGGCAGTTGCGCAGGAAGAAGGTCGCCTCCTCGCACGAGCGCATCTGCGAGCAATGGGTGCGGCCGTCGCAACTGAACTGCGCGGCCGGCGCCCGCTCGATGCGCACCGGGGCGGCCGCCGGCTCCGGCGCGAAGGTGTCGAATGCCCGGGACACCGCCGCGGCCTGCAGCTTGGCGGCCTGGCGCGCCTTGTAGCTGCTGTAGCCCTGCCAGACGATCAGGGCGAGGATTGCGAGGACGACGAGGCGCTTCATGGCTTCCTCCGGCGGATGCCCGTCCGTTCTGCGGCGGCGGGCGGGGCCGCTGCCTAGCTTCCCAGCGGCAACGGCGCGTTGCTCTTCACCGTGCGGATCGCGAAGTTGCTGGTGATGTCCTGCACCATCGCCAGCGTCTGCAGCTTGCGCACCACCTGTTCATAGTCGGGCAGGTCGCGTACCACCACCTCGAGCAGGTAATCGTAGGTACCCGACACCACGTGGCAGCCGACCACCTCGGCCATCGCCGACATCGCGTCCTCGAACAATCGCACCGCATCCTCGCGGTGGTGCATCAGCCGCACGTTGACGAACACCGTGGTCGCCAGCTGCAGCCGCTTGCGGTCGAGCACCGCGCGGTAGCCCTGGATGATGCCGTCCTCCTCGAGCCGCTTGAGCCGGCGTGCGCACGGCGTGGCGGAGAGCGCGACGCGTTCGGCGAGTTCGGCGGTGCTGAGCCGGCCCTGGCGCTGCAGCAGTTCGAGCAGCTGGCGGTCGATGCGGTCCATGGCTTTTCCGGTCTGAGTCGAATCGGCCAAGTATGGCCGATGGATTGGTGGAAAGCGCCAAATTTTGCATGGTGGGTGGCCGAATTCGCGCGAAACCGCTCCGGGCTGCGGCGGATAATCGTCGCATTCCCCACCGGAGCCGCCCATGTCCGCCAGCGTCGCCTTGCCCGTCACCGCCCAGCCGCCCTTGCGCCCGGCCGCGGACGCCACACCGCAGCACGCTGCCTGGGCCGGCTATGCCGCGCTGGCCGTCACCGTGCTGATCTGGGCCGGCTTCTTCCTCTCGCTGCGCGCCGGCGCGCGCGCCCACCTGGCGCCGAGCGAGCTGGCGGCGATCCGCTTCGCGCCGGCCGGCCTCGCCTTCCTGCCGGTGCTGTGGCTGCGCCGCCGCCGCATCGCCGCGGTGCCGTGGCCGCTGTTGCTGTCCATCCTGGCCGGCAGCGGCCTGCCTTACTTCCTGATCGCCGGGCTCGGCATGCGCCATGCGCCGGTGGTCGACGGCAGCACGCTGATCCCGGGCACCATCCCGCTGTTCGTGGCGCTGCTCGGCGCGCTGGTCTACCGCCAGCCGTTGCCGGCCGGCCGCGGCGGCGCGCTGGCGGCGATCGCCGCCGGGGTGGCGGTGCTGCTGGCCTTCAACCACGGCGCCGGCGAGGTCTGGCGCGGCTATGCGCTGTTCCTGCTGGGCAGCCTGATGTGGGCCAACTTCACCGTGGCGCTGCGCCGCTCGGGCCTGGCGCCGATCGAGGGCGCGGCGCTGATCTCGACCGGCTCGCTGGCGCTGCTGGCGCCCTGGCTGTTGCTGCATCCGCCGATCGGCCTCGCCGCGCTGCCGGCCGCCGAACTATGGTTCCATGGCCTGGTGCAGGGCGTCGGCGTCGGTTTCGTCGCGTCCTTGACCTATGCCTTCGCCATCGCCCGGCTCGGCGCCCAGCGCCCGGCGGCCGCCGGCGCGCTGACCCGGTGCTGGCCGGCCTGCTGGCGGTGCCGCTGTTCGGCGAGATCCCGTCGGCCGCGACCCTGCTGGGCATGGCGCTGATCGTCGCCGGCGTCGTCTGGGTCCACCGCTCGCACTGAGCGCCGGCCTTTTTCCACCCGATCCGAACCCTGTCCGCGGAGTCCGCATGTTCCAGACCCTTTCCCCCGCCGTCGCCGATCCCATCCTGTCGGTCGCCGAGGCCTTCCGCGCCGATCCGCGGCCGCACAAGCTCGACCTGGGCATCGGCGTCTACCGCGACGGCCAGGGCCGCACGCCGGTGATGGCGGCGGTACGGCTGGCCGAGCAGGCGCTGGCCGCGGCGCAGCCGAGCAAGACCTATCTCGGCCTCGGCGGCAACGAGCGCTTCAACCAGGCGGTGGCCAAGCTGGCGTTGGGCGAGCAGGCCGAGGCCGGCGGCTGGCTGACGCTGCAGACGCCGGGCGCCAGCGGCGGCCTGCGCCTGCTGGCCGACCTGGTCGCGGCGGCGCGGCCCGGCGCGCGGGTCTGGATCAGCGACCCGAGCTACGTCAACCACGCGCCGATCATGCGCGCGGCCGGGCTCGAGGTGTCCTTCTATCCCTATCTCGACGCCGCTGGCGGCACGCTGCGGCGCGACGCCTTCTTCGATGCGGTGGCCGGCCTCGGCGCCGACGACGTGCTGCTGCTGCACGGCTGCTGCCACAACCCCAGCGGCGTCGACCTGGCGCCGGCCGACTGGCAGCGGCTGGCCGGCATGGCGGCCGCCCAGGGCTTCCTGCCCTTCGTCGACCTGGCCTACCAGGGCTTCGGCGACGGGCTGGAGGCCGACGCGGCCGGCCTGCGCGTCCTGGCCGCGGCGGTGCCGGAGATGCTGGCGGTGTACTCGTGCTCCAAGCATTTCGGCCTCTACCGCGAGCGCACCGGCGCGGCGCTGGTCAAGTCGGCCGACCCGGCCCGGGTGCGCGGCAAGCTGTTCGAGCTGGCGCGCCGCAGCTACACCATGCCGCCCGACCACGGCGCCGAGGTGGTGGCGGCGATCATGGGCTCGAGCGAACTGAGCTGGGTCTGGCGCGAGGAGCTCGAGGGCATGCGCCAGCGCGTGCTCGGCAGCCGCGAAGCGCTGGCCGACGCGCTGGCGGCGCGCGGCACCCCGGTCGAGGCGCTGCGTGCGCACCGCGGCATGTTCTCGATGCTGCCGCTGGACGCCGCCGCGATCGCCCGGCTGCGCGACGAGTTCGCGGTCTACCTGGTGGCCGGCGGCCGCATCAACCTGGCCGGGCTCGACGAATCGCGGCTGGACGAGCTGGCCGATGCGCTGGCGGTGGCCTTGCGCGAGCGGCCGGCAACCGCGTGACTCGGTTTGGCGCCCGACCGCGGCCGTGATCGTCAAGGCCGCACGCAGGAGGCGGCGCGGGCTGGATCCGGTCCGGCTATTTCGAGGCAGGCATGTAGGTCGGCTTCCCGTAGGAGCGGCTTCAGCCGCGAATCCGCAAGCGCGGCATCGCCGGCCATTCGCGGCGGAAGCCGCTGCTGCGGCGACCGCGCACGTGTTCGCAGCCATATAAAGGCGATGGCCGGGAACCATCGCCACGCCCGCCGGCCCGACCCACGGGCCGCTGTCATTCCATCGGCATGCAGGCCCGCATACCCGTTGCGACGGGCTGGTCGGGCGCGCCGTGCATCCATCCTCCCCGTTCGCGGTTGAAACCGTGTCCGCGCAAGCCCTGCGCGAGACCCAACGAGGAGGAATCCCATGCCCGTCCATCACCCCATCTGGCGCCCGCTGGCGCTGTCCCTGGCCGTCGCGGCCGGCCTGTCCGCCTGTGGCGGCGGAGGCGACGACGACGGTCCCGACCAGCCGCTCAACACCAAGCCCGGCTGGCTCGGCCAGGTCGACCGCAAGGCCTACGACGGCAGCAGCGACGACCTGTTGACCGCCGGCCTCGGCAAGACCGGCCTCGCCGCCGCCTTGCCGGCCTATGCCAACCCGGCCAGCCCGACCGCCGCCGAGCTGCGCCGCGCGGCGATCTGGAACAACTACCGCGCGCTGGTCGACATCAGTACCGCCGGCGGCTACGGCCGGCTGTACGGCCCCAATCTCGACGTGGCCGGCAACGACACCGGCGGCGAAGGCAAGATCGCCGGCGAGGAATTCCTGGCCTACGCCGACGACGGCAGCGGCCGCCAGAACGTGGCGCTGATGGTGCAGATCCCGGCCGGCTTCGACCGCCTGCGGCCCTGCGTGATCACCGGTACCTCGTCGGGCTCGCGCGGCGTCTACGGCGCCATCGCCACCGCCGGCGAGTGGGGCCTCAAGCACGGCTGCGCGGTGGCCTATGCCGACAAGGGCAGCGGCCTCGGCGTGCACGACCTGGCCGCCGACACCGTCAACCTGATCGACGGCCGCCGCACCTCGCGCGCCGCGGCCGGCAAGAACGCCCACTTCCAGGCCGAGCTGAGCGGCGCCGCGCTGACCGCCTTCAACGCCGGCTACCCGGACCGGCTGGCGGTCAAGCATGCGCACTCGCAGCAGAACCGGAGAAGGACTGGGGCCGCGACACCCTGCGCGCGGTGCAGTTCGCCTTCTGGCTGCTCAACGAGAAATACGCCGGCACCGACGCCGACGGCCGCCGCCTGGCCGACTACGCCACGCCGGCCAAGGTGACGGTGATCGCCGCCAGCGTCTCCAACGGCGGCGGCGCCGCGCTGGCGGCGGCCGAGCAGGACGGCGGCGGGCTGATCGACGGCGTCGCGGTCGGCGAGCCGCAGGTCCAGCCGCGCAGCGTGGCCGGGCTGACCATCCGCCAGGGCCTGGCCACCATGCCTTCGATCGGCCGCCCGCTGATCGACTACATGACGCTGGCCAACCTGTACCAGCCCTGCGCGGTGCAGTCGGCCCGGCTGGCCGGCGCCAATTCGGCCTTCGGCGGCGCGGTCGATGCCGCCCGCGGCGCGGCCCGCTGCAACGCGCTGGCTGTCAAGGGCCTGGTCGGCGGCGCCACGCTCGAGGCGCAGGCCAGCGATGCCTACGCCAAGCTGATCGCCGGCGGCTGGCTGCCCGAGGCC
Source organism: Chitinimonas koreensis (assembly GCF_014353015.1). Classification (NCBI taxonomy): domain Bacteria; kingdom Pseudomonadati; phylum Pseudomonadota; class Betaproteobacteria; order Neisseriales; family Chitinibacteraceae; genus Chitinimonas; species Chitinimonas koreensis. The sequence continues at coordinate 1,706,065 of NZ_CP060704.1, forward strand.
GATGCGCTGCACGCCAGCCACTACGGCCTCGGCGCGGTGCCGGGCGTGACGCTGGCCTACGTCAACGCCTACGGCCGCTTCAGCGTGGCCGACAACGTCTGCGGCTACAGCTACGCCTTCACCGATGCCGGCGGCAGCGTGATCGCGGCGCCGGCGGCCGCGCTGGCCGGCCTGTTCGGCAACGGCAGCGGCGTGCCGCCGACCGGCGGGCTGAACATCGTCAACAACCTGTCGGTCGGCGGCGCGCGCGCCGACGCGCTGTCGGTCTCGGCCAGCACCGCCCAGGCCGACTACAACGTCGACGGCGCGATCTGCCTGCGCAAGCTGGCCACCGGCCGCGATCCGCAGACCGGGCTGGCGCTGGTCGGGGTCGAGAAGGCGATGGCCGACCGCGTCGCCGCCGGGGTGGCCGAGGCGCAGCTCGGCGGCGACCTGCGCGGCAAGCCGGCGATCATCGTGGCCGGCCGCGCCGATGCGCTGATCCCGGTCAACCACGCGGCGCGCGCCTACTACGCGCTGAACCGCAAGACCGAGGCCGGCGCGTCGAAGCTCAGCTATGTCGAGGTCACCCACGGCCAGCATTTCGACGGCTTCCTGGCGCTGTCCGGCTTCCCGACGCGCTACATCCCGCTGCACGTCTACGCCGGCCGCGCGCTCGACGCGATGTGGGCCCACCTGCGCAACGGCGCGCCGCTGCCGGCCAGCCAGGTGGTGCGCACCACGCCGCGCACGGCGGCCGGCGACACGCTGCCGGCGGCCAGCCTGCCGCCGCTGGCCAACGTGCCGGCCGCGGCCAACGCGATCGGCTTCGCGGCCGACGTGCTGACGGTGCCGGACTGACGGGGAAGGGCGGTCACCGGGCGTCGAAAACCGTTCTACCGCGGAGGACGCCGAGGACGCGGAGGGAGAAGCGCCGTCGTCAAGGCGCTGGGCTGCTTGGCTTCGTTCGGCTGGCGCTGGTTGGGCGGTTTTCCTCCGCGGTGCATCCTTGCCTTTCGTGACCGGCCGTTGCGCCGGCCGGCCAAGTCGCCGCCGGGCAGCGGCCGGCTCGGCCGCGGGCGCGGCGCGCTAAGGTGGCGGCACGATCCCCGCGCCAGACGGGGCAGGTTCGAGGGAGCACATCGCCCATACGAACACGGAGGAAGACCGCATGAAGCCCCTATCCACCTTGCGCGCGCTGGCCCTGGGCCTCGCCGCGCCCGTCCTGCTGGCCGCCGCACCGCTCGGCCGCTACAACGTCGACCTGTCGCAGAGCTCGGTCTCCGGCCTGTCGGCCGGCGGCTTCATGGCGGTGCAGCTCGAAGTGGCCCACTCGTCCGTCTTCAAGGGCGCCGGCATCGTCGCCGGCGGCCCCTACGGCTGCGCCGGCCAGTACCACTACACCGCCTGCATGTACGCCGGCTCGCCCGACGTGACGCCGCTGGTCGCGCTGACCAATAGCCGCAGCGGCGGCAGCATCGACGCGGTGGCCAACCTGGCCGCGCACCGCGTCTTCCTGTTCTCCGGCACCGCCGACAGCACGGTGGGCCAGGGCGTGATGGACAAGCTGCGCGACTACTACGCCAGCTTCGTGCCGGCCGCCGGCGTGCTCTACCGCGACACGCTCGGCACCGCCCATACCTTCCCGACCGATTTCGACAGCGGCGGCAACAACGCCTGCGGCAGCGCGGTCTCGCCCTATATCAGCAATTGCGGCTTCGACGCCGCCGGCGCGCTGCTGCAGCATATCTACGGCACGCTGGCGCCGCGCAACGACGGCGCGCCCGGCGGCCAGCTGGTCGAGTTCGACCAGGCCGAGTTCGTCGCCGACCCGGCCGGCCGCGGCATGGATACGCGCGGCTGGCTGTATGTGCCGGCCGACTGCGCCGCCGGCCAGGCCTGCCGGCTGCACGTCGCGCTGCACGGCTGCCAGCAGTACTACGGCCGGATCGGCGACAAGTTCCTCCGCAATACCGGCTACAACCGCTGGGCCGATACCAACCGGCTGATCGTGCTCTACCCGCAGGCGACCGCCGACAACGCCAGCCACGCCACCGCCGCCAGCGGCAGCCTGCCCAACCCGAACGGCTGCTGGGACTGGGTCGGCTGGTACGGCAACGATTTCGCCACTCGCCAGGGCGTCCAGATCGCGGCGATCAAGGCGATGATGGATCGCATCGCCGACGGTGGCGGCAGCCCGGGCGGCCCGGCCGCGCCGACCGGCCTGGCGGTGACGGCGGCCGGTACCGATTCGGTGAGCCTGGCCTGGAACGCGGTGGCCGGCGCGGCCGGCTACGACGTCTACCGCGACGGCGCCAAGGTCAACGCGGCGGCGGTCGCCGCCACCGCCTACACCGACGGCGGCCTGGCCGCCGCCACGCGCTATGTCTACAGCGTGCGCGCGCTGGCCGCCGACGGCACGGCCGGGCCGGCCAGCGCGGCGGTGGCGGCCACCACCGGCGGCGGCGCGGCGACCTGCTTCCGCGCCAGCAACTACGCGCACACCGTGGCCGGCCGCGCCCACCAGGCCGGCGGCTACGCCTATGCCAACGGTTCGAATCAGAACATGGGGCTGTGGAACGTGTTCGTCGTCACCACGCTGCGGCAGCGCGGGCCGAACGACTATGTGATCGGGACCTGTCCCTGAGCCGGCTCGGGCGCGTTGCAGCGGGAAGCGGCTGTTGCGGCCGTCGCACGGGGCCCGCCGCCGGATTTTGCCGGGCCCTACAGGAGCGGGGTCAGCGCCTCGGCCATGTCGGCCATCCAGAAGAACACCGCGGTGAGCCGCCGGTCGCGCGCCTTCTCGCCGAAGTAGCGCGTGGCGCTGTGCACCATGTTCGACTTGTACAGCAGCATGCGGTTGAACACGTTGTCGACGCGCTCGACCTCGTACCAGGCTTGCGGCGGCAGCGAACGCACGCCGAGTGCATCGACCAGGTTGCGGTGCGGCGCGGCCACCAGGTTGCCGCCGGCCGCGCCGTTCGGGTAGCGCAGCCGGTAGAAGCTGGTGCCGGCGTCGGCCGCCGGCGTGGGGCTCAGGTAGATCACCGCGGCGTAGCGGCTCAGGTCGCGGCTGTCGGTATGCGGCCGCGGCCCGCATTCGCGTTCGCCGACCAGCTGCGCCACGTTGAAGTCGAGCTTGGCGCCGCCGGGGGCGGTCTCGACCCACAGCTTGCGGGCGCCGGTCGCCTCGCGTACCCAGCTTTCGATGTGGGCCAGCTCGTCCGGCGTGAGCGCGCCGTGGAAGCGCATGCCGGGCCATTTCTCCGGCGCGTGCGGATAGCCGTACAGCCAGTTCTGCCGATCGAAGCAGCGCGCGGCGACCGCCTCGGCATCGGGCAGGATGCCGTCGCGGACCCAGTAGTTGACGCCGAGCGCCGGCGCCTCGTAGGGCAGCGACGGCGCGCTGGCGGGGACGGCGGGCAAGGGAGTGCCGGGCGGGGCATGCGCAGCATGGCGATTCCGGGTGGAGGAGGGCGCGGGCATCTTAGCCAGCGTGCTCAGGGCGCTACAAGGCGGAACGGGCCTTTGGCCGTCCCGGTGAATGACAATGCGCTGATTTGCAACAGCGCATGGCGATGACGAGGGAATGAACCCGCTCCCGCCGGGAGCGGGCAGGGTGAGGGAGCGCTGGTCGGGATCGGGCTGCCCGTTGTTTCAACAGCCGGCATCGGTCGCGCGGCATGCCGCCGAGCGAATCTGCGTTGCCGGCTGGCGGGGGGCTCCCCGTGCCGACCGATCGCCGCCCGATCCATTGCAGCCTGTAGGAGCGGCTTCAGCCGCGAATGGCGGCAGCATCACGACCGCCCATTCGCGGCTGCAGCCGCTCCTACGTGAATGCTCAGCCTCGGGCGGTTTGCCCGGCGGCGGCGAATGCCTGCTCGATCGCGAGGAACGCCTCCGCCTGCAGCGAGGCCCCGCCGACCAGCACGCCGTCGACGCGCGCCAGCGGCGCCAGCCATTGCGCGGTGGCGGCCGTCACGCTGCCGCCGTACAGCAGCTGCGGCCGCGCCGAGGCGGCATGGCGGGCGACCGCGGCGGCGATGCGTTCGAGCGCGGCGTCGACCTGCTCGGCGCTGGCGCTGCGGCCGGTGCCGATCGCCCAGATCGGCTCGTAGGCGATCACCAGGCGGTCGATGCGCCCGGCGTCGAGCGTGCCGAGCACCGCGTCGAGCTGGCCGTCGATCACCGCCGTGGCCTGGCCGGCCTCGTACTGCGCCAGCGTCTCGCCGACGCACAGGATCGGCGTGAGGCCGTGCTCGAAGGCCAGCGCGGTCTTGGCCGCCACCCGCGCGTCGTCGTCGCCGAACATCGCGCGCCGCTCGGAATGGCCGACGATCACGTAGCGGCAGCCGAGCTCGGCCAGCATCGGCGCGGCCACTTCGCCGGTGTAGGCGCCGGCCGCTGCGTGGCCGCAGTTCTGCGCGCCGAGCGCGACCTCGCTGCCGGCCAGCAGGGTGGCGGCCTGGGCCAGGTAAGGGAAGGGCGGACAGACCACGCGCGCGCAGCCGGCGGCCGGCGCCTGCGCCAGCGCATCGAGCAGCGCGGCGTTGGCGGCCAGGCTGCCGTTCATTTTCCAGTTGCCGACGATCAGCCGCGGCCGGTTGTTCGCGTGGTTTGCCATGCTGCGTTTCCTGTAAGGCGCGCTTCCGGGTAGAAGCGCCGGTCGATGTAAATGGCTTGTGGCCACCAGGCCGGTTGCTGTCGGGTTGAAGCCCGACCTGCGGATCAATCTATCGCTAGCTTGGGTGGAACGCGTTTGCTGGACTGCGCGGCACTCGATCCAAGCTCCGCTGCAAATCTTCCGTAGGTCGGGCTTTATGCCCGGCAGCGCTGCGGATCGAGGTCGCCGTCGGGCGTACAGCCCGATCTACTCGGCATTGCTTCGTAGGAGCGGCTGCGGCTGCGAATGACGGGAGTCGTCACGATCAACCATTCGCGGCTGAAGCCGCTCCTACAGGTTCATCGATCGGCGGCGGGCAAGCCGGTACCGTAGAGCTTCACAAATGGTCGAGCGTCCCACGAACGAGCGTCAGCGAGGCTCCCTCTGGTCCACCCCACAAGGTCTTGGGCTTTGCGGGGCCCCCGAGGCGGCGAGGGCGGGGGAGGCGGAATGAATCAGGACAGGTCGCTGGTCGAGGACTCACGGACCGCAAGCGCCCGGCTTTGCCGGGTGCCTGCTCGGCCGCTCGATACAACTCGAACCCGATTCAAACCCCTAGACCTGCCAGTGCTGCACCCGAACCACCGCCGACCGCCACTTGCGCCGCCGCGCCGCCGCCTCGTCGCGGCTGATCGCCGGCTCGAACACCCGGTCGATCTGCCACTGCGCCTCGAGCTCGGCCACGCTGGCATACACGCCGGTGGCGAGGCCGGCCAGCAGCGCCGCGCCGAGCGCCGTGGTCTCGAGCACCTGCGGCCGCACCACCGGCACGCCCAGCAGGTCGGCCTGCACCTGCAGCAGCAGGTTGTTGGCCGCCGCGCCGCCGTCGGCGCGCAATTCGGTCAGCGGCCGGCCGGAATCGGCCTGCATCGCCTCGAGCAGGTCGGCCGACTGGAAGGCGATGCCTTCGAGCGCAGCGCGGGCGATATGGGCCTGGGTGGTGCCGCGCGACAGGCCCAGCAGGCCGCCGCAGGCGTGCGGGTCCCAGTGCGGCGCGCCGAGGCCGGTGAAGGCCGGCACGAAGTAGACGCCGCCGTTGTCGGGCACCGAGGCGGCCAGCGGCTCGACCGCCGACGAGTTCGGCACCAGGCCGAGGCCGTCGCGCAGCCATTGCACCACCGCGCCGCCGACGAAGACGCTGCCCTCGAGCGCGTAGCGCGGCTTGCCGCCGGCGCTGGCGGCCACGGTGGTCAACAGGCCGTGCTCGGAGCGCATCGCCCGCTCGCCGGTCTGCAGCAGCATGAAGCAGCCGGTGCCGTAGGTGTTCTTGGCCATGCCGGGCTGGTGGCAGGCCTGGCCGAACAGGGCCGACTGCTGGTCGCCGGCGATGCCGGCGATGGTCACCTCGGCGCCGAGCAGCTCGGCCTCGGTCTCGCCGTGGCGGCCGCTCGACGGCACCACCGCCGGCAGCAGCCGCGAAGGGATGCCGAACAGCGCCAGCAGCTCGTCGTCCCAGCGCTGGCGGTGGATGTCGTACAGCAGCGTGCGGGCGGCGTTGCTCGGATCGGTGATGTGCAGCCGGCCGCCGGTCAGGTTCCAGATCAGCCAGGTGTCGACCGTGCCGAACATCAGCTCGCCGGCTTCGGCGCGCTTCCTGGCGCCCGGCACCTGCTCGAGCAGCCAGGCCAGCTTGGGGCCGGAGAAATAGGAATCGAGCACCAGGCCGGTGCGTTCGCGCACCAGCGCCTCGTGGCCGGCGTCGGCCAGCCGCTTGCACAGCTCGGCGGTGCGGCGGTCCTGCCAGACGATGGCGTTGGCCACCGGCCGGCCGCTGGCGCGCTCCCACAGCACGGTGGTCTCGCGCTGGTTGGTGATGCCGAGGCCGGCGAGCTGGTCGGCGCCGATGCCGGCGCGCTTAAGCGCCTCGCGCGCGGTGGCGAGCTGGCTGCGCCACAGGTCGAGCGGATCGTGCTCGACCCAGCCCGGCTGCGGGAAGTGCTGCGGGAATTCCTGCTGGGCGCTGGCGACCGGACGGCCGGCGCGGTCGAACACGATGGCGCGCGAGCTGGTGGTGCCCTGGTCGAGGGCGAGGACGTAGGACATGGGTCTTACCTTTGGCCGGTATGGATTACGCCCGGCATTGTCCGTCATCTGAAAAGGCGCATGGGGCGGCCGGTCGACCGGAGGCCGGCCGACCGGCCGCGCCCATACGAACGGAGTGATCTTGTCCGACCTGTGCGGCGTCGCACTCCCTCCCCTTCGAGGGAGGGTGGGGATGGGGTGGCCGTCGGTTGCAATCCAGCCCCATCCCCTCCCGGCCTCCCCCTTGAAGGGGGAGGAGTGCTCAGCGGATACCGTCTTGTATCAGCGGACCTTGCCTTCCTTCCAGGCCTTGAGCAGCTGCTCGTACGGCACGGTCTCGCCCTTGGGCTTCTCGTTGGCGAGCTTGGGCCACGGGGCGCCGCCCTTGCCCATCCAGGCCTTCGGATCGGTCTCGGGGTTGAGCTTGGGTGCGCAGGCCTTCATGCCGGCGCGTTCCAGCCGCGCCATCACGCCGTCCATCTCGCGCGCCAGGTTGTCCATCGCGCCTTGCGGGGTCTGCTCGCCGGTGACCGCGGTGGCCACGTTCTTCCACCACAGCTGGGCCAGCTTGGGGTAGTCGGGCACGTTGGTGCCGGTCGGCGTCCAGGCCACCCGGGCCGGGCTGCGGTAGAACTCGACCAGGCCGCCGAGCTTGGGCGCCATGTCGGTCATCGCCTGGCTCTTGATGTCCGAATCGCGGATGAAGGTCAGACCGGTGATGCTCTTCTTCAGCGACACCGACTTGGCGGTGACGAACTGGGCGTACAGCCAGGCGGCCTGGCGGCGCGCCAGCGGGGTCGACTTGAAGAAGGTCCAGCTGCCGACGTCCTGGTAGCCGTTCTGCATGCCGGGCTTCCAGTACGGGCCGTAGGGGCTGGGGGCCATGCGCCACTTCGGCGTGCCGTCCTTGTTCACCACCGGCAGGCCCGGCTTGTTCATCGAGGCGGTGAAGGCGGTGTACCAGAAGATCTGCTGGGCGACGTTGCCCTGGGCCGGCACCGGGCCGGCTTCGGAGAAGGTCATGCCGATCGCCTGCGGCGGCGCGTACAGCTTCATCCAGTCGACGTACTTGGTCAGCGCGTAGACGGCGGCCGGGCTGTTGGTGGCGCCGCCGCGGCTGACCGAGGCGCCCACCGGCTGGCAGCGGTCGGCGCGGATGCCCCACTCGTCGACCGGGAAGCCGTTGGGCAGGCCGCGGTCGGCCGAGCCGGCCATCGACAGCCAGGCATCGGTGAAGCGCCAGCCGAGCGACGGGTCCTTCTTGCCGTAGTCCATGTGGCCGTAGACCTTCACGCCGTCGATGGTCTTGACGTCGTTGGTGAAGAAGTTGGCGATGTCCTCGTAGGCCGACCAGTTGACCGGCACGCCGAGCTCGTAGCCGTACTTCTCCTTGAACTTCTTCTTCAGGTCGGCGCGCTCGAACCAGTCGGCGCGGAACCAGTACAGGTTGGCGAACTGCTGGTCGGGCAACTGGTAGAGCTTGCGGTCGGGCGCGGTGGTGAACTTCAGGCCGATGAAGTCGTTCAGGTCCAGCGTCGGGCTGGTGAACTCCTTGCCCTCGCCGGCCATGAAGTCGGTCAGCGGCACGATCTGGCCGTAGCGGTAGTGGGTGCCGATCAGGTCGGAGTCGGAGATCCAGCCGTCGTAGATGTTCTTGCCCGACTGCATCTGGGTCTGCAGCTTCTCGACCACGTCGCCTTCCTGGATCAGGTCGTGGTTGACCTTGATGCCGGTGATCTCGGTGAACGCCTTGGCCAGCGTCTTCGATTCGTAGACGTGGGTGTCGATGGTCTCGGACACCACGTTGATCTCGGTGATGCCGGCCTTCTTGAGCTTGTCGGCGGCCGCGATGAACCACTTCATCTCGTCGAGCTGCTGCGCCTTGGACAGGGTGCTCGGCTGGAACTCGCCGTCGATCCACTTCTGCGCTTCGGCGGGGCCGGCGAAGGCCATCGGCGCCGCGAAGGCACAGGCCAGGGCTACTACCAGTTTCTTCATCACGGTTTGTCTCCTAGTTTTTCGACTGCATCGTTGCCTTCGGTGTATCGGGGCGCCGGCCGGAAGGCGCGGCTGGCGCTTGGTTGCGGAGTCGTGGGTTTCCGTAGGAGCGGCTGCAGCCGCGAACGGTCGGCTGCATCGCGAACGGCCGGACATGCCGCCGGCGCCGTTCGCCGCTGAAGCCGCTCCTACATGCGGGGGTCACCCCAGCGCATGATGATCAAGAGCAGCACGAAGGACGCGCCGGTGCCGTACCACTGGTTCATGTCGGTCAGCCCGGTCCAGGCCAGGTTGATGTAGGCGGCCGACAACAGGCCGAGGAACAGCCGGTCGCCGCGGGTGGTGACCAGCGGCAACAGGCCGCGCCGCGGCACCGTCGGGCTCAGCACCTGCCAGATCGTCATGCCGACCAGCATCGCCGCGACGCAGCCGAAGAAGATCGCCACCACGGGCGTCCAGGCCATCCATTCCATGTTCGTGTCTCCTTGCGAGCCTCGCAGGCTCCTGTAGGTCGGGCTTTATGCCGACTGCGCCATCGACCGGCCTCGCTGTCGGGCATAAAGCCCGACCTACGGAAAACCGGCCGCGGTTTCGATCGTCCTGCCGGCCTCAGACCCGCCCCATGGCGAAGCCCTTGGCGATGTAGTTGCGCACGAACCAGATCACCAGCGCGCCGGGCACGATGGTCAGGATGCCGGCCGCGGCCAGCACGCCCCAGTCCATGCCGGCGGCCGACACCGTGCGGGTCATGATCGCCACGATCGGCTTGGCGTTGACCGAGGTCAGCGTGCGCGCCAGCAGCAGTTCCACCCAGCTGAACATGAAGCAGAAGAAGGCGGTCACGCCGATGCCGGCCCCGATCAGCGGGATGAAGATGCGCACGAAGAAGCGCGGGAAGCTGTAGCCGTCGATGTAGGCGGTCTCGTCGATCTCGCGCGGGATGCCCGACATGAAGCCTTCCAGGATCCACACCGCCAGCGGCACGTTGAACAGCATGTGCGCCAGCGCCACCGCGATATGGGTGTCGAACAGGTTCACGCTCGAATAGAGCTGGAAGAAGGGCAGCAGGAACACCGCCGGCGGGCTCATGCGGTTGGTCAGCAGCCAGAAGAACAGGTGCTTGTCGCCGAGGAACTGGTAGCGCGAGAAGGCGTAGGCGGCCGGCAGCGCGACGCCGACCGACAGCACCGTGTTGATGCCGACGTAGATCAGCGAGTTGACGTAACCGCTGTACCAGGCCGGGTCGGTCAGGATGGTGCGGAAGTTGTCGAAGGTCAGCGCGTGCGGCCACAGGCTGAATACGCCGGTGATCTCCTCGTTGGTCTTGAGCGACATGTTCAGCATCCAGTAGATCGGCAGGATGGCGAACAGCAGGTAGAGCACGAGGCCGAAATAGCGTTTCTTCATGGTTCAGGCCTCCGTCTTTTGCTCGGCCGCCGCGTTGTTCTGCAGCAGCGTGTAGAACACGAAGCAGGCGAGCAGGATGATGAGGAAGTAGATCAGCGAGAAGGCGGCGGCCGGGCCGAGGTCGAACTGGCCGACGGCCTTCTGCGTCAGGTACTGGCTGAGGAAGGTGGTGGCGTTGCCGGGCCCGCCGCCGGTCAGCACGAAGGGCTCGGTGTAGATCATGAAACTGTCCATGAAGCGCAGCAGCAGGCCGATCAAGAGCACGCCGCGCATCTTGGGCAGCTGGATGAAGCGGAACACCGCCAGCCGCGAGGCGCCGTCGATGCGGGCGGCCTGGTAGTAGGCCTCGGGGATCGCGCGCAGGCCGGCGAAGGCCAAGAGGGCGATCAGCGGCGTCCAGTGCCACACGTCCATCACCACCACGGTGAGCCAGGCGTCGAGCGAATCGGCCGCGTAGTTGTAGTCGGCGCCGAGCGCGCTGACCACCACGCCGCCCAGGCCGATGTCGGTGCGGCCGTAGATCTGCCAGATGGTGCCGACCACGTTCTGCGGGATCAGCAGCGGCATGGCCAAGAGCACCAGCGCCAGCGACGATTTCCAGCCCTGCGCCGGCAGCGCCAGCGCCAGCAGGATGCCGAGCGGAATCTCGATCGCCAGCACGGTGGCGGAGAAGATCACCTGCCGCAGCAGCGCGCCGTGCAGCTCGGGGTCGCGCAGCACCGCCTTGAACCATTCGGTGCCGACGAAGACCTTCTGGTCGGGGCCGAGGATGTCCTGCACCGAGTAGTTCACCACCGTCATCAGCGGGATCACCGCCGAGAAGGCCACGCACAGCACCACCGGCAGGACCAGGAACCAGGCCTTGTTGTTGATCGGTTTCATATCGATTTCCCCTTAGGCCACGCGCTGGCCGTCGGCGTAGAACATGGTCCGCTCGGGCGCGAGGTTCAGCCGCACGCGCTCGCCTTCCACCCGCTCGTGCTCGCCGAGCTTCACCTTGATCTGCTGGCCGGCCAGCCGCGCGGTCAGCAACTTGACCGTGCCGAGGTCTTCCAGCCTGACCACCTCGGCGTCGAGCGCCGCCATGTCGGTGCCGGCCACGCGGACGAACTCCGGCCGTACGCCAGCGTCAGCGGCTTGCCGACCTGGCCGAGCCGGGTGGCCAGCGCCGCGTCGATCGCCAGCGACTGCTCGCCGAGCCGGATCGACGCGCCGTTCAGTTCGCACGGCAGCAGGTTCATGCCCGGGCTGCCGATGAAGTGGCCGACGAAGGTATGCGCCGGCGTCTCGAACAGGTCCTGCGGCGTGCCCATCTGCACCACCTGGCCCTCGTACATCACCACCACCTGGTCGGCGAAGGTCAGCGCCTCGATCTGGTCGTGGGTCACGTAGATCAGCGACAGCCTGAGCTGCTGGTGGATCAGCTTGAGCTGGCGGCGCAGCAGCCACTTGACGTGCGGATCGATCACCGTCAGCGGCTCGTCGAACAGCACCGCCGCCACGTCCTTGCGCACCAGGCCGCGGCCCAGCGAGATGATCTGCTTCTCCTCGGCCGACAGGCCGGCGGCGCGGCGCTTGAGCTGGCCGGAGAGGTCGAGGATCTCGGCGATCTCCTGTACCCGGCTGCGCACCTCGGGCTCGGGCAGCTTGCGGTTGCGCAGCGGGAAGGCCAGGTTGTCGAACACCGTCATCGTGTCGTAGATGACCGGGAACTGGAAAACCTGGGCGATGTTGCGTTTCTCGGGCGGCAGCGCGGTCACGTCGCGGCCGTCGAACAGCACGCGGCCTTCGCTGGGGACCAGCAGGCCCGAGATGATGTTCAGCAGCGTGGTCTTGCCGCAGCCCGACGGGCCGAGCAGCGCGTAGGCGCCGCCGTCCTGCCAGGTCATGGTCTGCGGCTGCAGCGAGTAGCTCTCGTTGCCGGGGTAGCGGTGGCCGAGGCCGACCAGTTCGATCCTTGCCATGGTCGTCTCCTGTCAGGCCGGGTTGCGTTCGGGCGAGCCGGCCAGCCGGCCGTCGGCATCGAAGGCGAATACTTCGCGCGGGTCGATGTAGAGCTGCACCGTGCTGCCGGGCACCAGCTCGCGTACGCCGGGCAGTTGCGCCACCCAGTCGCTGCCGCCGTGGCGCGCGTGCAGATAGCTGTCCGAGCCGCTGATCTCGGCCAGCTCGACCTCGCAGTGCAGCGCCACGTCGTCGGGCGTGTTCGGCGCCAGCCGCAGGTGGCTGGGGCGGATGCCGAGCGTGTAGCCGCCGGCCGGCAGCCGGGCCAGGTGGCCGGCCAGCGGCAGCGCCAGGTCGGAGGCGAGGTGGACCTCGCGCGCCTCGCCGCGCACGGTGGCCGGGAACAGGTTCATCGGCGGATCGCTGAACACCTGCGCCACGCGGCGGGTGGCCGGGTGGTGGAACACCTCGAGCGTGGGCGCGAACTGCAGCAGCCGGCCCTCGTCGAGCACCGCGGTATGGCCGCCCAGCAGCAGCGCTTCCTGCGGCTCGGTGGTGGCGTAGACCACGGTGGTCTGGCCGCCGGTGAACAGTTCCTTCAATTCGGCGCGCAATTCCTCGCGCAGCTTGTAGTCGAGGTTGACCAGCGGCTCGTCGAGCAGCAGCAGCGGCGCGTTCTTGACCATCGCGCGCGCCATCGCGGTGCGCTGCTGCTGGCCGCCGGACAGCGCGCCGGGCAGGCGGTCGAGCAGGTGGGCGATATGCAGCTTCTCGGCGATCGCGCCGACGCGGGCGCGGATCTCGGCGTCGGACAGGCCGCCGGCCAGCCGCAGCGGCGAGGCGATGTTCTCGAACACCGTGAACGAGGGGTAATTGACGAACTGCTGGTAGACCATCGCCAGCTTGCGGCGCCGCACCGACACGCCGGTGACGTCGACGCCGTCGGCCAGCACGCGGCCCTGGCTCGGCCGGTCGAGGCCGGCCATCAGCCGCATCAGGGTGGTCTTGCCGGCCCGGGTCTGGCCGAGCAGCACGTTGATCTTGCCGGGTTGCAAGGTGAGGTCGAGCGGATGGATGTGCGTCTCCGCACCCACCAGCTTGCTCACCCCTTCGAGGTGTAGCTGCATGTGCTAGTCCAATGAAACAGAAGAATCGCACCCGCGCCGTGTCCTCCCGGCGGGTGCACGAAGGCGCGGGCCGCCACCCAGGCTGGACGCCTGGGCAAGGCTCGCAACGCGCGGGCGCGCGCCGGGAGGCCACGGCCCGGAGGGTGAGCGCCTGCCTGGGGCGCACTCGGCGTTGCCCATGCGCGCCGGGTGTTCAACCCGGCTGTGCTGGGCGCCTTGATTACGCCCCAAGCAGGCGCTCACGCGGGTGCGATTCTTCTGTTTCATTGGACTCGGTCTCCAGTCGCGTCGCCGTTCGTATGGTCGAACGGTCGCCGCGGTCTCCATCGGCCGCAGGGTCGGCGGCCGTCCTTCCGGGTGAGGCGTGCTGCGTCGATGCCGTAATGCTTACGCTTGCATTACAGGGTAATCGTTTTCGTTCGTTTCAGTAAGCTTTGCAACATTGTCTTGCAGCCAGGCCGCGATCCGCGTCGCCGCGTCGGCCGGCAGGTGCAGGCCGAGCTTGGACCGGCGCCACAGCACGTCGTCGGCGCGGCGGACGAATTCCTCGCGCACCAGGTAGCGCAGCTCGGCCTCGTACACGCCGGGCGCGATCTCGGCGCCGAGATCGGCCAGCGCGCCGGCCTCGCCGATCAGCCGGCCGGCGCGGCTGCCGTAGGTCCGCGCATACCGCCGCGCCAGCGCCGGCGGCAGCCAGGGCCAGCTCTGGCACAGGCCGGCGGCGAAGGCTTCGGCGTCGTTGCCCGGCAATTCGCCGCCGGGCAGCTTGGCGCGCTCGGTCCAGGCCCGCCGCCGTGGCCGATCAAGGCCTGCAGCCGGTCGGTGGCCTCCTCCGCCAGCTTGCGGAAGGTGGTGATCTTGCCGCCGAACACCGACAGCACCGGCGCGGACGACTGGTCGAGCACCAGCTCGTAGTCGCGCGTCACGCTGGCGGCGCTGGCCGACTCGTCGTCGAGCAGCGGCCGCACGCCCGAGTAGCTCCACACCACGTCGGCGACCGCCACCGGCCGCTTGAAGTAGCGGCTGGCCATCTCGCACAGGTAGGCGGTCTCGTCGGCGTCGATCGCCACCCGCGCCGGGTCGCCGTGGTACTCGACGTCGGTGGTGCCGATCAGGGTGTAATCGTCCTCGTAGGGATGGCGAAGATGATGCGCTTGTCGGGGTTCTGGAAAATATAGGCGTAAGGATGGTCGAACAGGCGCTTGACCACGATATGGCTGCCCTTGACCAGCCGCACCTGGCGGCGCGAGGCGACCTGGGCGATGCCGAGCAGCTCGCCGACCCAGGGGCCGGCCGCGTTGACCAGCAGGCGGCAGCCGACCTCGCGCTCCTTGCCCTGTTCGTCGCGCAGCGTCACGCGCCAGTCGCGCGGGCCGCGCCGGGCCGACACCACCGCGGTGCGGGTCAGCACGGTGGCGCCGCGTTCGCGCGCATCCATCGCGCACAGCGTGACCAGCCGGGCGTCCTGCACCCAGCCGTCGGAATAGATGAAGCCCTTGCGGAAATGGTCGCGCAGCGGCTCGCCGGTGGCGTGGCGGCGCAGGTTCACGCTGCGCGAGCCGGGCAGGATCTCGCGCCGGGCCAGGTGATCGTAGAGGAACATGCCGGCGCGGATCAGCCAGGCCGGCCGGAGATGGCTGTCGTGCGGCATCACGAAGCGCAGCGGCCACATGATGTGCGGCGCCGACTTGAGCAGCACCTCGCGCTCCTGCAGCGCCTTCCGCACCAGGCCGAACTCGTAGTACTCGAGGTAGCGCAGGCCGCCGTGGATCAGCTTGGTGCTGTTGGACGAGGTGTGCTGTGCCAGGTCGTCGCGCTCGCACAGCAGCACCGACAGGCCGCGGCCGGCCGCATCGCGGGCGATGCCGGCACCGTTGATGCCGCCGCCCACCACCAGTACGTCGTATTGAACAGCTTGCACGGCCTTCCTCCGCTGGAGCCGGCGCGATCTCGCCCGGCGTTGTTTCATGGCCGGCAAGATACGCCAAAAATTTCCTTTTGTGTGCGTTTGTGTTCGTTTTATTGCGATTTGAATGTTCGTTTTGCAGTGCATCAGATCGGATGCCGTATCTCGGAGGCGGCCGGGGCCGCTTGTCGGCGATGCGCGTGTTGCAGCTGCACATTGGCCTGGATTGCGACGGCGTGGCGTTGGCGGGCGGATTTCGGCGTCGCGCCGCGGCGCGATTAGTGTGCGAAAAGGAAAGGTGCTAAGTTTCGGCCGATCGTTTTTTCATCCGATCGTTTCCCTCATCAAGACAGGCGGAGGCCGCGCGTGAACCCGAGGCAGAGCGAACTCCTGGAACTGGTGCGCCAGCGCGGCTTCGTGTCGGTGGACGAGCTGGCGACCCATTTCGGCGTCACCATGCAGACCATCCGCCGCGACATCGCCCAGATGGACGAGGACAAGCTGGTGCAGCGCTACCATGGCGGCGTCGGCGTCCCGTCGAGCGTGCAGAACATCGCCTATCCGCAGCGCCAGGTGCTCAACAACGACGCCAAGCGCCGCATCGCCGCGCGGGTGGCGCAGGAGCTGCCGGACGGCAAGTCGCTGTTCATCAATATCGGCACCACCACCGAGGCGGTGGCCGAGGCGCTGCTGCACCACCGCGACCTGCACGTGGTCACCAACAACCTCAACGTGGCGATGACGCTGTCGGCCAATACCGACTGCGAAGTGATCGTGGCCGGCGGCGTGGTGCGCGCGCGCGACCGCGGCGTGGTCGGCGAGGCCACCATCGACTTCATCCGCCAGTTCCGCGTCGACATCGGCATCATCGGCATCTCCAGCATCGAGCCCGACGGCAGCCTGCGCGATTTCGACTACAAGGAGGTCAAGGTGGCGCAGACCATCATCGAGCAGTCGCGCCAGGTCTGGCTGGTGGCCGACCACACCAAGTTCGACCGCGAGGCGATGGTGCGGCTGGGCCACCTGGGCCAGATCGACTGCCTGTTCACCGATGCCTCCCGCCGGCCCACCTGGCCGCCGCGCTGCGCGAGGCGGGCACGCAGGTGTTCGTGGCCGAGGCCGCGACGGCGTAGCGCGGCACCCGGCCGGCCGGGGCGGGAACCCGGGCGCGGCTTCGCCTACCTAAACCTGCATCCCCAGGCAGATCCCGCCGGCGGGACCGATTCCCACGAGGCTTCCGCATGAATCCGATCTCCGTGCCGCAGGGCAGAGCGATGGGCCGCGCCCTGGTGCTGGTCGCCGCGGCGGCCGGCCTGTGGCTGCTCGCCGCGCCGGCCGGCGCCGCCGAGCGCGGCGACCGGCCGCAGATCGATCCGGTGCGCCTGCTCGATCGCCTCGGCTGGGGCGCGACCTCGTCGGACATGCGGCAGATCGCCCAGCTGGGCGTCGATCGCTACATCGAGGCACAGCTGCATCCCAAGCCGGCGACCCTGCCTGGACCGGTCGAGCGCCAGTTGGCGGCCATGACGCTGAGCCAGCGGCCGCTGGCCGAGCTGGTGCCGGAGCTCGAGCGGCAGCGCAAGACGGTGCAGGCCATGACCATGAGCGCCGACAAGGACGTCGCCACCGCGGCCTACCAGAAGGCGGCCACCGCGATCTACCGCGAGTTCGCCAGCCGGATGCTGCTGCGCAGCCTGTATTCGCCCAACCAGCTGCAGGAGCAGATGGCCTGGTTCTGGGCCAACCACTTCTCGGTGTTCCAGGGCAAGAGCGGGGTGATGCTGGGCGACTACGTCGACGCGGCGATCCGGCCGCGTGCGCTGGGGCGTTTCCGCGATCTGCTCGGCGCCACGCTGCGCCATCCCGCCATGTTGCGCTACCTCGACAACGAGCAGAACGTGGCTGGCCGCATCAACGAGAACTACGCGCGCGAGCTGCTCGAGCTGCATACCCTGGGCGTCGACGGCGGCTACAGCCAGCAGGACGTGCAGGAGCTGGCCCGCGTGCTGACCGGGGTCGGCATCAACCTGACCGCGGACGCGCCCAAGCTCAAGCCGGAACTCCAATCGCAGTATCTGCGCGACGGCTTGTTCGAATTCAATCCGGCGCGGCACGACTACGGCGACAAGGTGCTGCTCGGCCAGCCCCTGCGCGGCCGCGGCCTGGCCGAGGTGGACGAGGCGCTGGACCGGCTCGCCCGGCATCCGGCCACCGCGCGCTTCGTCTGCCGCAAGATGGCGCGCTATTTCCTCGCCGGCGATCCGTCGCCAGCGCTGGTCGAGCAGATGGCCGCCACCTTCCTGCGTAGCGACGGCCAGGTCGCGGACACCCTGCGCGTGCTGTTCCGCTCGTCCGAGTTCGCGCGTTCGCTCGGCAAGCAGTTCAAGGATCCGGTCCACTACGTGATCTCGGCGGTACGGCTGGCCTACGACGGCAGGCCCATCCTGAACACCGACCCGATGATCCAGTGGCTGATCCGCATGGGGCAGCCCTTGCACGGCCGGCAGACGCCGGACGGCTATCCGCTGTACGAATCGGCCTGGACCAGCCCGGGGCAGATGACCACCCGCTTCGAGATCGCCAGCGCGATCGGCAACGGCCGTGCCGGCCTGTTCCGCGGCGAGGCGGACCAGGGCGCGGAAGCGTCGGCCGTGCCGCAGCTTTCGGATTCGCTCTATTTCGAACGCATGCGCGGCCATCTGGGCGAGGCGACCCGCAAGGCGCTGGAGCAGGCGGGCTCGCCGCAGGAATGGAACGTGTTCCTGCTGTCCTCGCCCGAGTTCATGGACCGCTAGGAGGGGATCATGCCGACCAACCGGCGCCAATTCATCCGATCGCTGGCGGCCTTGCCGCTGCTGGCGGGGCCGGTGCGCCTGCTGGCCGCGCCGGCCGGCGGCAGCGCGCGTTTCGTGCTGGTCTTCCTGCGCGGCGGCTACGATGCGGCCAGCCTGCTGATCCCCTACCACAGCAGCGACTACTACGAGGCGCGTCCCACCCTCGCCCTGGCCCGGCCGGGCAGCGACCTGCAGGCCGCGCTGCCGGTCGATGGCGACTGGGCGCTGAACCCGGTGCTGCGCGAAAGCCTGTACCCGCTGTTCCAGCGCCGCCAGCTGGCCTTCGTCCCGTTCGCGGGGACCGACGACCTATCCCGCAGCCATTTCGAGACCCAGCAGTCGATCGAGCTGGGCCTGGCGGCCGGCGGTGCGCGCGACTATCGCTCGGGCTTCCTCAATCGCCTGGCCGGCGTGCTGGGCGGCCAGGGCGCGATCGCCTTCACCGACCAGTTGCCGCTGGTCATGAGCGGGCCGGCTGCGGTGCCCAACGTCGCGCTGCGCCAGGTCGCCAAGCCGGGCCTGAGCGTGCGGCAGAGCCAGATCATCGCTGGCATGTATCGCGGGAGCCGGTTGGCCGGCCAGGTCAGCGAGGGCTTCGGCATGCGCGACGAGGTGCTCAAGGCCTTCGCCGAGGAGATGGAGTCGTCCAGCCGCAATGCCGTGAGCGCACGCGGGTTCGAACTGGAAGCGCGGCGTATCGGCAAGTTGATGCGCGAGCGCTACCGCCTCGGTTTCGTCGATGTCGGCGGTTGGGACACCCATGTGAGCCAGGGCGGCAACGGCGGCTACCTGGCGTCGCGCTTCGACGAACTCGGCCGCGGCCTGGCGGCCTTCGCCGACGAGATGGGCAAGGCCTGGGACGACACGGTGGTGGTGGTGGTCAGCGAATTCGGCCGCACCTTCAGGGAGAACGGCAGCCGCGGTACCGATCATGGCCACGGCACGGTCTTCTGGGTGCTGGGCGGCAGCGTCGCCGGCGGCCGCGTCGCGGGAGAGCAGGTCGAGGTCCGCCGCTCGACGCTGCTGCAGGATCGCGACTTCCCGGTGCTCAACGACTATCGGCAGGTGCTCGGCGGATTGTTCCAGCGGCAATTCGGCCTGTCGGCCGAGCAATTGACCAAGGTCTTTCCCGGCGCGCGGTCCGTCGATCTCGAGCTGCTCTGAATCCGGCCTGCAGCCGTCGTGCCGTGGCTGGGTCGATCGCGCGGGCAGCCTGCGGTGGCGTGTCGCGCGGGCAGATTCCGCGGCGGATGCCGGCACGAAAAAAGGGGGCGTCCGCCCCCTTTGCATTCGCTACCGCCGCTGCGGACGGGGCGGCCTAGTGCCGCGTGTCGCCCGGCCCGGCCGTCGAATCGGTGGCGAACAGCTGCGCCACGTCGACCGCGTCGAAGCGGTAGTGCTGGTTGCAGAAGTCGCAGTTGATGTCGATGCCGCCGCGCTCGGCCACGATCGAGTCGGCTTCCTCCCGGCCCAGCATCTTCAGCATGTTGCCGACGCGCTCGCGGGTGCAGCGGCAGCCGAAGTGCGGATGCTCCTCGGCCATCACCCGCACGCTTTCCTGGTGGAACAGGCGGTAGAGCAGCTCTTCGGGCTGCAGGGTGCTCAGCTCGGCCGGCGTCAGCGTCTCGGCCAGCGTGGTCAGGTGCTCCCAGCCGTGCGGGTCGCCGTGGCCGGCCGGCAGCTTCTGCAGCATCATGCCGGCCGCCACGCCGTTGTCGCTGGACAGCCACAGCCGGGTGTCGAGCTGCTCCGAGCTCTGCATGTAGTGCTCGATGATGGCCGCCACGCTGGCGCCGGCCAGGCCGACGATGCCCTGGTAGCTCTGGCCGCCGTCGCGCGGATCGAGCGTGATGACGAACTTGCCGTCGCCGAGCAGCTCGGCCAGCGGCAGGTCGGGCAGGTCGCCGGCTTCCTCGTCCCAGCGCGCGGTGGCGCGCATGGTCAGGTCGGCTTCGCACTCGATCACCACCAGCTTGAGCCGGCCCTTGCCGTGCAGCTGCATGATCAGCGAGCCGTCGAACTTCAGCATCGCGCTCATCAGCGCCGAGGCGGCCAGCAGTTCACCGATCAGCTTCTGCAGCACTGGCGGGTAGTCGCGCCGCGCGAGCACCTGGCGCCAGGTGTCGCCCAGCCGGACCACTTCGCCGCGGACCGGGGCGGCGTCGAACAGGAAGCGTTGCAGGGTATCTTGGGTCATGTCGCGGGAAATCCTGGTGGTTCGGGTTGGGCGTCAGCCGGCCCTGGCCAGCTCGACGACGTGCAGCGTCAGCGGCAGCGAGGAGCTGACATCGAATTCGCAGCCGGTCTCGACGCCGATGCGGGCGATGGCGGCCGCGTCGAGTTCGGGCCGGTCGTAGACCGCCGCCATCGCGCCGACGGCGAAGTCGCGGCCGGAGCCGATCGCCCAGAAGTGGCGGTATTCGTAGACCTCGCGCATCGAGTAGACGCCGAAGATGCCGTGCGCATTGGCGATCAGCACCGTCATCTGGCTCGATTCGTAC
Source organism: Chitinimonas koreensis (assembly GCF_014353015.1). NCBI lineage: Bacteria > Pseudomonadati > Pseudomonadota > Betaproteobacteria > Neisseriales > Chitinibacteraceae > Chitinimonas > Chitinimonas koreensis. The sequence continues at coordinate 1,726,446 of NZ_CP060704.1, forward strand.
GGGTCGTCCTCTTCTTCCTCGGTCTTGAGGAAGAAGTCTTCCTTGAGCTTGGGATGCAGCTTGCGGAACGACTCGAAGATGGTGGCGCGGCTGGAGAAATCCAGTGTCCGCGTCTTGTGCAGCACCGACTGCAGCACCAGGTCGTGGGCGGCGGCGCCGCAGATGCCGAAGAAGCTGTCGTGCGAGGCGAAGATCTTTTCCGGCCGCGCATCGTGGCGGTGGCCGAGGCGGGTGTCGCCGAAGGTCGATTGGGTATCGGCGGCGATGGCGATCTGATTGCCTTTGCGCACCGCGACGAGTGTGGTCATGTCAGCCTTGTTGTTGTTCGGATTGGGTCTGGGCCAGCAGGCCGGCCAGGGCATGGACGACCGACTGGCGGCGCACGGCGGCGCGGTCGCCGGCGAAATGGCGGGTCTCGCTGCGGCTGCCGGCCGGGCCGGCCCAGGCGAAGCAGACCGTGCCGACCGGCTTGCCCGGCACCGCGCCGCCGGGGCCGGCGATGCCCGATACCGCCACGGCCAGATCGGCCTCGGCCGCCGCGCGGGCGCCCTCGGCCATCGCCCGCGCGACCGGCTCGCTGACGGCGCCGTGGGCGGCCAGCAGCCCGGCCGGCACGCCGACCAGCTTCTGCTTGGCGGCGTTGGAGTAGGTGACGAAGGCCTGGTCGAACCAGCCGGACGAACCGGCGATCTCGGTGATCGCGTGGGCGATGCCGCCGCCGGTGCAGCTCTCGGCGCTGGTCACGCGCCAGCCGCGTGCTTGCAGCGCCGTGCCGAGCAGCCGGGCGAGGTCGATGGGATCGGGGGCGGACATGCTCGGCGGGAGATCAGTGAGCATTCTGCGGGCGAAGCGAGGCTCCCTCTGGCCCGCCCCGCAAAGTCTCCGACTTTGCGGGGGCCCCTGGGTGGCGAGGGCGGGGGGAGTAGGAATGAATCAGGAGCGAGCCCGCGTTTGAGCACGCACCGATCGTAAGCGCCCGGCCTTGCCGGGCGGCTGCGCTGCCGGTCACGATGGGTTCGCTCGGAGGAAGTGCTCGCGGTAGTACTTGAGCTCGTTGATCGATTCGTAGATGTCGGCCAGCGCCTCGTGCTTGCCGGCCTTGACCAGGCCCTTGGCAATGTCGGGCCGCCAGCGCTTGCACAGCTCCTTGATCGTCGAGACGTCGAGGTTGCGGTAATGGAACCAGTCCTCGAGCTCGGGCATCCAGCGCGCCATGAAGCGGCGGTCCTGATGGATGGTGTTGCCGCACATCGGCGAGGCGCCCTTGGGGACGTGCAGTGCCAGGAAATCGAGCAGCGTGCGGCTGGCGGCCGCTTCGTCGATCGTCGAGGCGCGCACCTTGTCGACCAGGCCCGACTTGCCGTGGGTGTTGCGGTTCCAGTCGTCCATCGCGTCGAGCACCGCGTCGGGCTGGTGCACCACCAGCACAGGGCCTTCGGCCACGGTGTCGAGGTTGGCGTCGGTGATCACCACGGCGAGTTCGATGATGCGTTCGCGCTCGGGGTCCAGGCCGGTCATTTCCATGTCGAGCCAGATGAGCCGGTTTTGGTCTTGTGCCATACTCTGCCGCCGTCTTTCTGCCCGCGCGTCTTCGGATGCCGCCGGGCGTCGATATTAAAAGCGCTCCATTTTCGCATACCCCGGCATGACCGCCCACGCCTTCAGTCTCGTCTTCCTGGCCTTTCTCCTGTTCTCCACCGGCCTGCAGCTCTGGCTCAAGACCCGGCACCTGCGCCACGTGCTGGCCCACCGCGCCGCGGTACCGGCCGATTTCGCCAGCCAGATCGATCTCGCCGCCCATCAGAAGGCCGCCGACTACACCGCCGCCAAGGTGCGCTTCGCCCGCCTGGCGATCGGCTGGGACGCGCTCCTGCTGGCCGGCTTCACGCTCGGCGGCGTGCTGGGCCTGTTCGACCAGCTCGCGCGCGGCTGGCTCGGCTCGGGCATCGGCGCCGGCCTGGCGCTGATCGCGCTGCTGACCGTCGCCAACGGCATCCTGACGTTGCCGTTCTCGCTGTATTCGACCTTCGTGCTCGAGGCGCGCTTCGGCTTCAACAAGGTCACGCCGCTGCTGTTCGTGGTCGACCTGGTCAAGTCGACGGTGCTCGGCGCCTTGCTCGGCCTGCCGCTGGTGGCGCTGGTGCTGTGGCTGATGGAGGCGGCCGGCGCGCTGTGGTGGCTGTACGCCTGGGCCGCCTGGGTGGTCTTCGGCCTCGCGGTGATGGCGATCTACCCGACCTTCATCGCGCCGCTGTTCAACAAGTTCACCCCGCTGGCCGACGCGGCGCTGAAGGACCGCATCGACGCGCTGCTGCGCAAGTGCGGCTTCGCCTCCAACGGCGTGTTCGTGATGGACGGCAGCAAGCGCAGCAGTCACGGCAACGCCTACTTCACCGGCTTCGGCCGGACCAAGCGCATCGTGTTCTTCGACACCCTGGTCGAGCGCCTCGAACCGCTCGAGGTCGAGGCGGTGCTGGCGCACGAGCTCGGCCATTACAAGCGCCGCCACATCGTCAAGCGCATGGCGACGATGTATGCGCTCGGCCTCGCCACGCTGGCGCTGCTCGGCCTGCTCAAGGATTCGGACTGGTTCTACGCTGGCCTCGGCGTGGCCGCGCCGTCGACCGCGGCGGCGCTGCTGCTGTTCTTCCTGGCGCTGCCGGTGTTCACCTTCCCGTTCGCCTGGCTGGCCAGCCGCGGCTCGCGCAAGCACGAGTACGAGGCCGATGCCTACGCCGCCGAAGTCAGCGACGGCGCGGCGCTGGTGTCCGGCCTGGTCAAGCTCTACCGCGACAATGCCTCGACGCTGACGCCCGATCCGTTGCATTCGCTGTTCTACGATTCCCATCCGCCGGCCGCGCTGCGCATCGCCGCGTTGCGGCGCGCCGCCGCCTGAACCCCGCCGGCCGCGCCTGCGGCCGGCATCGCCATATAGGAGCAATGCCATGAGTCTCGCCCAGGAACGCTGCCAGGCCGTGGTGCCCAACCTGACCGAGGACGAGCGCCGCGCGCTCTTGGCCGAGGTGTCGGGCTGGGCCATCGAGGCCGGCAAGCTGCGCAAGACCTTCCGCTTCGCCAACTATTACGAGACGCTGGCCTTCGTGAACGCCTCGGCCTGGATCTCGCACCGCGAGGACCATCACCCCGAGCTGCACGTCACCTACAACAGCGTGGCCGTGGCCTACGACACCCATTCCTGCAACGGCATCAGCCGCAACGATTTCGTCTGCGCCGCCCAGCTCGACGCGCTGGTCTGATGGTCGATACCGCGCGCATCGTCCAGTCGCACGGCAAGGCCTTCATCGTCGACGTCGGCGGCCGCCGCTATACCGCCAGCGCGCGCAAGAAGAAGACCGACTTCGCGGTCGGCGACCGGGTCGAGGTCGGCCTGCTCAACGACGAGCAGGCGGTGATCGAGCGCGCCTTGCCGCGAGTGAGCCTGCTCTACCGTTCCGACCTGTTCCGCGAGAAGCTGATCGCCGCCAACGTCACCCAGATCGCGGTGGTGCTGGCGGCCGTGCCGAGCTTCTACGAGGAGCTGCTGAGCCGTTGCCTGGTGGCGGCCGAGGACGCCGACATCCGCGCGCTGATCGTGCTCAACAAGGCCGACCTGGCCGAGACCGCCGCGGCCCGCCGGCAGCTCGAGCCGTATCGCGCGCTCGGCTACCCGATGGTCGAGCTGTCGGCGCGCGAGGATGTCGGCCCGCTGTGGCCGCACCTGGAAGACCAGGTCACCGTCTTCGTCGGCCAGAGCGGCATGGGCAAGTCGACGCTGGTCAACGCGCTGGTGCCGGCCGCCAATGCGCGTACCAACGAGATTTCCGAGGCGCTCGATTCGGGCAAGCACACCACCACCCACGCCACGCTCTACCCCTTGGCCAACGGCGGCGAGCTGATCGATTCGCCGGGCCTGCAGGAATTCGGCCTGCGTCACCTGCCGGCCGACCGGCTGGCGCCGCTGTTCCCGGAATTCCGCCGCTACATCGGCCAGTGCCGCTTCCACAATTGCCGCCACGACCGCGAACCGGGCTGCGCGCTGATCGCAGCGCTCGAAGGCGGCGAGATTCTGCCGCAGCGGCTGCAACTGTTGCGCAAGCTGCGTGCGGAGTGCGACGCGCGGGCGCCTTGAGCCTTGCTACGGTGTGCCGGATCGCCCTTGGCGGCGGCCGCCGCGGAAAAAAGATCGCAAAAACAGACTTCTAATCCGGCCCGGCCGGCGTTAGAATGTGGGCCCTTTTTCCCATTAACCTATCACTTACGAAAGTAGGACTGATATTCATGCCTAGCGTACGCGTCAAAGAAAACGAGCCGTTTGAGGTAGCCATGCGCCGCTTCAAGCGGGCGGTGGAAAAAACCGGCCTGCTCACCGAACTCCGTGCTCGCGAGTTCTACGAGAAGCCGACCACCGAACGCAAGCGCAAGCTGGCCGCTGCCGTGAAGCGCCATTACAAGCGCATCCGCAGCCAGCAACTGCCGAAAAAGTACTACTAAGCAGCTGCGTTTTCTGCGTACCCACGCGCCCAAGGCCGCCGGTCTATACTGGCGGCCTTGTGTTTTTCGACCGTCCCAACTCTTCAGGGCAAGCTCATGAGCCTCAAGCAACGCATCACCGACGACATGAAAACCGCCATGCGCCAGAAGGAGACTGCCCGCCTGGGCACCATCCGCCTCTTGCTGGCCGCCATGAAGCAGAAGGAAGTCGACGAACGCATCGAATTGAGCGACGAGCAGATCGTCGCCATCATCGACAAGATGCAGAAGCAGCGCCGCGATTCGATCGGCCAGTACGAGGCCGCCGGTCGGCAGGACCTGGCCGACGTCGAGAAAGCCGAGATGGCGGTGCTGGAAGGCTATATGCCGCAGCAGGCCGACGAGGCCGAGATCGCTGCGACCGTCGAAGCCGCGGTGGCGGCCCATGGCGCCACGGTGGCCGCGATGGGCAAGATCATGGCCGAGGTGAAGGCCAAGCTGGCCGGCCGTGCCGACCTGAGCAAGGTATCCGCGCTGGTCAAGGCGCGCCTGCAGTAAAGGATTGCCGCAGCGGCCGCCCCGGTCGCCGCGTCCACGATGGCCCGTATTCCCGACGAATTCGTCCAGGACCTGCTCAATCGCCTCGACATCGTCGAGGTGGTCGAGCGCTATCTGCCGCTCAAGAAGGCGGGGCAGAACTACGCTGCCTGCTGCCCCTTCCACAAGGAAAAATCGCCGTCCTTCACGGTGAGCCCGACCAAGCAGTTCTACCACTGCTTCGGCTGCGGCGCGCACGGCTCGGCCATCGGCTTCGTGATGGAATATGAGGGTATGGGCTTCATCGACACGGTCGAGAAGCTGGCCGAGTCGATCGGCATGCAGGTGCCGCGCAGCGAGGGCCGCGCCGACGACGCGCCGCGCCGGCAGCAGCAGACCAGCCTGGTCGAGCTCAATACCCGGGCGATGCATTTCTACCGCGAGCAGCTCAAGCAGAGCCCGCGCGCGATCGATTACCTCAAGCGGCGCGGCCTGACCGGCCAGATCGCCGCGCGCTTCGGCCTCGGCTATGCGCCGGGCGACTGGCATCCGCTGGCCGCCTGCTTCAGCGACTACGCCACCAATCCGCAGCTCAACGAAGTCGGCCTGGTGATCGACCACGCCGACAGCGGCCGCCGCTACGACCGCTTCCGCGACCGCGTGCTGTTCCCGATCCTCGACGGCAAGGGCCAGGTGATCGGCTTCGGCGGCCGGGTGATCGACCAGGGCGAGCCGAAGTACCTGAATTCGCCGGAAACCCCGCTGTTCCAGAAGGGGCTCGAGCTCTACGGCCTGCCGCAGGCGCGCCAGGCGATCCGCGCCAAGAACCGGGTGCTGGTGGTCGAGGGCTACATGGACGTGGTCGCGCTGGCCCAGCACGGCGTCGAGTACGCGGTGGCCACGCTCGGCACCGCCTGCACGCCCGAGCATGTGAAAAAGCTGATGCGGCTGGCCGACCAGGTGGTGTTCAGCTTCGACGGCGACCGCGCCGGCCGCAAGGCGGCCTGGCGTGCGCTGGAGAACAGCCTGGCGCTGGCCAGCGACGGCAAGACGCTGAGCTTCCTGTTCCTGCCGGCCGAGCATGACCCGGACAGCTATATCCGCGAATTCGGCCACGAGGCCTTCGAGGCGCTGATCGACCGCGACGCGCTCGGCCTGGTGGCGTTCCTCGCGCGCGAGCTGGCCGCCCAGGTCGATCTCGCCAGCGACGAGGGCAAGGCGCGCTTCCTGCACTTGGCCCGGCCGCTGGTCGAGCAGATCCGGGCGCCGGCGCTCGGCGTGCTGGTGCGCAAGAAGCTGGCCGAGCTGGCCGGCCTCGAGATGGCCGAGGCGGTGCAACTGCTCGGCGGTGCGATGCCGGCGCCGGCGGCGCCCTATGAGGTTCCGCAGCCGTCGCGTCAAGGCGAGGGTTGGTCGGGCAAGGGAAAGGGCGGCGGAGGAGGCTGGAAGAAGACCGGCGGCAAGTGGAGCAAGCGCGACGAGTTGCCGCCGATCACCACGCCGCGGCCGAATGCCGACCTGGGCCGCGAGCTCTTGCAAATCCTGATGATCGCCCCCAGGTTTGCCTTGGAGCTGCCCCAGTTCGAACTGACGTCCGAGGCATTGAGCCCGAGCCTGCGCGCGGTGCTGCGGGTGGTCGACTACGTGCACGGGTTGGACCAGCCGCCGGCGTCCGGCCACCTGCTCGAGGCGATGCGCGGCGATGAGGTCTACCCCTTGCTGGCCGAGGCGATGACCAAGGGCGAATTCGCCTATGGCCACGGCGACCCGGAGGCCCTGGCCGAAACCTGGCGCGGCGCGCTCGAGCGGGTACTGCTGCAGCTCGAAAGGCCGCGCGTGAAGCGCCGGCTGAGCGAGCTCGAGGCCAAGGGCTTCGGCAACCTGAGCCCGGCCGAGAAGGACGAATACGGCCGGCTTTCGCTGCTCGGCCGCGCGATATAAACCCGGCAGCGCGCCCCGTCGGCAACTAGACTGAAATCGCGGCGCCGGAACGGCGGCCCGGCGCGGCAGTCCAAGCGCTGGACCCCGGCGCAAACGCAGGCCGATGGCGAAGTGACTGTTTTGAGAGCGGATTACGTCGAAGAGACGGTAATCCGTGATACTATCCCACGTTTCCCCGTACCCAGATCCGAGATATCACCGATGGCGGCAGATCAAGAACTCGACAAGTCCGAAGCCAAGCGTGACGCGGAATCGCGTCTCGACAGCGAGGCGCGCAAGGCACGCTTCAAGAACCTGATCGTGCTCGGCAAAGAGCGTGGCTACCTGACCTACGCCGAGATCAACGATCACCTGCCGGAAGACATGCTCGACGCCGAACAGATCGAAGGCGTCATCAGCATGATCACCAATATGGGCATCCAGGTCTACGACGAGGCGCCCGATGCCGAATCGTTGCTGATGTCCGACGCCACGCCGGCCGCGGTGGCCGACGACGACGTCGCCGAAGAGGCCGAGGCCGCGCTGTCGACGGTGGATTCCGAATTCGGCCGCACCACCGATCCGGTGCGGATGTACATGCGCGAGATGGGACGGTCGAGCTCCTGACCCGCGAGGGCGAGATCGAGATCGCCAAGCGCATCGAGGACGGCCTCAAGCACATGATCCAGGCGATCACCGCCTGCCCGACCACGGTCGGCGACATCCTTGGCATGGTCGACAAGGCCCTGGCCGACGAGATCCGCATCGACGAGGTGGTCGACGATTTCATCGATCCGAACGCGGTCGAGGAAGAGGCCGCCGCGCCGGCGGCGCCCGAGCTGACCGATGCCGAAGGCGAAGAGGACGTGCCGATCGAGGGCGCCGAAGAGGAAGACGAAGACGGCGACGGCAGCGCCGCCGCGGCCGCCAACCTCGAAGAGCTCAAGAACAAGGCGCGCGAGCACTTCGCCGTCATCCGCGACATCTACGACCGCATGCTCAAGGCGCTGGCCAAGCACGGCCCGCACGCCAAGCAGTACACCCAGCTGCAGGAAGAGCTGTCGGCCGAGTTCCTGAAGATCCGCTTCTCGGCCCGCCAGGTCGAGAACCTGTGCGACAGCCTGCGCAACATGGTCGACGAGATCCGCGGCTTCGAGCGCGAGATCATGGACATCTGCGTGCAGAAGGTGAAGATGCCGCGCGAGCACTTCATCAAGGTGTTCCCCGGCAACGAGGACAACCCGGACTGGGTGAAGAACGAAATCGGTTCGGGCAAGAGCTACGCCGCCATCCTCGAGCGCTACCAGCACGCGGTGATGGAGAAGCAGTCCAAGCTGGCCGAGCTGCAGCAGCGCGCCATGCTGCCGATCAAGGACCTGAAGGAGATCAACCGCCAGATGTCGACCGGCGAGGCCAAGGCCCGCCGCGCCAAGCGCGAGATGATCGAGGCCAACCTGCGTCTGGTGATCTCGATCGCCAAGAAGTACACCAATCGCGGCCTGCAGTTCCTCGACCTGATCCAGGAAGGCAACATCGGCCTGATGAAGGCGGTGGACAAGTTCGAATACCGCCGCGGCTACAAGTTCTCGACCTACGCGACCTGGTGGATCCGCCAGGCCATCACGCGCTCGATCGCCGACCAGGCGCGCACCATCCGCATCCCGGTGCACATGATCGAGACGATCAACAAGATGAACCGCATCTCGCGGCAGATCCTGCAGGAAACCGGCATCGAGCCGGATCCGGCCACGCTGGCCGCCCGCATGGACATGCCCGAGGACAAGATCCGCAAGATCCTCAAGATCGCCAAGGAGCCGATCTCGATGGAGACGCCGATCGGCGACGACGACGATTCGCACCTGGGCGATTTCATCGAGGACCAGAACAACCTGGCCCCGGTGGATGCGGCGGTGTACGCCAGCCTGCGCGACGCGACCCGCGACGTGCTCGACACGCTGACGCCGCGCGAAGCCAAGGTGCTGCGCATGCGCTTCGGCATCGAGATGAATACCGACCACACGCTGGAAGAGGTCGGCAAGCAGTTCGACGTGACGCGTGAGCGGATCCGCCAGATCGAAGCCAAGGCGCTGCGCAAGCTGCGCCACCCGACGCGGTCCGAGCGGCTCAAGAGCTTCCTCGACAGCCTGGCGAGCGAGGGCGGCTGACCGGTTCTGGGCCTTTAGCTCAGTCGGTTAGAGCAGGGGACTCATAATCCCTTGGTCCCGGGTTCGAGCCCCGGAGGGCCCACCAAGCAGGACGGGGCTTGCAGCGATGCAAGCCCCTTTTGTTTTGCACCGCAATTCTTGGCTTGCTCCGCAATCCGCCTGAATTGACGGCATGACGCGCCGTACGTCTTCTTCCCCGACGCTCCAGCTGGGCCACGCCTCCTATTCTTCGACCGGTTTCGAAATACTGAAGACCGACTCTGTACTCCGCGCCGGGTGATCTACCCGCTGCGCGTCCTTCACCGCACTGCCGAGCCTAGTCGCAAGGCGGGCAGTTTTTACTGTCCGCCGCGTCAACATTGCAACGAGCTCGGCCTTGGCGCGACTCGCGCCACCGACGCGCAGGCATCGCTTCGCAGGCGTTGCCCACGGCATCGCGGCCCGGCAGAGCCGCCCTCTGTGCACGCATGCTCGATCACCTCGCTGCCGAATCCTCCGCTGCGATCGCCACCGGCAGCCCGCCTTGGTCACGCCGGCACCGGCCGGTGCCTCGCCTGGCCCGACAGGAGCCTCGTCCTTTCCCGATCTCGTCGCGGCGATCATCGTGCCGCGCCGCCGCTGGCATGCGACCTGCTATTCCTGCTCCAGTCGCGGCATCAACCCCATGAACAGGAGCAAACGACATGGCCAAGCCTGGATACGATCCGCAGCAGCTCGAAGAACTGCTGCTGCAAGCCCTGCAGACCGAACTCGGCGGCATCGAGGTCTACACCGCCGCGGTGTCGGTCGCGATCAACGAGGACCTGCGCAAGGAATGGACCGGCTACCTCGAGGAGACCCACACCCACCGCGATGTCCTGCTGAACGTGTTCGAGGAGCTGGGCCTCGATCCCGAGAAGACGACGCCGGGCCGCATGGTCGTGAAGCATCACGGCGAATCGCTGGTGCAGGCGATCATGATGGCGAAGCAGGACGGCACGCCCGAGGCGGCGCAACTGGTCGCCGGGGAGTGCGTCGTGCTGGCCGAGACCAAGGATCACCAGAACTGGTCGCTGATCGGCCTCCTGGTGGAAAAGTCGAGCGGCGAGGCGCTCAAGGTGCTCAAGCGTGCCTACGAGGCGGTGGAGGCCGACGAGGACCATCACCTGTTCCACACCAAGGGCTGGACGCGCGAGCTGTGGATCGAGTCGCTCGGCCTGCCCGCCGTGCTGCCGCCGCCCGAAGAGATCAAGCACGTCGAGACGGCGATCGGCGCGGCGCGCGCGGAACAGGCGCGCGACTCGATGATGTAGTCGCCGGCCGCCCGCCTGCTTCGGTCGCACATGGCCCCGTGGATTCGTCGTCCATGGGGCCGTTCATTGGGCGCCCTTGCAGCTTCGCTCCGGGCGAGCCCGCTCTGCCCGGCGGGCATGACGGCTGTTCAAGCCGGTGCTGGTGGGCGCCTCCACCGCCGAGGCCACCGGCAGCCGCGACCTGCCGTGGTATCCGGCCGGCCTGCCGATCTCGCAGCCGCTGCACTTCGGCGACTACGGCGGCAAGCCGATGCAGCCCATCTGGGCGCTGCTGGAGCTGACCGCCGTCGTCGTGCTCGGCAGCGGGCCGTACCTGTGGCTGGCCAAGCGCAGGCAGGCCGCCGACGCGTCGGCGGCATTGCCCTGCCGGCTGTCGGCCGGTGAGCCGCCGCCGCTGGCCTCGGCCATTCGCCTGCCGATCCGGCGGCCGCCTAGGCGAAGCGGAAGTGGTTGATCTCCGCCTGCAGTTGCTGCGTCATCTGACCCAGCGTATTGGCGGTCTGGTTCATCGCCGCCGCCGCCGCGGTGTTCTCCTCGCTGATCTGCGCCACCTTCTCGACCTGGCGGGCGATCTGCTGGGTGCCGGCCTTATGCTCGTGCAGCGCCTCGGCGATGCTGGCGACCGCCTGCTCGCTGGCGTCGGCGCCGCGGGTGATGGCGGCGATCGAGGCGCCGGCGCGGTTGGCCATGTCGGCGCACTCGTGGGCGTAGTTGACCGTCACCGAGATCGCCTGCACCGCCTCGTTGCTGTTGCCGCCGATCCGGCTGGCCATCTGCTGGATGTCCATCGTCGCGCTGGCGGTGCGCTCGGCCAGCTTGCGCACCTCGTCGGCCACCACCGCGAAGCCGCGACCCTGCTCGCCGGCGCGCGCCGCTTCGATCGCGGCGTTGAGCGCCAGGAGGTTGGTCTGGTCGGCCACGTCCTTGATCACGCCGACCACCGAGCTGATGCGCTGCGCTTCCTGGCCCAGCGTGTTGACCTTGCCGGCCGCCTCGGCGACCGCGGTGTCGATGGCCTGCATATGGTCGATCGTCGCCTGGATCTGGCCGGCGCCGGCGATCGCCTCGCGCTTGCTGCTGCTGCCCAGCTCGTGCGCCTCCTGGGCGTTGTCGGCGACGTGGGCGATGCTGACCGTCACCTGCTCCACCGCGGCCGCCATGGCGCTGGTCGCCTCCGAGCCGGCGTTGGAGGCCTGGGCGACCTGCTGGGTGGTGGTCGCCAGGTGCCCGGCCTCGCGGTTGACGGTGTCGACCGCGCCGGCCACCGTGCGCACCAGCGACTGCATGTGGTCGGTCAGGGTGTTGTAGGCGCGCGCGATGCTGTCGATCTCGTCGTTGCCGCTGACCGGCACCCGCAGCGTCAGGTCGCGCTGGTCGCGCGCCTGCCGCAGCGTGGCGCGCAGGATGGAAATCTTGCGGTTCATGCCGATCACCAGCCAGGCCGACAGGCCGCTGCCGAAGCCGATCGCCAGCAGCAGCGTGATCCAGGTCGTGGTGCGGGTGTGGGCGTAGTCGTCCTGCGCTGCCAGGTAGTTGCGCTTGGCCTCGCGCAACTGCAGCTCCACCAGCGCCGAGATGCGGCCGGACACCGGGTCGATCGCCGGGTACAGCGCGGTGCGGGCGAAGTTGTCGAGGCCCGCCGCATCGCCGCTGGCGAGCAGCTGCTCGAGCTTGGCCACGGCCGTGTCGGCCACCCGCATGGTGGTCTCGGTCTCCTGCACCAGCTTCTTCTCCTCCTCGGTCAGCTCGGTGCCGGTATAGGCCTGCCATTGCTCCTTGATGCGCCGGCCGGCCTCGGCCACCGCGCGGCCGGCGTCGGCGGCGCTCAGGGTCTGGTGGTTGGCCTTGTGGGTGGTGTCGACGATGTTGACGGCGTACATGTCGGCGACCACCTTGAGCTGGTTCAGCGGCACCACGCGGTCGTTGTAGGTGGTGGCGAAGTGGTCGTTGGTGCTGGCCAGCCGGGCCAGGTTGTTGATGCCGAGGAACAGCAGCAGGGCCAGCAGGACGGTGACGAGGATCAGCAGTTTGGTGCGCAGGCTCATTTGTTCTTGCTCCAACGACGTTCCGATAGCGGTGCGATGCCGGGGGGACCGATATATAAATGCCCGGTGGCTTCAAACATAGCTCACATGGGGGATGACTGCGCATGCGGCCGGCGGTACCACCGTCAAGCCGTACCGCCGGTCGGCCGCACGCAGATCGTCCGGGTCTGCCCGACCGGCCCGGATGTGATATTCCTTTTAGATGGGCGTGCTGCCCGGTCCTGCGGCCCCTGCGCCCGCTCGCCGGCCGGGCCGAAACGGCCGGCGGGCGGGCGCAGGGCAATATATATTTCGATGAAGGGGCAGTAGTGCGATCTCGCAAGCAGGCATCCATCGGTTCGTCCGGGGAGTGGCGAAGTGAGTGAAATCTATCTTCTGTACGTCGAGGACGACCCCACCGCTTCGGAACTGGTGCAGCACGCGCTGCGCGGCGAGGGCGTGCAGGCGCAGCTGGCGCGTAGCGGCGAGGACGGCATCGTGGCGCTGGCCAATGCCCAGTTCGACCTGGTGATCACCGACTACCGGCTGCCGCGCTGTTCCGGCCTCGACGTGGTGCGCGCGGCGGCCGCGGCCGGCGTGCCGGTCATCATGCTGTCGGGCTCGGACGACCTGGGCGTGGTGGTGCAGGCGATCCGGCTCGGCGCCAGCGACTACCTGATCAAGGACGACCGCAACGCCTATCTCGACCTCCTGCCCACCGTGGTGCGGCGGGTGCTCGGCATCCAGCGGCTGGAGCGCGAGAAGCAGGCGGTCGAGGCCGCGCTCGAGGCCGAGCGGCACTGGTCGCGGCTGGCGATCGACCGCATCCACCAGGGCGTGTCGGTGTTCGACGCCGAACTGCGGCTGCAGCTGTGCAACCGCCAGTTCCTCGCCTATTGCGGCTATCCGGCCGAGCTGGGCCAGCGCGGCACGCCGCTCGAGGCGCTGCTGCGCTTCAATGCGCTGCGCGGCGACTACGGCGAGACGGTCGGCGAGGCCGATATCCGGCGCCGGCTGGCGCGCGCGCTCGGCGCCGACAGCTTCCGCTACGAGCGGCGCTCGGGCGACGCGATGATCCAGATCTGCCGCGAGCCGCTGGCCACCGGCGGCTTCGTGGTCACCTACACCGACATCACCGAGCACTGGCACGCCGAGCAGCGCGCGCGCCACCAGGCCTACCACGATGCGCTGACCGGCCTGCCCAACCGGGTGCTGTTCCACGAATTGCTGCAGCACGAGCTGGCCCATGCCCAGCGCTATGCCGGCGGGCTGGCCGTGCTGTTCATCGACCTGGACGGCTTCAAGCTGGTGAACGACGTGCACGGCCACCGCGCCGGCGACGCGGTACTGGTGGCGGTGGCGACGCGGCTGAGGCAGCACCTGCGCGCCTCCGACGTGGTGGCGCGGCGCAGCGGCGACGAATTCCTGGCCCTGCTCCCCGACGCGACCGAGCCGCAGGCCTGCGCGGTGGCCGCGGCGCTGATCGCGGCGCTGTCCTTGCCCTACGAGCTGGACGGCGGCCACGCCGGGGTGTCGGCCAGCATCGGCATCGCCCATTTCCCCGAGGCCGGCACCAACGAAGAGGCGCTGCTGCGCGCCGCCGACGAGGCGATGTACCGCGCCAAGGCGGCCGGCAAGGGCTGCTACCGCTCGACCACCGCCTTCGACGCGGCCAACCCGATGGTGACGACCGGTTCCTAGCGGCCCGCCGGCCGCGCCGCAGGTGGCATGCGCCTTGCAGGCATAGACGGAGCGGGAGGGCGCGGTGCCGTCCCGACCGGCCGCAAGGAGCGCCCCATGAATCCGTCCACCCCCCGATCCGACCCCGACCGCAGCGTACCGGCCGACGGCGATGCGGCCCGCCGCCACGACCTCGAACGGACCGACGCCTCGCCTGATTCGACCGGAGACATCGAGCAGGTGCGGCAGAAGCCGGCCCAGCGCAGCAGCATCGAGGAGTCGGATGTGCCGCCCGACGGCGATCCGCTGATCCACGACCAGAACAAGTACGTGTCCGATACGCCGTATCACCGTTGAGGCGCGGCCGTTCGACGCATGGCTGGAAGAGGCTGCAGGCCGGACTTCGGTCCGACCGCGGCCGTCGAGGCAGTGCGGCTGTTCGATGCGCGGCCGGAAGGGGTTGTAGGAGCGGCTTCAGCCGCGAATGGTGATCGCAGCCACGACGGCCATTCGCGGCTGAAGCCGCTCCTACGGGGCTTGGCGTCGTTGGCGCAGGTCGGACTTCAGTCCGACAGCGGTCCTAGTCCGTGGCTCTTCGGTAGATCAGCATGGGTGCATGGAATGTGCGTGGGGCGCTCAGCCCGGATCGCGCGCCAGCCGCAAGCCGCTGCACTGCCAGCGCGTGGCGGCCGGGAAGAAGTTGCGGTAGCCGGGCCGTGCATGGCCGGGCGGGGTGAAGACCGAGCTGCCGCGCAGCACCATCTGGTCGATCATGAACTTGCCGTTGTATTCGCCGACCGCGCCGGCGTCGGGCGGAAGCCCGGGTAGGGCAGGTAGGCGCTGGCGGTCCATTGCCAGGCCCGGCCGAACAACTGTAGCGGCGCCGGTTCTGCGCCGGCCGAGGCTAGGCGCGCCGCGTGTTCCCATTCCGCCTCGGTCGGCAGCCGCGCGCCGGCCCAGCGCGCATAGGCGTCGGCCTCGTAGTAGCTCAGGTGGCAGACCGGCCGGTCGGGCGGCAGCAGCTCGTCGCCGTGCAGCGTGAACAGCCGCCAGCCGCCGTGGCCCTCGGCCGGCTGCCAGTACAGCGGCGCCTGCCACTGGCCGCGCCGGCAGGCCTCCCAGCCATCCGACAGCCACAGCTCGGGCCGCGCATAGCCGCCGTCGCGCATGAACTCCAGGTACTCCGCGTTGCAGACCAGCCGCGAAGCCAGCGCATACGGCGCCAGCCAGCAGCGGTGGACCGGCCGTTCGTTGTCGAAGGAGAAATCGCTGCCCGGCCGCAACTGGCCGCCGTGGCCGATCTCGACCAGGCCGCCGGCGTAGTCAATGAACTCCAGCGGGCCGGCCGCCGGATCGGCCGCGGCCGGCGCCGGCCGGTAGGCCGGGTGCAGCGGATTGCGCCAGAAGTGATGCTTGAGGTCGGTCAGCATCAATTCCTGGTGCTGCTGCTCGTGCTGCAGGCCCAGCTCGATCAGCTCGCGCCAATCGGCGCCGGCCGCCGAGTCGAGCAGCGCCAGCACCCGCTGGTCGATCCAGCCGCGGTAGGCCAGCACCTCGTCCAGCGGCGGCCGCGACAGCATGCCGCGCTCGGGCCGCGGCATGCGCTCGCCGACGCCGACGTAGTAGGAGTTGAACAGCATGCGGTAGTCGGGCCGGAACGGCGCATGGTCGGCCAGCGCGCGCTCGAGCACGAAGGTCTCGAAGAACCAGCTGGTATGCGCCAGGTGCCACTTGAGCGGGCTGGCCTCGGGCATCGACTGCAGCAGGCAGTCCTCGGCGCTGAGCCCGTCGATCAGCGCCTCGCTGTGCCGGCGCACCGCCCGGTAGCGCTCGCTCGGCGAGGGCGGCCGGGCCGTATCCTGGTCGACGGCGTTCATGCGCCGGCCACGAATACGTTGAACCAGCCGCGGTCGTCGCTCCAGCGCCGGATGTCCGTGTAGCCGGCCTTTTCCAGCAGCGCCTCGAACTGCCCGGCGGCGTACTTGTAGGAATACTCGGTGACGATCACGTCGCCGCGCTCGAAGCGCCGGCTGCCGCCGCCGATGCGCACGGCGTGGTTCTCGTTCGCCACCAGGTGCATCTCGACCCGGCCCTCGGCTTCGTTGTACCAGGCGCGGTGATTGAAGCGGCCGGGCACGAAGTCGCTGCCCAGCTCGCGGTTGACCACCCGCAGCACGTTGCGGTTGAAGGCGGCGGTGACGCCGAGCGCGTCGTCGTAGGCCGCCTGCAGCACCTCGGGCGCCTTGGGCGCGTCGACGCCGATCAGCAGCCGGCCGTGCCGGCCCAGGTGGGCGCGGATGCCGCGCAGCAGCCGCTCGGCCTCGTCGGGCACGAAGTTGCCGATCGACGAGCCGGGGTAGAACACCGTCGGCGGCAGGCCGGCGTTGGAACGCAGCACGGTGTTCAGCTGCAGCGGCCGGTTGAAGTCGGTCACCACGCCGAGGCATTCGACCTCGGGGCAGCGCAGCTGGCCGGCCCGCAGCGTCTGCTCGAGCCAGGTCGGCGCGATGTCGACGCCGACGTAGCGCACCGCCTCCACCACCGGCAGCCAGGGCCAGGACTTGGCGCCGTCGCCGCAGCCGAGGTCGACCCACTGGCCGCCGCGCGGCAGGTGGCGGGCGATGTCGGCGCGGTGGGTGGCGAAGATCGCCTGCTCGGTGCGGGTCGGGTAGTACTCGTCGAGGTTGCAGATCGCCTGGTACAGCGCGCAGCCCTGCTCGTCGTAGAAGAACTTGGGCGAAATCTGCGGCGGCTGCGCCGCCAGCCCGGCCTCGAGGCCGCGCCGGCGCTCCTCGTCGGCCTCGATCGATTCGACCAGGATGCGCGAGCGCTGCAGCGCGGCGTGGGGGAGGGCGATGCGCTCGGTCGGGCGGGTCAGGGTCAGCATGGCGGTTCCAATCTTGATGTCGGCTGAAGCGGCGATTGCTAGGGCTTTGCTCGTTGGCTCGAGTCTTCGGGTCGGCGGAGCAAAGTTTGTGCACCTGCGGTGATGGAAGAAGCACCAAACGAGCGAAGCGAGGCCCCCTCTGGTCCACCCCACAAAGCCTTCGACTTTGCGGGGGCCCCGGGGCGGCGAGGGCGGGGGAGTAGGACTGGATCAGATAAGCCTGCTCGGCGAACACCACTGCAGATGAACCCCCGGCTTCGCCGGGGCTGATCCTGAAAGTCGATTTCTCATGGTCATCTGAAGAGGCATGGCAGGCTCACCCGTTGATCGGTTCGCCGCCATTGGGATGCAGCACCTGGCCGGCCATGTAGGACGCGTCGAGCGAGGCCAGGAACACGTAGGACGGCGCGATCTCGTCGGGCTGGCCGGCGCGCTTCATCGGCGCCTGGCTGCCGAAGGCGGCGACCTCCCCGGCGCTGAAGGTCGAGGCGATCAGCGGCGTCCAGACCGGGCCGGGCGCCACCGCGTTGACGCGGATCCCGTCCTCGAGCAGCGCCTTGGCCAGCGAGCGGGTGAAGGCCACTACGGCGCCCTTGCTGGCCGAGTAGTCGAGCAGCCTGGGGCTGCCGCGGTAGGCGGTGACCGAGGCGGTGTTGATGATGCGGCCGCCGCCGCGCAGGTAGGGCACGGCGGCCTGGCTCAGGTAGAACATGGCGAACACATTGGTGCGGAAGGTCTGCTCCAGCTGCTCGGCGTCGATGTCGGCCAGCTCCTTCTGCGGGTGCTGTTCGCCGGCGTTGTTGACCAGGATGTCGAGCCGCTCGTAGTGCTCGAGCGCCTGTTCGATCGCCTCGGTGCAGAATTTCTTCGAGCCGATGTCGCCGCGCAGCAAGAGGCAGCGGCGGCCGGTCTGCTCGACCAGGCGGCGGGTCTCCTGGGCGTCCTCCTCCTCGTTCAGGTAGACCACCACCACGTCGGCGCCCTCCTTGGCGAAGGCCACCGCCACCGCGCGGCCGATGCCGCTGTCGCCGCCGGTGATCAGCGCCACGTCGCCCTCGAGCTTGCCGCTGCCCCGGTAGCCAGCCATGGCCGATTGCGGCGGCGGCGTCATCTCGGCCTCGCTGCCGGGTTGGACGTCCTGGTGCTGGGGCGGCCGCTGGCGAAGCTTGTCGTCCGGTTTTGCCTGGTGTTCGGGATGGGCCATCGCTGCTGTCCTCGCGCGGGAATCGGAATCGTCGGAGGCGAGCAGCAAGGCATGTGCCTGTCGGGTCGGACGGGCCGTGAAAGGTGAAGCGCGAAACGCGAGGCCGCGGCGCGTGGAAGCCCGATGGCGTGCCTTGTAGGAGCGGCTTCAGCCGCGAATGGCCGGGGTTGCTCCTCCGTCAATCGCGGCTGAAGCCGCTCCTACAAGTGATGCCGCGTGTTCTTGCACGCCGCGCCGCGGCCTCGCGTTTCACCTTTCACCGATGAGGGACGGGCAAAGCTTGCACACCGCGATGTAATTCTTACGGCGGGGCTGGCCGCGCCAGGCCGTGCGACCGATGGCTATCGCATCCGTAGGCCGGCATTCGTTCCGGCCGCGTCCTTGGCCGGCGTCGCCGTCGGAATGAATTCCGACCTGCCGAGGGCGACGGCGGCCCGAGCACCGCGATCACAGTGTCGCATTCGTATCGGCATCGACTCTGGCCGCCCCGGCCGCCGCGCAACCGGCGCGCAATTTGCCTGGGGCCGGGCATGACCCCGCCCGCCAAGCCTCCCCCATGCTGCCGCTGCGCCTGCGCCGCGGGCTGCGCCTCTTGTACGACGCCGCGCTGTCGTGGAGCGAACACCGCGCCGCCACCATGGGCGCGGCGATCGCTTTCTACACGCTGTTCTCGATGGGGCCGGTGCTGGTGATCGCGATCATGATCGCCGGCTCGATCTACGGCGAGGCGACCGCGCGGGCAGGCCTGCTGGTCGAGGTGCGCACGCTGCTCGGCGCCGAGGCGGCCGAGGCGGTCGGCGCGGTGATCCGCAGCGCCCGCTTCGAGCCGCAGGCGCCGTGGCAGACCTTGCTCACCGTGGCCGCCAGCCTGTTCGCCGCAACCACGGTGTTCACCGAACTCAAGAGCAGCCTCGACCTGATCTGGGACACGCCGGCGCCGCCCGACGAGGGCATCCTGGCGCTGCTGCGCAGCCGCCTCTTGTCGTTCGGCATCGTGCTCGGGGTGGGCTTCGTGCTGCTGGTGTCGCTGGTGTTCTCGGCGGTGATCGCGGCGGTGCAGCATCGCTACGGCGACTGGCTCAGCGACTCGGTCTGGCTGCTGTCGGCGGCCGGCAACATGGTCACGCTGGTGGTGGTCACGCTGCTGTTCGCCGCCATCTTCAAGCTCTTGCCCGAGCGCGGGGTCGACTGGCGCGACGTCTGGCGCAGCGCGCTGCTGACCGCCGGGCTGTTCATGCTGGGCAAGGGGCTGATCGCGGCCTACCTCGGCACCACCGCGCTGGCCTCGTCCTACGGCGCGGCCGGTACGCTGGTGCTGGTGCTGCTGTGGACCTACTACTCGGCCCAGGTCTTCCTCTACGGCGCCGCGCTGTCGCGCGAGATGGCGCGGGCGCGGGAGCGCGACGAGGCAGGCGATGCGTAGGGGGCCATGGCGGGAGGATGCGGGCCGGACGTGGCCAAGCGTGCCTGATGCCGGCCAAGTCGATGCAGGCCGGGTCGATGTAGGTCGGGCTTCATGCCCGACAGCGCCCTTGATCGGCAGCGCTGTCGGGCATGAAGCCCGACCTACGTTTGAGGCCGCCGGGCATGGCGCCTGGCGAGGCGTGGCCGGCGGCGATCCCCTCAGATCGTGCAGCCGCCGCGCCGATCGGGCCGGCCCCAGACGATCAGCGGCCGGGCCGGCTCGTTCGGCGCCGGCGGGTCTTCGACCGGTTTCGGCGGCCGGTTCAGGCCCGGCTCGGGCGTGTCGCCGGGCGGCGCCTCGTGCGGCGGCAAGTCGGGCAGCGGCTGCGGTTCGGGCTTGTCCGGCTCGGGCCCGGGCGGCAGGCCGGGCAGACGGGACAGCAGGGTACGGGCTCGGATGGGCAGTGCGGTACGGTCGGGCATGGCGGTGTTTCCTTTCGATGGAACCGATGCCGCGCAGGGCGCGGCACGACGCACCGCAGCAAGATGGATACCACCGGGACGGGCCGCGCTCGATCGGGCCACGATCGGTCGGGCCGCACTCGGCCGCGCCGCATCCGGTCGGGTCGGGTTCGGCCGCGCCGCCGGGGGCCGCGCGATGACGCCGATGCGCGACGGCCGCCGTTCGGCGCGGCGGGCCGGCTTGCACTACGTCGGCGACGATGGTCCGGGCATCGTGCGGCGGCGCTGCGGCCGCGGTTTCCGCTATCTCGGTCCGGATGGCCGCTGCCTGCGCGACCCGGCTACGCTGCGCCGCATCCGCGCGCTGGCGATCCCGCCGGCCTGGCGCGAGGTGTGGATCAACGCCGATCCGCTCGGCCACATCCAGGCCACCGCGCGCGACGCGCGCAGCCGCAAGCAGTACCGCTACCACCCGCGCTGGCAGGAATGGCGCAGCGCGCGCAAGTACGACCGGCTGCTGGCCTTCGCCGACGCGCTGGGCGCCTTGCGCGCGCGGGTGGCGGCCGACCTGGCGCGGCCGGGGCTGGCGCGGCGCACCGTATTGGCCGGCGTGGTGCGGCTGCTCGACGCCTCCTGCGTGCGCATCGGCAACAGCGCCTATGCGCGCGACAACGGTTCCTACGGCCTGACCACGCTGCAGCGCCACCATGTCGCGGTCGAGGGCGAGCGCATCGTGCTGTCCTTCCGCGGAAAATCGGGCCGCCGCCACCGCATCGAGGTGCGCGACGCGCGGCTGGCCGCGCTGATCGGGCGCTGCCGCAAGCTGCCCGGCGCGACGCTGTTCAAGTATCTCGATGTGCACGGCCGGCGCCGGACGGTCGACGCGGCCGCGGTGAACGCCTATCTGCGCGAGGCCTGCGGCGGGGATTTCTCGGCCAAGGATTTCCGCACCTGGGCCGGCACCCGTGCCGCGGTCGCCGCGCTGGCCCGCGCCGACCTGGAACGCGCGGCTGGTGCGCAGTTGAAGCAGGCGCTCGAGCAGGTGGCGGCGCAGTTGGGCAACACGGTGGCGGTGTGCCGGCGCTGCTACGTGCACCCGGCGGTGTTCGCCGCGCACGGCGGCGGCTGGCTGGCCGCAGCGGCGGCGCATCCGGTCGAGCGGGCAGGGCGGATGCGCGGATTGCGGGTGGATGAACGGGCGATGGTGGCGGTGTTGCGGGCGGCGGCCGGGCGATCGGACGAATAAATGCTGCGGAAATGAAATCGGGGCCATGTTCTGGCCCCGATCTTTTCTGGATTGGGAGGCGCCGCGCCTTTCACGCGCCGCGCAGCGGCCTCACGTTTCACCTTTCGCGTTCCACGGCCGTCAACAGCTCGCCGGCAACTCCGCCCGCTGCCAATGCCGATGCTGCGCGATCGCCGCGATGAAGTCCTCGCCGACCTGCTCCAGCGTCGCCCCGCCGGCCTGGCACACCACGCCGGGCGGCGCGCCGGCCGGGCCGGTGCAGGGGATGCCGGCGGCGTCGAGCAGGCGCAGGCCCTGGCCGGTCGCCGCCACCGTCTTGAAGTGGCGGTAGGCCTCGCGCAGGTAGCGCACCGCCTGGCCTTCGGCGCACAGCGCGTCGAGGCTGGCCTCGCCGCCGGGCACGCAGACCGCGTCGAAGGTCACCGAGGGCATCAGCGCGAAGGTGGCGTCGACCGGCAGCGCGGGGCCGGCGGCCGCCGTCACCTTGCCGAGCCGCGGAGCGATCAGCTTCACTCGGGCGCCGGCGCCTTCCAGCTGCGCGCGCAGCGCGGCCACCTCGTCGCCGTCCACGCCGTCGGCCACCAGGAAGGCGATCTTGCGGGTGCGGATCGAGCCGTCGCCGCTGCCCATCATGCTCAGTTCGGGCGAGGGCGGCAGCGGGCAGTCGACCTCGTCGACGCCGCTCGGCGCCGGCAGGCCGAGGTTGCCCGCGACGCGGCCGGCCAGGTCGGCGTCGACGCGCGCCAGCGTGGCCACCATGCGCTCGCGGATCGCCACCGTCTCGACCTTGCCCAGCTCGAAGCTGAAGGCCGCCACGATATGGTCCTGCTCGACCGCGCTCTGGCTCAGCCAGAACAGCCGCGCCTGGGCGAAGTGCTCGCCGAAGCTGGCGCTGCGCACGCGGATCTTGGGCGAGGCGAGCGGCTCGGGCACGCTGACGAAACCGCCGTCGGCCGCCGGCACCTCGCGCGGCAGGCCGCCGGCCAGCGAGTTGGGCTCGTAGGCGACGCGGCCCGCCACGATGCCGTGGCGCGCGATGCCGTCGCGCTGGTTGTTGTGGAAGGGGCAGATCGGCCGGTTGATCGGGATCTCGTGGAAATTCGGCCCGCCCAGGCGCGACAGCTGGGTGTCGAGGTAGGAGAACAGCCGGCCCTGCAGCAGCGGGTCGGCGCTGAAGTCGATGCCGGGCACGATATGGCCGGGATGGAAGGCCACCTGCTCGGTCTCGGCGAAGAAGTTGTCGGGGTTGCGGTCCAGCGTCAGCTTGCCGATGCGGCGCACCGGCACCCGGTTCTCCGGGATCAGCTTGGTGGCGTCGAGCAGGTCGAAGCCGAGCTGTTCGGCCTCGTCCTCCTCGACCACCTGTACGCCGAGCTCCCATTCGGGGAAATCGCCCTGCTCGATCGCTTCCCACAGATCGCGGCGGTGGAAATCCGCATCGCGGCCGGCGATCGCCTGCGCCTCGTCCCACACCAGCGCGTGCATGCCCAAGAGCGGCTTCCAGTGGAACTTGACGAAGCGGGCCCGGCCGGCGGCGTCGACCAGCCGGAAGGTATGCACGCCGAAGCCCTCCATCATGCGCAGGCTGCGCGGGATGGCGCGGTCGGACATCACCCACATCAGCATGTGGGTGCTCTCCGGCATCAGCGAGACGAAGTCCCAGAAAGTGTCGTGCGCGCTGGCCGCCTGCGGCATCTCGTGGTGGGGCTCGGGCTTCACGGCGTGGATCAGGTCGGGGAACTTGATCGCGTCCTGGATGAAGAACACCGGGATGTTGTTGCCGACCAGGTCGAACACGCCCTCGCGGGTATAGAACTTGACCGCGAAGCCGCGCACGTCCCGCACCGTGTCGGCCGAGCCGCGCGAGCCGGCCACGGTGGAGAAGCGCACGAACACCGGCGTGCGCTCGGCCGGATCCTGCAGGAAGGCGGCGCAGCTCAGCTCGCTCTGCGGCGCGTAGACCTGGAAGTGGCCGTGCGCGCCTTCGCCGCGCGCATGCACCACCCGTTCGGGGATGCGCTCGTGGTCGAAGTGGGTGATCTTCTCGCGCAGGATGAAGTCTTCCAGCAGCGTCGGGCCGCGCGCGCCGGCCCGCAGCGAGTTCTGGTTGTCGCTGATGCGGACGCCCTGGTCGGTGGTCAGCGCCTCGCCTTCGCCGCAGTGGTCGGGCAGCAGCGATTCGGTCTTGGCGTTGTGCGGCGCGGGGACGGGCGGCGGGCTGGATGGGGTGGCCATGCGAATCTCCTGACGACGATGCCGCCGTATGGCGGTCTGGACAAGAACGCGCCCTGCGGCGATCCCCGATCGGGGTGCGCAGGGCGCGGATGGGTTGGGCGGTGGGCAGGCGGGGGACCGCGGGCGGTTCAGCGCCCGCGGCCGGGCCGCCTGGCCACGGCCCGGAAGGGACTAGGCCCGCTTACCTGGTCTTGCCGATATTGGTCGAGTCCTTGCTCTGCTTGGACGTCTCGTTGTCCTGCGCGCTGGAGCCGAAGCTGCCGCTGCTGCCGGCGCCGCTGGTGGTGCCGCTGCGGTTCTCGTTCTTGTCGCCGGACGACGAGCCGCCCGCGTGCGACGCGCCGGCGCGCTGCTGGCGCCATTGGTCGAACTCGGTGGCGAACTTGCCGTAGCGTTCGTTGCGCCAGCTGTCGTAGTCCTCGTCGAGCTTGCGCACCTGCTCGCTGCGCCATTGGGCGTAGTCGGGGTCGTACTGCTGCTGGCGGCCTTCGGTGCGGCCGTAGTTGCCCTGCTGCTGGCCGAAGCCGTCCTGTTCCCGGTAGCCGCCGCCTTGGTAGCCGCCGCGGTATTCGTCGCCGCGATAGCCGGAGCCCTGGCCGCCGAAGCTGCGGCCGTAATCGCCGCGGCCCTGGTCACCGCGGCCGTAGTCGCCGCCCCAGCTCTGGCTGCCGCCGTAGTGGCGCGGGCCGGCCTGCGGGCCGTACTGCTCGCCGCTGCCGTAGTGGCCGGGGTAGGACGACTGGCCCTGCGAGGCCCAGTTGCGCGATTCCTGGCCCGAGCCGTAGTTGCCGTAGTCGGGCTGGCCCGACTGGCCGTACTGCTGGCCGGGTTGGCCATACGGCTGCTGGTGCGACGGCTGGCCGTAGGAAGGCTGACCATGGGATTGGCCGTAGCGCTGGTTGTCCTGGTTCTGGCCGTACTGCTCGTAGTCGCGGCCGCCCTGGTAGTTGCCTTGATTACCCTGATTGCCCGGGTAGCCGCCTTGGCCGGCACCGCCGCGCTGCGACTCGAAATAGTGTTCTCCCCGCTGCGGGTAGGTGTTGCCCTGCCCTTGTTGGCCCTGTCCCTGGTAGCCCTGGTCGGCTTGGTACTGCGGGTTCTGGCCTTGGTAATGATCGCGTTGGTTCATCGTGATTTCCTTCCGGTTTTGACAGAGGATCGTTCGCTGCGCCGTCGGCGTTGGGGAGCCGGGCGGCGTGTGCAGCTGCAGCAAGGGCCGTTCCCGCGTGCCGGCCGCGGCCGTGAAAAGTACCGCCGAGGCCCGCCGCTGGCGGATCGCGGGCGGTGGGGCGGAATACGGCTGAGCGCGCTGCCGGATGGGCTGCCGGTGTCAGATTGACAAGGCCGGCGGGTAAGATTTTCAAGTTCGGGCGGGGCGTGGAGACCGATGCGGCCAGGAGCGCGAAGCGCCTGCTTTGCAGCTGCGGCTTCGTGCGGAAAGCGGTTTCTTTCCAGAGCGGCATGCGGACGCAACGCGCCGTAGGAGCGGCTTCAGCCGCCGGGTCCATGCGCGGCTGAAGCCGCTCCTGCAAAGGCGGTGCCGATGCGGCGCGGCGGAGGAGGGGACGGGCGGCGCGGCGGGGGAGGGCGGGTCAGCGCGCGGTCTGGCCGTCGGTGACCAGCTTCCTGGCCATGACCAGGTGGTGCCTGAGCGTCGGCAACGCATAGTCGGCCAGCGCGCGCAGGCTGGCGTTGCTGCCGGACTGCGACTGGCGGCCGAACAGTTCGACCGCTTCCTCGTGGCTCCTGAGCACCACCTCGGCATAGCTGCGGTCGAAGTCTCGGCCCTTGAGCGCCTTGAGCTTGGCCATCACCGCGGCATCGGTGCCGCCGGGCGCCGGGGTCACGCCCTGGGCGGCGGCGGTGCGCGCCAGCTCGCCGGCCAGCTTGCCGTGGTCGGCGATCATGGTGCGGGCGAAATCCTTCACGTCCGGGTCGGTCGCCAGCTGCAGCGCCAGCTGCGCAGCGGCGATCTCGGTACTGCCGGCCACGACGGCGGCGTCGACGAAGGCCTGGTCGGTGGCGGCGATGGCGGCGGCCGGCGTGGCGGGCGCGATGGGCGCGGCGGGCTCGGCCGCGGCGATCCGTTCGGGAGCGGCCCGGTCTAGCGCGACCCGGTCGAGCGCGATGCGATAGAGCGCGGCGGCGCGGTCGTTGGGACCGGGTCGCAAAGGGGTGGAGGCTGCTTCGTCGAGCGCCCCCGCCGGCGTGCCCAGCAGCAGGGTGAAGGCCGAGATGAAGAGTCCGAAGCGCGTTTTCATGTCGTTCTCCTTGTCCTTGCCCGAAACCCCGCCCGAAGGCGGGGCCGAGGCGTGCGGATACCCGCTCAGTGGCCCTTGTCCTCGTTGTCCTTGGCGCTCTTGCGGCCGAGCGAACCGTGCGGATCGCCGGCACCGCCGCGGCTGCTTTCGCTGCGCTCTTCGCCACGGCCGGCGGTCGAGCGCTCGCTGGAATCGCGCCGGCTGCCGGCGCCGGCGGCCGCATGGCTGCGCTCGCTGCTCTTGCGCGACGCGTCCTGGCTCGCGGTGCTCTTCTCCTGCGCTTGTCCGCCCTTGGCGGCCTTGGCCTTGTCCTGCTCCATCGCGGCGTTCTCACGCTTGCTGCTGTCCTTGCCTTGGTTGGAAGCCATGGTGTCGTTCCTTTCGGTGAACGTCCTGTCCCGGGAGCCGGCGGCTGAAGGCGGGGGGCCGGATCGAAGGGGCGGACGGATCGGCCTTCAGCAAGCCTGGCGTCGCAACCGGCATGCCCAGCCGGCGGCGCGATGCGGCGGAGCGAGCGCGAAGCCCAGCACGGACGACGATTCGCGCCGTTTTGCGATCGGCGCGGCGCCGTGCTCGAGCTCGCCGGCCCGATCGGAAAATTGTTCAAGCCGGGCTTGAAAACTTTATACGGGGCGCCCGGTGGAGCGCCCGGCGCGGCGGCCGTCGCGGCTGTGGCCGCTCCGCTCGCGGCAGGGCATGCAAATTGCGCGGGTCAGGGTCCCAAAACCAAGGAGAACGACATGACCACCATCGCATGGGACGGCAAGACCGTCGCGGCCGACACCCAGGCCAACAACACCGGCCTGCGCTCCTACACCAAGAAGCTGTACCGGCTGGCGGACGGCCGCATCTACGGCTTCACCGGCGAGATCCAGGATGGCGTGTCGGTCTACGAGTGGCTCAACGCCGGCGGCCGCGATGCGAGGCCGCACGTGTCGTCGAGCTTCGCCGCGCTGCTGGTCTGCCCTGACGGCCGCGCCTACACGATGGAAGACAAGCTGGTGCTGCTGGCGGTGTACGAGACCTTCCGGGCGATCGGCTCGGGCCGCAATTTCGCCATGGGCGCGCTGGTGGTGGGCGCCGACGCGGTCCAGGCGGTCAAGGCGGCGATCCGGCTCGACGTCTATTCGGGCGGCGACATCGATGCGCTGGAGGTGGAGGGGGCGGGGCGGCGCTGAGGCGGCTCGAGCGGCGGTCGACAAGGTGGATGCACCCGTAGGCGCGGCTTCAGCCGCGAATGGCGCGGTGTGCACGAATGCCATTGGCGGCTGAAGCCGCTCCTGCGCCTGGGTCCGGGCATTGCGCCAGTCGGGTACGAAGGCTGGTTTCGTAACACCGGCCGGGCTTCATGCCCGGTAGCGCCGCTCCAGCGGGGGCGCTGCCGGGCATGCAGCCCGACCTGCCAGATCTTCGGCCGCTGCGCGCGGCCGGTACGAGCCGACCGGCTAGGCCAGCCGCATGACGCGTCGGCTGCGCGTGGCCGACTTGCCCGGATATTCGGCCGTCGACAGCCCGGCCAGCAGCGCCAGCGTCGAGCCGCGCCGCAGCACCGCAGGCGCGTCGGCCTCCTCGGCCTCGATGCACGTCAGCAGGTAGGCGCCGAGTTCGGGGCTCAGCACCAGGTGGTCCTGGCGCCGGCTGTTGCGGTACTGCACCACCAGGTGCAGGTGGTGATCGCGGGCGACCACGCTGCAGATGTCCTCCACCTCGATCGGCGGCAGCTCGAACTCGCGTTCGAGCGGCATCTCGTTCGCCAGGGCGCGGACGATGGCCTCGATCGGCTCGAGGATGCCGTTGGCGTGCAGATAGTGTTCGTAGCCGCTGAGCACCCGGCGCAGGAAACCGAGCTGGTTCTCGCTCCACAGCGCGAGGTGCTCGCCGTCGTCGAAGGCGAGCACGAGCGCGAGGGCGGCACCGGAGCGGTGACCTGCCGGTGCGACGGCGAAGTTGCGGACGGGGTATTCCATCTTGTTCTCCTGGTCGGGCCTGGCCCGTGCGGTTCGGGGGGCGTCCGCACCGGCTTGCGGTGCGGGATCGAGCAGGCATCAGCAAACTCCGGGCCAGGGTGAAGGGCTGCGCGGATGTGGCGCAGACGATGGATCACGGGGATCGGGATGGGCGGGCGCCGCAAGATGCGACCGGCCGGCCGGACTGGGTGAACTGGCCGACAGCGGCCTGTCGGGTCAGCGCGATCACCCGGTGTGACCGATCGCTGGAAGCGAGCGGCGCGATCGTTCCGGCCATGGGCGAGGAAGCAGGCTTCGCGGCCGGCGCCCGACGGCTCGGCCTGTCGGCGCCGGCGGTGACGCGCGCCGTCGCGGCGCTCGAGGCGCGGCTGGGCGTGAAGCTGCGGGACCGCACCACCCGCCACGTGCGGCTGACCGAGGCGGGCCGGCGCTATCTCGACGCTGCGCGCTGCACCCTGGCCGAAGTCGACGAGGCCGACGAGGCCGCGGCCGGCATCGAGGCGGCCCGATGCGGCTTTGCCATCACCCGCCTGCTGTCCTATCAAGTCGCCGCCGAGCTGGCGTCAGCCGTGCCGGCTCCGCGAGTCTTCCGGCGCCTGCTCGCGCGCCGCCATGCCGTAGTTGCGCAGCACCGCCGCCACCCGCAGCCGGTAGTCGGCGAACAGGTGCTGCCGGCCGGCATCCTGGGCGGTGCGGTGGGCTTCCAGCCGGCGCCACTGCGCGACCGCCGCCTCGTCGCGCCAGAACGACAGCGACAGCAGCTTGCCCGGCTGGCTCAGGCTGGCGAAGCGTTCGATCGAGACGAAGCCGTCGATCCGCTCCAGCTCGGGGCGCAGCGCGGCGGCCAGGTCGAGGTAGGCCTGCTGCCGGCCTTCCTGCGGCAGCACTTCGAAGATCACGGCGATCATCGCGCCGCCTCCACCGCCAGGGCCGGTACGCCGAAGGTGCCGTCGACCGCCGTGACGAAGCTGCGCTCCTCGCGCAGGATGAAGCGCCGTTCCTGCGCGAAGGCGAAGTTGGCGCGGCCCTCGGGATCGGCCTTGAGGCGGGCGCGATAGGCCTCGTAGGCGGCCAGCGAGTCGAAGGCGATCAGGCCCCAGGCGATGTCGTTGCTGCCTTCGTGCGGCAGGAAGTAGCCGACCAGGTGGCCGCCGCAGCGCGGGATGATGCGGCCCCATTGCTCGGCGTAGCGGCGGAAGGCGTCGTGCTGGAACGGGTCGATCTGGTAGCGGATGAAGCAGGTGACGGTCATGGCGGGGCTCCGCGGTGGACATGGCCGCACGATAGCGCCTGGCGGCGGCGAGATGGTTCGCTTAGGATCGAACCATGAGAGACGGTCCCAACATCGCCCGCATCGCCGCGCTGATCGGCGAACCGGCCCGCGCCGAAGTGCTGACCGCGCTGATGGCCGACCGCGCGCTGACCGCCACCGAGCTGGCCGCGGTCGCCGGCGTGACCAAGCAGACCGCGAGCGCGCACCTGGCCAAGCTGCTCGACGCCGGCCTGGTCGCGGTCGAGAGCCAGGGCCGCCACCGCTACTTCCGCCTGGCCGGGCCGGACGTGGCGCAGCTGCTCGAATCGCTGATGGGCGTGGCCTTCCGCACCGGCGCGGTGCGGCTGCGTTCGAGCCCGCGCGAGCCGGCCTTGCGCCGCGCCCGGGTCTGCTACGACCACCTGGCCGGCGCGCTTGGCGTGGCGGCCTTCGATGCGATGGTGCGGCAGGGGCTGCTGCGGACCGGGGACGGCGGCGCGGCGCCGACCGAGGCCGGCCAGGCCTGGTTCGCGGCCTTCGGCATCGACGTCGCGGCGCTCGCGAGCGGCCGGCGCGCCTGTTGCCGGCCTTGCCTGGACTGGGGCGAGCGGCGCCATCACCTGGCCGGCGCGCTCGGCGCGGCCTTCCTGCAGCGGATCTTCGCGCTCGGCTGGGCGGCACGCGCGCCCGATTCGCGCGTGGTCGTCTTCACGCCGCGCGGCGAGCAGGCCTTCCTGGCGCTGATCGGGTCGCGCGAGGCCGTGGCGGCTTGATTGGCCATCGAGCGGCGGCGGCGCGGTCCGGCCGGGATCCGGGCCTGCGGTTCACGGTTTGCGGTGAATTGCGTGGATTAGTTAATTGGCCTCGATCCTGGCCGAAGATTGGGTGCTCGAATCGGAATGGCGGAGCCGGGTCGGGATTTTCATGCGCCCAGTCAATTGACGGATCGATTAATGGTGCGATTGGCCGGTATTTAATCGGGCGATATAGGCGCGAATCATGATTCGGCCTGGCAAGCTGATAGTCCTGACAGATTTACCCTCGGTGGCAAAAGGCCGATAGTGCGGCTGTCCGAAGCCGGTACCTCCCTGGCCGGCCTAGGGCGATGCACTACGTCTTGCTGCAATCCGTTGCTCCTTAGAAGCAAGGCAATTCGCGGCCGCGATGCGGCCGCGTTTTTTGTTTCGATGCACCGAATGTAATTGCCGTGTAATTCTGTCGGAAGCCTGGTGTAAATGAAGCGGGCGGCCAAATAGGGCAGGGCGGTAATTGACCATGGAATATCGGCCGGCCGAATCGCTTCGAATCCGCCATCGAAACGATTCGGCCGGCCGATGGCGCGCTCGGGCGCGAATCGGCCGGAACCTGCCCGGTCGAGCGCGGCCCGACCGGACGCGGCCCGACCGTCCTACAGTCCGCGCAGCAGGTCGCGCTGCAGGTCCTCGACGTGCTCGAGCCCGACCGAGATCCGCACCAGGCCCTGGCGGATGCCGGCGGCGGCCTTGGCCTCCGGGCTGATGCGGCCGTGGGTGGTGGTGTAGGGATGGGTGATGGTGGTCTTGGCGTCGCCGAGATTGGCGGTGCGGCTCATCAACTGCACGCGGTCGATCAGCTTCCAGGCCGCGTCCTGGCCGCCCGCCAGCTCGAACGAGACGATGCCGCCGCCGCCCGACTGCTGGCGCTGCGCCAGCGCGTACTGCGGATGCGATTCGAGGCCGGGATAGTAGACGCGCTCGACCGCCGGCTGCGCCTCGAGCCAGCGCGCCAGCGCCAGCGCGTTGTCGCAGTGCGCCTTCATGCGCAGGCCCAGCGTCTCCAGGCCCTTGACCAGCACCCAGGCGTTGAAGGCCGACAGCGTCGGTCCGGCGGTGCGCAGGAACAGGTAGACCGGCTCGATCAAGGCCTTGCTGCCGACCACCGCGCCGCCGAGCACGCGGCCCTGGCCGTCGATGTACTTGGTGGCCGAGTGGATCACCAGGTCGGCGCCGAGCGCCAGCGGCCGCTGCAGCGCCGGCGAGCAGAAGCAGTTGTCGACCGCCAGGATCGCGCCGCGGCGATGGGCGACCTCGGCGATGGCGGCGATGTCGGCGATCTCGGTCAGCGGGTTGGACGGCGTCTCGAGATAGAACAGTTTCGTTTCGGGCCGCACCGCCGCGTCCCAGGCCGCCGGATCGGTGGCCGGCACGTAGCTGACGGCGACGCCGAACTTGGCCAGCCAGGTCGAGAACAGCTGGATGGTGGCGCCGAACAGGCCGGCCGAGGCCACGATATGGTCGCCGGCCTTGAGGTGGCCCATGCACAGCGCCAGGATGGCCGACATGCCGCTGGCGGTGGCGACCGCGGTCTCGCCGCCTTCGAGCGCGGCCAGGCGGTCCTGGAACAGCGTGACGGTCGGATTGGTGAAGCGCGAGTAGATGAAGCCGGGCTCGGCGCCGGTGAAGCGCGCGGCCGCCTGGGCGGCGTTGTCGGCGACGAAGCTGGAGCTCAGGTAGAGCGCTTCGGAGTGCTCGCCGTACTGGCTGCGTTCCTGGCCGGCGCGGACCGCCAGGGTTTCGAGGTGGTATTCGAATTCGTCGTTCATGGCGGTGGTCTTGGGCGGGTTTCGGGGTTTTTGGGTATCGGGTGAGTGTTGCGACTGTTTATCGTGCCTGTGGCCGGCGGGCGACAGGGACGGCCGGCACGGCCGGCGGCCAAACTGTCTGCCGGGCCGGCGGCACGGCGCCACGGCGGCCCTGTAGGTCGGGCTTTATGCCCGACGGCGGTCTTCGATCGGCGGCGCTGTCGGGCATAAAGCCCGACCTACGTTGCCGCGGACCGTTCAACCGATCGCCAGCTTCAGGCCGAACAGGATGAACACCGCGCCGAGCAGGCGGTTGATCCACAGCGCGTAGTGCGGCGCCTCGTCGAGGTGGCGGATCACGAAGCTGGCGCCCGAGATCAGCAGCGCCTGGTAGAGGCAGTTCAGCGTGATGAACACCAGGCCGAGGATCACGAAGGCGCTCGGGCTGGCGCCCGGCAGCACGAACTGCGGGAAGAAGGCCATGAAGAACACGATGGCCTTGGGATTGAGCAGGGTGACCAGCAGGCTGCGGCGGAAGGCGTCGCCCTCGGCCGGCGCGGTGATGGCGAGGCCCTGTTCCTTCGACAGCAGGCTCTTGATGCCGAGCCAGACCAGGTAGGCGCCGCCGCCGTAGCGCAGCAGGTTGAAGGCGGCCGGGTTGGCGGCCAGCAGCGCGGCGGCGCCGACCGCGGCGGCGGCCATCAGGAGCGCATCGCCGGTGCTGGTGCCGGCCAGCGCGGCGAAGCCTGCGCGGCGCGAGCCGGTGGCCGAGCCGAGGATGGCCAGCGTGCCGGGGCCGGGCGACAGGATCAGCAGGGTGGAGGCGAGCAGGAAGGCGGGGAAGTCGGTGATGCCGTACATGGGTCGGGCGCTGGCTGGAGTTCGGCCGGCCAGTGTAAGGGCTGCGCCGTGAAACGTGAAAGGTGACTCGCCGCTGCGCGGCATTGGTGAAACGTGCGCGGCATCGCCGTGCTGCACCTCGCCGCTCAAGCGGCGAGCCACGTTTCACATTTTACGTTTCACATTTCACTTCACATTCCCGCCATGCGGGGCGTCAGCCGCGCATGGCGGGAATGTGATCCGCCATCTCCCGCCGCATGAACTCATGGAAGTGCAGCATGCCGTCCTCCATCGGGCTCTGGTACGGGCCCCATTCGTCGCGGCCCTCGCGGTGCAGCCGTTCGCGGCCTTCTTCCATGCGGCGGATGATCTCCATGTCCTCGACCGCGGTCTCCTGGTAGGCCTTCTGCTCGGCCGCCATGAAGTCGGGCTCGAACAGCGCGATCTCCTCGGGGTAGTAGAACTCGCAGATGTTGACGTACTCGCGCGGGCCGCGCGGCAGCAGCGTCGACACCACCAGCGTGTGCGGATACCACTCGACCATCACGTTCGGGTAGTAGGTCAGCCAGATCGCGCCGTAGGGCGGCAGCTCGCCGCGGTAGAAGTCGAGCACCTGCTTGTGCCACTCGCCGTAGCTCTTGGAGCCGGGCCGCGCCAGCGCGTTGTTGAGGCCGACGGTCTGCACCGAGTACCAGTCGGCGAACTCCCACTTCAGGTCGTCGCAGGTGACGAAGCGGCCGAGCCCGGGGTGGAACGGGTCGACGTGGTAGTCCTCGAGGTAGACCTCGATGAAGGTCTTCCAGTTGCCGGCGTAGGTGTCGACCGTGACGTTGTGCAGCATGTAGTTGCTGAAGTCGAGGTCCTTGCGTACGCCCAGGTCCTTGAGATCGGCCTCGACGTCGCGGCCGCCGGTGCCGAGCTCGAACAGCATGCCGTTCCAGTTCTGCAGACCGGTGTTGGGCAGGTTGAGGCAGGGCTTGTCGGGGAAGTGCGGCGCGCCGATCAGCGTGCCCCGGTTGTCGTAGGTCCAGCGGTGCAGCGGGCAGACGATGTGGGTGCCGTTGCCGCGGCCGTCGAGCATCAGCGCCTGGCGGTGGCGGCAGATGTTGGACAAGAGCTGCACGCCGCCCTCGGTGCGCTTGAGCATGCGGGCGCGGTCGTACATGTCGAGCACCTGATAGTCGCCCAGCTCGGGCACCATCAGTTCGTGGCCGACGTAGCGCGGGCCGCGGGCGAACAGATGTTCCTGCTCGAGCTTGTAGAAATCTTCGTCGAAATAGACGGATACCGGCAGTTGCGACTGCGCGGCGCGGAGCAGATGGTTGGATTCCAGGTTGGACATATCCCACACCCCCAAGTAGTCAGGGTGAGGCGCAATCCAGCCCGGACCGGCGCCCCAACACCCGAAGGTCTAAGAACGTCTTGCCTTGATGGATTACGAGTCGGGCCGGCGCGGTGTCGGTCCGGAACGGGAAAGGCTCCCCGCCCCCTAGCCTCATGGCCCTTTGGGCAAGCACCGGGGCCGCCTCGCGACGCCCCAATACCCGCGCCGGACGAGGTGTCGCGACGCTAAAAAACGAGGGGCGGATTCTGGCCGAAATCAAGACCCCCCGCAAGGCCAGGTGGCTAATATTTTCCGCAAAACTGCCTTATGGATGAGGGCCTTAGCCATCGGCCGCAGGCGCAGGCATGAAAAAAGCCGCGCGGCCGATGCCGTCGCGGCTTTTCGTCGAGCCCCGCGGGCGGGGCAGCTCCGGTCGGGCCAATGCTGCTGGCGCCGGAGAACGACTCAACGTCGGAACAGGTAGACGAGCCAACCCATTTGAACGCTCCTTTCACTTTCGGCATCACGTCCACCGCTCGTGGCGGCGACGTTTAGCTGTACGCGGGCGGTTGCAACCCTTGCCTCATTTCAACGACAACCACCGGCCGCAGGCACATAGCCAATGTACTTCCTCGCCTGCTCCGGCCCACGGCGCCCCAGTGGCGCCGCGCTTTCGCTGCGCCTTTGTCAAGCGCAACGCGCCGATTATACGGATTTGTTGCAAGACAGCAAAATGCTGCAGCGCAACTTGCTGCTACAATGCCGGCCGCGGGCGCGCTCCAGTCTTCGCGCCGCGTTCCATGTTCACCTCATTCATCTGCCGAAGACGGGCGCGCGAGCGCCGGCCGATGTGCTTCGGAGCTTTGCATGTCCTTCGCTTCCCTGGGTCTCGCCGACGAGATCCTCCGTGCCGTGGCCGAACTCGGCTACGACCAGCCCACCCCGATCCAGCTGCAGGCCATCCCGGCCGTGCTGACCGGCCGCGACCTGATGGCCGGCGCCCAGACCGGCACCGGCAAGACCGCCGGCTTCACGCTGCCGATCCTGCACCGCCTGTCCGACAAGGCCGTCAAGGGCCCGTCCGCCGGCCGCCCGCCGGTGCGCGCGCTGATCCTGACGCCGACCCGCGAGCTCGCCGCCCAGGTCGAGGAATCGGTGCAGAACTACGGCAAGTACCTCAAGCTCGAGTCGATGACCATGTTCGGCGGCGTCAGCATCAATCCGCAGATCAAGCGCCTCAAGAGCCGCGTCGACATCCTGGTGGCGACGCCGGGCCGGCTGCTCGACCACGTCCAGCAGGGCACGCTCGACCTGTCGCGCGTCGAGATCCTGGTGCTGGACGAGGCCGACCGCATGCTCGACATGGGCTTCATCCGCGACATCAAGAAGATCCTCGCCCTGCTGCCCAAGCAGCGGCAGAACCTGCTGTTCTCGGCCACCTTCTCGGACGACATCAAGGCGCTGGCCGAAGGCCTGCTGCACGATCCGCTGCTGATCGAAGTGGCGCGCCGCAACGCCACGGCCGACACCATCGCGCAGAAGGTCTACCCGGTCGACCGCGAGCGCAAGCGCCAGCTGCTGGCCCACCTGATCAAGGAAAACAACTGGTTCCAGGTGCTGGTGTTCACCCGCACCAAGCACGGCGCCAACCGGCTGGCCGAGCAGCTCGACAAGGACGGCATCAGCGCGCTGGCGATCCACGGCAACAAGAGCCAGGGCGCGCGCACGCGGGCGCTGGCCGAGTTCAAGGACGGTACGCTGCAGGTGCTGGTGGCGACCGACATCGCCGCCCGCGGCATCGACATCGACCAGCTGCCGCACGTGGTGAACTACGAGCTGCCCAACGTGCCGGAGGATTACGTCCACCGCATCGGCCGCACCGGCCGCGCCGGCGCCGAGGGCGAGGCGGTGTCGCTGGTCTGCGTCGACGAGAAGAAGCTGCTGGCCGACATCGAGAAGGTGATCAAGCGCGAACTGCCGCGCGAGATCGTGCCCGGCTTCGAGCCCGATCCGAGCATCAAGCCCGAGCCGATCCAGCAGCGCTCGCAGGGCCGCCAGGGCCAGGGCCAGGGTCGTCCGGGCAGCGGCGGCGGTCGCCAGGGCCAAGGCCGTCAGGGCGAGCCCAAGGCCGGCGGTCAGCCGCGCCAGCCGGCCGGCCAGGACAAGCAGAAGCAGCAGGCCCGCCAGCCGGCCGCGCAGGCCGGCAACCATAACAGCCGTGGCCAGGGCGCGCGCCGCCCGACCGGCCGCCACCACTGAGGAGCGCGCGATGAAACGCACCGACCTGGAAAAGCTCAGGGGCCTGAAGATCGCCGGCAAGCTGGCCGGCGAGCGCACGCCCGACCGCTTCGGCAAGGCCTCGACCGGCAAGCAGGAAGACGCCAAGCCCAAGGGTTTGATGGGCGCGCTGCTCAAGAAGACGCAGAACGGCGACTGAGGTAGGACCGACCCCCGCCCGGTCCGCGTTGGGCGGCACGGTTCCGTAGGAGCGGCTTCAGCCGCGAATGGCGATGGTGGAACATCGACGATTCGCGGCTGAAGCCGCTCCTACGCATTCGATGGGCCGTGTTCGGACGTCCGCGAGGGCTGGATGCGGACATTGACGACGGAGAGCGAACGAGCGAAGCGAGGCCCCTCGCGGCGGCGAGGGCGGGGGAGTCGGGGTGAATAAAGGATCGGGCGGGCTGTTCGGACGTCCGCGACACCGGGCTCTTCCCTTACGCAGGGTTGGATGCGGATATTGCGACGGAGAGCGAACGAGCGAAGCGAGGCTCCCTCGCGGCGGCGAGGGCGGGGGAGTCGGGGTGAATAAAGGATCGGGCGGGCTGTTCGGACGTCCGCGATACCGCGCTCTTCCCTTACGCAGGGTTGGATGCGGACATTGCGACGGAGAGCGAACGAGCGAAGCGAGGCTCCCTCGCGGCGGCGAGGGCGGGGGGAGTCGGGGTGGATCAAGGATCGCCGGCGCCCGCCGAGCATTCACCGCCCGCGAGCGCCCGGCTTCGCCGGGTGCCTGAACTGTCGGTCGATCTACCGCCCAAGCCAATTCAACGGCAGGCGATCACCCGTGAGCCACCACCCGGTTGCGCCCGGCCCGCTTGGCCTCGTACACGCGCACGTCGGCGCGCTCGATCAGCGCCTCGGCGTGGTCGGCGGCCGGGAAGCCCGCGATGCCGCAGCTGAAGGTCGCGTGCAGCTCGGCGCCGCCCTGGCCGTGGTTGAGCTTCTCGAACGATTCGCGCATGCGTTCCATCAGCACCGCCGCGGTCTCGGCCGTGGTGCCGGGCAGCACCACCAGGAATTCCTCGCCGCCGTAGCGGCCGACCAGGTCGTACTTGCGCAGCCGCTGGCGCAGCAGGTGGGCCAGGTTCTTGATCACGCGGTCACCGACCGGATGGCCGTGGGTATCGTTGATCGCCTTGAAGTGGTCGATGTCGATCATCGCGACCGCGAAGCTGCTGCGCTCGCGCCGCGCGCGCTCGATCTCGAGCGCCACCGATTCCTTGATGCGGGTGTGGTTGAGGCAATGGGTCAGGCTGTCGCGCGTCATCAGGCTGCGCAGCGTGCGGTGGCGACTGGCGCGGCCGGCCACCTTGGCGGTCAGCAGCGCGCTGTCGAGCGGCTTGGCCAGGTAGTCGTCGCCCGAGGCGAGGATGCTGGGCAGGAAGTCGGCGATGCGCGCCTCGGTCGAGCAGAAGATCAGCGGCAGGCTGATGTACTCGGCCTGCTGGCGGATCACCGCGGCCAGCTCCATGCCGTCGCAGTCGGGCATGTCGATGTCGAGCAGGATCAGGTCGGGGAAGAATTCCTGCAGCGAGGCCGCGACCGCGAACGGGTCGTTGATCACCCGGGTGACCATGCCGGCGGTCTGCAGCCAGGTCGCGTGCAGCTCGGACATCGCCGCCGAGTCGTCGACGATCATCACCCGCAGCGCCTCGCTGGCGCTGCGGCCGGTCAGCACCTCGATGCGGTCGACCAGCGCCGGCACGTCGAGCGGCTTGGGCAGGAAGCTCTGGCCGCCGGCGCGTACCGCCTCCAGCCGGGTCGGGAAATCGCCGTAGGACGACATGAAGACGATCGGCGGCAGCGCGCCGCGGTCGGCCATCTTCGACACCACCGCGGCCGAGGTGGCGCAGTCGGCGCCGAGCACCATGTCCATCACCGCCACGTCGAAGCCGCCGTCGCGCAGCAGCGCCTCCAGCCCCGCCGGCTCGTGGTGCACGATGACGCGGTAGCCGAAGTATTCGAGCTGCAGCGCCAGTTCGGCGGCGAACGGCCGGTCGTCCTCGACGATCAGCACCGATTGCCCGGCCGGCGCCGCCTCGGCCGGCGTCGGCCGGGTGGCGGCCAGCACCGGCGCACCCGGCGAGCCGGCGGCCAGCAGGGCG
Source organism: Chitinimonas koreensis (assembly GCF_014353015.1). Lineage (NCBI taxonomy): Bacteria > Pseudomonadati > Pseudomonadota > Betaproteobacteria > Neisseriales > Chitinibacteraceae > Chitinimonas > Chitinimonas koreensis. Next base: position 1,764,564 of record NZ_CP060704.1, read on the forward strand.
CCGAGCCGGACCAGGCGCTGGCCGTCGCGCTCGGCGGCCGGCGCCGCGGCCAGCCGGGCCGCCTCGCGCTCGATCATGGCCAGCGCTTCGCCGATCTCGGCATGGCCGTAGGAGGCCGCGGTGCCGGCCAGGGTATGGGCGGTCTGGCGCAGCCGCTGCAGCGCGTCCGGCTCGCGGCCGGCCGCGTCGACCAGTTGCCGGATCTCGCCCAGCCGGGCCGGCAGCGCGGCCTGGAATTGCAGGCGCAGGGCTTCGAGCCTGCGGGTGAATTCGCTACGGGTGTCTTCGCTCATGGGAGTGCCTGCCGCGCCGCCCGGCCCGTGGCACGGGTGGTGGGCGGCGCTGAATCGGAGGGGGTTGGCCGGATATATATTAGATGGAAATGCGAATAACTTGAATACGCGAAAAACACGAATAAAATGCGAAATATGGAAAAAACCCGGCCCCGTTCCGGCAGTCCCGCTGCCAGCGCCATCGCGCCGCCCGAGCCGACCGTGTCGAGCAGCGAGGCGGCGCGCCTGCTCGGCGTGTCGGTGCGCACCGTCCAGCTGTGGCTCGGCCAGGGCAAGCTGCAGGGCTGGCGCACCGCCGGCGGTCATCGCCGGGTCTACACCGCCTCGCTGCAGCCCTTCCTGGGCCAGTCCGCCGCGCCGCCGCGCGACGGCCTGCGCCTCTTGATCGTCGAGGACGATCCGGACCTGCTCGAACTGTATGTATTGACCATTGCCAGCTGGGGCCTGGCGCTCGAGGTGCGCACCGCCGGCAACGGCGTCGATGCGCTGCTGATGCTGGGCCAATGGCGGCCCGACGTGCTGCTGACCGATCTCGACATGCCGGCGGTCGACGGCGTGCAGATGATCCGCAGCCTGCGCGCCAGCGCCGACCATGCCGCGCTGAGGATCCTGGTGGTGACCGGCCTCGACGCCGCCGCGATGCGCCGGCTCGGCACCCTGCCGGCCGACGTGCCGGTAATGCGCAAGCCGCTGTCGTTCGACTGGCTGCGCGGCTTCCTCGAAGCCTCCCTGCTGTGCGCCTGCCATGACTGACGCCGGCGATCCCGCGGCGGGCGATCCTGCGGCGGGCGTTCCCGCGGCGGGCGCTCCCGCGGCGAACGAGCGGATGGCGGCGCTGCTGCTGCTGCAGGCCGGCCAGTCGCGTGCCGAGATCGACCAGGTGGCGGCGCTGCTCGACGATGCGATCGGCCGGCTGGGCCTCGCCTTCGGCCGGCTCGACGCGCTGATCGCCTCGCAGGGCGCGCTGGTGCAGCACGCCATCGGCGGCGGCGCGCAGGCGCTGGCCGGGCCGCTGGCCGAGGTCGCCGCCCAGGTGCGGCGCGAGACGGAGCAGGCGGTGCAGGCGCTGCAGTTCCAGGATCTGAGCGCGCAGTTGCTGGCGCGGCTGGCCGAGCGGATCGACGGCTTTGCCGCGCTGGCCGAGCTGCTGCGGCTGCCCGGCCCGGACGCCGAGGCGCAGTGGCGGGCGGTCGAGGCCCGTTTCGAGGCGCTCGAGCGCCGCACCGTCGCCCAGTCGGACCTGGCCGGCGGCGACATAGAGCTATTCTGAGCGCCCGCCGTGAAGCCGAGGCCGCACGCATTCCATCGACCCCCGGCGCCGCCGCGCCGGGCGGTCATGCGCCGAGGCGCGGCCCCGGCCGGCGCGCTCGTCGATTTACCTATGCACATCAAGGCCTCCGTGATTTCGTCGGCTATACCTGCTGATGAATGCGCAGGGCGGACCCGCGGCCATGCGCCCGCATGGCGCGGCGACCAGGAGAACCCATGAAGACGATCCTCTCGGTAGACGACTCGCCGTCGATCCGGCAGATGGTGAACTACACGCTGGAAAGCGCCGGCTACGCGGTGGTGTCCGCCGCCGACGGCGAGGAGGGCCTGGCGCAGGCGCTGGCCAGGCCGTGCGACCTGGTGCTGACCGACCAGAACATGCCGGGCATGGACGGCCTCGCGCTGATCCGCGCCCTGCGCGCGCTGCCGGCCTACCAGAAGGTGCCGATCCTGATGCTGACCACCGAGTCGAGCGACCAGATGAAGGCGGCCGGCCGCGCCGCCGGGGCGACCGGCTGGCTGGTCAAGCCGTTCGAGCCGCAGCGGCTGCTCGACGTCGTGCGGCGCGTGCTGCCCTGACCCCGGTTGGCGAGCCGCCGCATGCAGATCGACATCACCCAGTTCCACGGCATCTACTTCGACGAGACGGCCGAGCACATCGCCGCCATCGAGCAGGTGCTGCTGGCGATCGATCCGGCCGGCCCCTCGCGCGCCCAGCTCGACCAGATCTTCCGCGCCGCCCATTCGATCAAGGGCGCCAGCGCCACCTTCGGCTTCGGCGACCTGGCCCGCGTCACCCACATCCTCGAATCCCTGCTCGGCGCGGTGCGCGAGGGGCGGCTGCCGCTGTCCACCCCGATCATCGACAACGTGCTGCAGGCCAACGACCTGCTCAAGACCCTGCTCGACGACGCGCGCGCCTATCGCGCCAGCAACCGCATCGACATCGACGCGATGTGCGCGCGGCTCAACAAGCTCAGCCGCGGCACGGCCACGGCCGCGCCCCTCCCGGCCGAGGCCGAGCCGTTCGGCTTCTTCGACGACGAGCCGGCCGCGCCCGCAGCGCCGGCCGGCGAGGCGGACGAGGGCTTCGGCTTCTTCGCCGACGCGTTCGAGCCGGTGGCCGACCTGCCGGCGTCCTCCCTGGCCATCGCCGCCGCCGCCGTGGCCGCCGAAACCCGGCCGCCGGTACCGGCCGAGGCCTCGTCGATCCGCGTCGGCGTCGAGCGCGTCGACCAACTGATCAACCTGGTCGGCGAGCTGGTCATCACCCAGTCGATGCTCAACGAGGCCGGCGCGCGGCTCGAGCCGGCGCTGCACGAGCAGCTGCACCGGGCGCTCGGCCTGTTGCAGCGCAATACCCGCGATCTGCAGGACGTGGTGATGAGCATCCGCATGCTGCCGATCGCCTTCGTCTTCAACCGTTTCCCGCGGCTGGCGCGCGACCTGGCGGCGCGGCTGGGCAAGCAGGTCGAGCTGACCATGTACGGCGAGGCGACCGAGCTCGACCGCAGCGTGATCGAGCACATCGCCGATCCGCTGACCCATATCGTGCGCAACAGCATCGACCACGGCGTGGAGCTGCCCGAGGCGCGCATCGCCGCCGGCAAGCCGCCGGCCGGCCGGGTGCTGCTGACCGCCTACCAGCAGGGCGGCAGCATCGCGGTCGAGGTGTCGGACGACGGCGCCGGCCTGCAGCGCGAGCGCATCCTGGCCAAGGCGCGCGCGCTCGGCATGCCGCTGCCGGCCGAGATGAGCGACCAGGAGGTCTGGCAGCTGATCTTCGCGCCGGGCTTCTCCACCGCCGAGGCGGTCACCGACGTGTCGGGCCGCGGCGTCGGCATGGACGTGGTCCGGCGCAACATCCAGGAGATCGGCGGCCGCATCGAGATCGAATCGCAGGCCGGCCAGGGCACCCGGCTGACCATCCGGCTGCCGCTCACGCTGGCCATCGTCGACGGCATGGTGGTGCGGGTCGGCGGCGCCACCTACATCCTGCCGCTGGGCAGCATCGTCGAGACCCTGCTGCCCGACGCCACCCAGTGCCGCACCGTGGCCGGCGCCGGCGAGGTGGTGCTGGTGCGCGGCGAATACATCCCGGTGGTGGCGCTGCGCGAGGCCTTCGGCATCGCGCCGGACCCGGCTGCCGCCGGCATCGTGGTGCTGGTCGAGATCGGCGCGCGCCGCGCGGCGCTGCGCGTCGACGAGATCCTGGGCGACCGCCAGGTGGTGGTGAAGAGCCTGGAGACCAATTACCGCAAGGTGGCCGGCCTGTCCGGCGCCACCATCATGGGCGATGGCCACGTCGCGCTGATCCTCGACGTCGCCGAGCTGATCCATCGCACGCCGCAGATAGGAAGACCATGACCGAAACCACTCCCGGCACGAGGCCGGCCGCCGGCGAATTCCTCTCCTTCACGCTGGGCCACGAGGAATACGGCATCGACATCCTCAAGGTGCAGGAGATCCGCGGCTACGACGCGGTGACCCCGATCGCCAACGCGCCCGACTTCATGAAGGGCGTGATGAACCTGCGCGGCGTGATCGTGCCGCTCTTGGACCTGCGGCTGAAGTTCAAGGTCGGCCAGCCGACCTACGACCAGTTCACCATCGTCATCGTGCTCAACGTCGGCACGCGGGTGGTCGGCATCGTGGTCGACGCGGTGTCCGACGTGATCACGCTGGCGCCCGAGCAGATCCGCACGCTGCCCGAATTCAGCTCGGCCATCGACATCGGCTACGTGCGCGGCCTCGCCACGGTGGACGAGCGCATGGTCATCCTGATCGAGATCGAACAATTGCTGCTGGGCCCGGAAATGGGCCTCTGCGACGCCCCGGACGCATAGGAGGAAGGCATGTCCAATTCACTCACCATCTCGCAGAAGCTGGCGCTCGGCTTTTCCGCGGTCATCGCCCTGTTGCTGGTGCTGGCCGGGGTGGCCTACGTCAACGTCATCCGGCTGTCCGACGCGGTGCGCTGGAACAACCACACCTACGAGGTGATCCGCGAGGGACAGAGCATGCTGGAGCACATGCTCAACGTGCAGACCGGCGCGCGCGGCTACCTGCTGACCGCCGACGAACGCTTCCTCGAGCCGTTCAGGCTCGGCCGCGAATCGGTGCTGCGGCACTACGAGCGGATCAGGACGTTGACCGCCGACAACCCGGTCCAGCAGCAGCGGCTGGCCAAGATCTACCAGCTGCAGGGCGAGCTGATCGGCTTTTCGCAGCAGCTGATCGACCTGCGCCGTGCTGCCCAGCGCGACCTGCGCAAGCAGCAGGCGGTGACGGCAATGGTCGCCGCCGGCCGCGGCAAGGAACTGATGGACGCCTTCCGCAAGGAGGTCGGCGACTTCACCGACACCGAGCAGGCGCTGCTGGGCACACGCCAGGCCGACGTGAAGGAGCGCGAGCAGGCCACCCGGCTGATCCTGTCGCTCGGCTGCGCGCTGGCCATCGTGCTGGCCGGGCTGATCGCCTGGGCCATCATCCGCGGCCTGTCGCGCCAGCTCGGCGGCGAGCCGGCCTACGCCTCCGAGGTCGCCCGCCGCATCGCCCAGGGCGATTTCAGCCACCCGGTGACGCTGCGCCGCGACGACCGCGACAGCCTGCTGGCCCACATGGCGCAGATGCAGGACGGCCTGTCGCGGCTGATCGCACGGATCAAGCAGGCGGCCGAGGCGATCAACGTCGGTGCGCAGGAGATCGCGATGGGCAACAACGACCTGTCGCGCCGCACCGAGCAGCAGGCCGCCGCGCTGGAGGAGACCGCCTCGTCGATGGAGGAGCTGACGGTGACGGTGAAGCAGAACGCCGACAGCGCGCGCCAGGGCAAGACCGTGGCCGAGCACGCCTCGGGCGTGGCCGGCCGCGGCGGCGAGGTGATGCAGCAGGTGGTGCACACCATGGGCTCGATCACCGACAGCTCGCGCAAGATCGTCGACATCATCGGCGTGATCGACACCATCGCCTTCCAGACCAACATCCTGGCGCTCAACGCCGCGGTCGAGGCGGCGCGCGCCGGCGAGCAGGGCCGCGGCTTCGCGGTGGTGGCCGGCGAGGTGCGCACGCTGGCGCAGCGCTCGGCGGCGGCGGCGAAGGAGATCAAGGGCCTGATCGGCGCCTCGGTCGACAAGGTCGAGGGCGGCAACCGGCTGGTCGAATCGGCCGGCCAGACCATCCACGAGGTGGTGGTGGCGATCCACCGCGTGACCGAGCTGATGAACGACGTGTCCGACGCCTCCTACGAGCAGAGCAACGGCATCCAGCAGGTCAACACCACGGTGATCCAGATGGACGAGGTGACCCAGCAGAACGCCGCGCTGGTCGAGGAGGTGGCGTCGGCCAGCGAATCGCTGGCGCAGCAGTCGCGCGCGCTGGCCGACGCGGTCAGCCGCTTCCGCCTGCCCGACGGCCTGGCGGTCGCGCCGGCCGCCGCGCCGGTGGCGCGGCCGGCGATGCATGCGGCCCACCTGGCGCCGCTGACGCAGCGCCGGCGCGAGGCCGCCGCCGCGGTCGAGCTGCCCAAGCGGGCGCAGCCGGCCGACGAGGACTGGACGGAATTCTAGGAACCGGTATGGATCGTCCGGCTTGCTCCGGCCCGGCGGGCCTGCCCGCACCGCGCGCCGCCGAGCGCCGCTCGCCGCTGCGCACGGCCGCGGCTGCCGCGACGCCGTGGCCGGAGGTGCGCGAGTTCCACCTGTCCGACCGCGATTTCCAGCAGATCCGCAGCCTGATCCACGCCCACGCCGGCATCTCGCTGTCCGAGCACAAGCGCGGCATGGTCTACGCCCGGCTGGTGCGGCGGCTGCGCGCGCTGCGGCTCGATTCCTTCGCCGCCTACCTCGGCCGGCTCGAGCGCGATCCGGCCGAGTGGGAACACTTCACCAACGCGCTGACCACCAACCTGACGCGTTTCTTCCGCGAGCCGCACCACTTCGACCAGCTGCGGCAGGCGCTCGAGCGGCGCGGCGGCGAGCCGGCGCGGATCTGGTCGGCCGCCTGCGCCAGCGGCGAGGAAGCCTATTCGCTGGCCATCACTGCCTACGAGGCCGGCTGCCCGGCGCGCATCCTGGCCAGCGACGTCGACACCCGCGCGCTGGACCAGGCGCGCGCCGGCATCTACGAGCGCGCCCGGCTCGACGGCGTGCCGGTGCACCTGCAGCAGCGCTACTTCCTGCGCGGCCGCAACGCCAGCGAGGGGCTGGTGCGCGCGCGGCCCGAGCTGGCCGCCGCCATCGCCTTCCGCCAGCTCAACCTGCGCGAGACGCAATGGCCGATGCGGCGGCGCTTCGACGCGATCTTCTGCCGCAACGCGCTGATCTATTTCGACCGCCCGACCCAGGCCGAGGTGCTGCAGCGCATGCTCGGCCTCCTGGCGCCGGGCGGGCTGCTGTTCCTCGGCCATTCCGAGACGCTGCACGGCTTCGACCTGCCGCTGCGGCCGGTCGGCACCACGGTCTACCAGCACGAGCCGGCGGGGCCGGCAGGGAGCGGGCACGATGGCGCGCCGGCTGAACGAGGGTAGCGAGGGGCGCCCCAACGCCTATTTCGACCACCGCTTCCACATGGAGGCGGTGAAGCTCTTGCCGGCGCAGTACTACGCCACCCCGCGCGACGTGATGATCGTGACGGTGCTCGGCTCCTGCGTCTCGGTCTGCCTGCGCGACCCGGTCGCCGGCGTCGGCGGCATGAACCACTTCATGTTGCCGGCCAGCCAGGACGACGGCCTCTTGAGCCAGTCGGCGCGCTACGGCGTGCACGCGATGGAACTGCTGGTGAACCAGCTGATGAAGCTCGGCGCCCGGCGCGAGCGCTTCGAGGCCAAGGTGTTCGGCGCCGGCAACGTGATCCCGGCCATGACCTCGCTGCGGGTGGGCCAGCGCAACGCCGACTTCGTGCTCGACTACCTGCGCACCGAGCGCATCGCGCTCTTGGCGCAGGACCTGCTCGACGACTACGCGCGCAAGCTGCACTACTTCCCGCACAGCGGCCGGGTGCTGATGCGGCGGCTGACCAAGTTCAACAACGACACGCTGATCGCGCGCGAAATCGCCTACTCGCGCCAGTTGCAGGATCAGCGGCCCGGCGGCGACGTGGACTTGTTCTAGCCCTGCGGGGCGCGGAACCGCGGCCCGCCGCGGGCGACAGACTGGAAAGAGGAGGAGCGGGGAAATGGGCAGGCAGGCCTTTCCGGATCGGCAGGGATGCGACTGCGTTCAGGCGGGTGCGGCATGAGCATCCGGGTGCTGATCGTCGACGATTCGGCCGCCTACCGCGGCCTGCTGACGCGGCTGCTGGCCCAGGCGCCGGGCATCGAGGTGGTCGGCGAGGCCGGCGACGCCGCCGAGGCGCGCGCGGCGATCAAGCGGCTGGCGCCCGACGTGCTGACGCTCGACATCGAGATGCCGGGCATGAACGGGCTCGATTTCCTCGAACGGCTGATGCGGCTGCATCCGCTGCCGGTGGTGATGGTGTCGGCGCTGGGCCGCCAGCAGGCCGAGGTGGCGCTGCAGGCGATCGCGCTCGGCGCCGTCGATTTCGTGATCAAGCCCGACCAGGCCGATGCGCGCGTGCTGTCCGAATTCGCCGAGCGGCTGGCGGCGCTGCTGCGCACCGCCGCCGGGGTCCGGCCACCGGTGCGGCCTGCCGTGCTGCCCGTCGCAGCCATTGCGCCGGCGAGCTGCCGCAGCGGCAGCCTGATCGCGATCGGCGCCTCGACCGGCGGCACCGAGGCGATCCGCGCCATCCTGGCTGCGCTGCCGGCCAAGGTGCCGCCGATCCTGATCGTGCAGCACCTGCCCGAGCGCTTCGTGGCGCCCTTCGCCGCGCGGCTGGACGACGGCAGCGCGCTGACGGTACGGCTGGCGCAGGATGGCGAGCCGCTGCGCGCGGGCCATGCCTACCTGTCGCCGGGCCGCCGCCACCTCGCCGTGGCGCAGCGCGGCGATCGCCTGGTCGCCAGCCTGGTCGACGCGCCCAAGGTGAATTTCCACCGCCCTCGGTCGACGTGCTGTTCGAATCGGTGGCCCGCGTCGCCGGGCCGCTCGGGGTGGCGCTGCTGCTGACCGGCATGGGCAAGGACGGCGCCGCCGGCCTGGCGCAGGTGCGCGCCGCCGGCGGCTACACGCTGGCGCAGGACGAGGCCAGCAGCGTGGTGTTCGGCATGCCGGCCGAGGCGATCCGGCTCGAGGCGGCCTGCGAGGTGGCCGAGCTCGGCGCGATGGCGGCCAGCGTGTGCCGGCGGCTGGCGGCGCTGGGCTAGCGTTTCCGGCCGATGTGCGGATGTCTGGCGGTGGAATGCCTGACCGCGGAGGACGCCGAGGACGCGGAGCAACTGCGAACCCCTCCGCGGCGGCATCCGTAGGAGCGGCTTCAGCCGCGAACGGTCGGGCCATCCACCCTCGCGGCAAGCTCCACGATTCGCGGCTGAAGCCGCTCCTGCGACAGCCATCCCGCAGTGCGCCCATCCTCCGCGGTGAAATGCCTTCCAACGGCGTTCAGAAATAGTCGCGCAGCCGATACCACGACATCCCCAGCACCTGCAGCAGCGCACCCACCGTCTCGCCGCCCGGGAACGGCGGGTTGCGCAGCGCGGTGAACAGCGCCAGGTGGGTCTCGTCGCCGCGGATCGCCTCGGCCAACACGCGGCCGGCCACGCAGGTCGGCACGATGCCGTGGCCGGAGAAGCCCTGTGCCCAGTACACCGGCCCGGCGCGGCCGAAGTCGGGCGTGCGCGGCAGCGTGATGTCGATGTGGCCGCCCCAGCAGTGCGCGATGCGCAGGTCGGCCAGCTGCGGGAAGACCTTGAGCATGTCGCGCCGCATGCCCTCGGCCAGGTTGCGCGGCGTGCGGCCGGTGTAGGTGCACTTGCCGCCGAACAGCAGCCGGCGGTCGGCCGAGAGGCGGAAGTAGTCGAGGATGAACTGGTTGTCGGTCACCGCACGGTTGCTCGGCAGCAGCGCCCGGGCGCGCTCGGCCGACAGTGGCTCGGTGGCGATGATGTAGGTGCCGACCGGCAGCACGCGCGCCTGCAGCGCCGGCGCCAGCCGGTCGACGTAGGCGTTGCAGGCCAGCACCAGCTTGTGCGCATGCAGGCGGCCCTGCGCGGTCTCCACTGTCACGCCGTCGGGCCGCTCGACGTAGCGCACGGCCTTCGAATCCTCGTAGATCCGCACGCCGAGCGACTCGGCCGCGTGCGCCAGGCCCAGCACGTACTTGAGCGGATGCAGGTGGCCGCCCTCGGGGTCGAGCAGCGCCGCCTGGTAACGGTCGGACTCGATATGGCCGCGCAGCTCGTCGCGGCCGATGAAGCGCAGCGCGTCGTAACCCCACTTGCGCGCGGCCTCCTCCTGCCAGTCGGTCAGCAGCTGCACCCGGCGCGGCAGCACCGAGGTCCACAGGTGGCCGCCGGCCAGGTCGCAGTCGATCGCCTGTTCGGCGATGCGGCGGCGGATCTCGGCTGCCGCCTCGCGCACCAGGCGCCACACCTCGCGCGCGCCGTCGAGGCCGAGCGCCGCCTCGAACGGCGGCATGTCGCAGGAGAAGCCGAGGATGATCTGGCCGCCGTTGCGGCCCGAGGCGCCCCAGCCGACGCGGCTGGATTCGACGATGGCGACCGAATGGCCGGCCTCGGCCAAGTTCAGCGCGGTGTAGAGCCCGGTGAAACCGGCGCCGACGATGGCCACGTCGACCTCGCGCTCGCCTTCGAGCGCCGGCCGGCGCTGCTGCGCCTCGCGGCTCGATGCGGCGTAGTAGCTGTCGGGATAGTCGCGGGCTTGTTCGAACACTGTGGCAGCTCCCTGTCGTGTGGCGGCCGATTATGGGCGAAGCGCGCGGGGCTGTCGTGGCGCGGCGGCAGCGGCGTCGCGGCTGGCCTACACTGTGCCGGTCTTCCCGCCCGAGCCCGCCATGACCCGCTTCGATCCCGCCCGTGAACCGCAACCCGATTTCGACGCCGTGCGCGCCCGCGTGGCGCGCGGCTACGACGGCCCGCTGCTGCTGGCCGACCGCGCCGTGCTGCGCGAGAAGGTGCGGCGCTTCAAGGCCGCCATGCCGCGCGTGCAGCCGCACTACGCGGTCAAGTGCAATCCCGATCCGGCCGTGCTGCGCATCCTGCGCGAGGAGGGCTGCGGCTTCGAGATCGCCTCGCCGGCCGAGCTGGCGCTGTGCCGCGAACTGGGCGTGCCGGCCGCCGAGCTGTACTTCAGCAACCCGATGCGGGCGCGCGCGGCGGTGATGGAGGCGGCCGCGGCCGGCGTGCGCTGGTACGTGGTCGATTCGGTCAGCGAGCTGCGCAAGGTGCACGAGGTCGCGCCGCAGGCGAGCTTCTACCTGCGGCTGCACACCTCGAACGAGGGCTCGGTGTCGCCGTTGTCGGAGAAATTCGGCGTGTTCGAGGAGGAGGTCGAAGCCATCGTCGACGAGGCGCTGCGGCTCGGCGCCGACCTGTGCGGCGCCACCTTCCACGCCGGCTCGCAATGCCTGAACCCGGCCAACTGGCGCAGCGGCATCGAGGCGGCGCTGGCGCTGTTCGAGACCTTGCGCGGCCGCGGCCTCGCGCCGCGGCTGCTGAACCTCGGCGGCGGCTTCCCGGTCGAGCACCGCGACCCGGTGCCCTCGATCGGCCACATCGGCGAGGTCATCAACGCCGCGCTGGCCGCGGTGCCCGATTCGATCCGGGTGATGGCGGAGCCGGGGCGCTTCCTGGTGTCGGATTCGGCCTACCTGGTCTGCCGCGTGATCGGCACCACGGTGCGGCGCGGCCAGCGCTGGGCCTATCTCGACGCCGGCGTGTTCAACGGCCTGCTGGAGACCACCACCGGCATCGACTACGACATGCGCAGCGACCGCCGCGGCGACATCGTGCCCTGGGTGGTGGCCGGCCCGACCTGCGATTCGATGGACATCTGCGCGCGCAGCCAGCCGCTGCCGGACGACCTGCGCGAAGGCGATTTCATCTACGTGCGCAACGCCGGCGCCTACAGCCAGGCCTGCGGCTCGACCTTCAACGGCTTCGCGCTGCCGCAGGTGGAGCTGTTCTAGTCGCGGCCGAGTGACGTTTTTGGGCAGCGGACTGACGCCATACGGTCAGATTGTGACGATCGGCGGCATTGGAAATGCCATCATCATGCTATATTGCCGCGCCTGAACCCTCTGACGACGACCCGCGATGAACCGCCATGACCCTGCCCGAATCGAATCCACGCCGCGCCGGACTGCCAGCCCGGAGGGCGCAGCCATGAGCAGGACGCAGGGTTTGCTGGCCGGCCTGGTCCGTTTCTTCACCCGCCGCCGGCGGCTGATCGGCACCGGCGCCCCGACCGAGGTCATGACCCGCCAGGCGCCGCGGCGCAAGCCGCAGGAACGCAGCCAGCGCGCCGACATCCCGCCGCGGCTGGCCCAGGTCGGCGTGCAGCGCTTCGACAAGGCGGCGATCCAGGCGATGCCCGATTTCGACGGCCTGCCGCCGACCGCGATCGAAGTCGTGCGCAGCCTGGATGCGGCGGCGGCGGCCTGCCGCGAGCTGACCGAGGCGGCGGTGGTCGGTTTCGACACCGAATCGAAGCCGACCTTCAACAAGGGCGAGCGCTCGCAGGGGCCGCATCTGGTGCAGTTGAGCACCGCGACGCGCGCCTACCTGTTCCCGCTGCAGGGCGGCCGCATGGCAGAGCCGTTGCGCGCGCTGCTGGCCTCGCCCGACGTGCGCAAGGTCGGCTTCGACCTGCGTTCGGACAAGCAGCAACTGGCCGACAACTACGGCCTGCGCTGCCAGGGCATCGAGGACCTGGTGCCGATGTTCCGCAAGGCCGGCTTCCGCAGCACGGTCGGCGCGGTGCAGGCGGTGGCGCTGCTGTTCGGCCGCTACTACCGCAAGTCCAAGAGCGCCAAGATGTCGAACTGGGCCGCGCCGGCGCTGAGCGAGAGCCAGAAGCGCTATGCCGCCAACGACGCCTACGTGGCGCTGCGGGTCTACCTGGCGCTGACCGCCCGCTAGGACATCGCCGCGATCGCGGCGTCGAAGAATCGATCGCCGCAAGGCGGCAAGCAAGGCCCACGCAGCAAGACCGCCCGGCATCTCGCCGGCCGGTTTCGCTGCGTGGGCCTTGGTTTTTGGGGTGGTCGGGTGACGAGTGACGGGCGGGCCTAGCGCGGATTCAGCAGGCGCCAGTCCGCCGTGCGCCGCTGGATGAAGCCCGATTCCTCGTAGGCGCGGCGCAGCAGGCCCTGGCGGCGCAGCACGGCCAGGCCGCGGTTGAGCAGCTCGCCGGCCTGGCGGTGCCCGGCGCTGCTGCGCGAGATCGGCAGGTGGCGGCTGCCGGGCAGGGCCAGCTTGACGCCGGGGATCGGCACCAGCCGGATGTCCTCGCTGAAGAGGCTGCCGTCGGGCGTGCCCTGGAACGGCGCGAGCAGGAAATCGACGCGGCCGGCCGCCACCATCCGCACCATCGACGGCCAGACCGGCACGTTCTCCAGCCTTCGCACGCCCAGTTCCGTCAGCACCGCCCAGTCGGCCGACCAGGCGCGGTTCGATACCGCGCGCAGCTTGCGCACCGCGGCCGGCGTGGTGCTGGCCAGCGCGGCGCGGTTGGTCGGCAGGGTGAACAGGCCGGCCTCGAACTGGCCGTCCTCGATCAGCGGATCGCTGACGTCGAGCGGCTTGCCGGCCAGGTCGTCGAGCCAGGCCGTGGTGCCGCCGATGTCGGCGTGGCCGATCTGCAGTTCGGCCAGGATGCGCTCGTAGGAATCGGCCGGGATCATCTCGATCGGGCCGCGGTAGCCGGCCGCGCGCAGCGCCTGCCAGGTCAGCAGCAGCTCGACCGTGTCGCGCCGGCTGTAGGGGCCGCCGTAGTCGCCGACCTGCTCGGGCATGCGCTCGCCCAGCAGCAGCTGGTAGTCGGCGATCACGTCGCTGGGCGCCACGATCACGATGGCGTTCGCCGCGGCCGCCGGCACGGGCTGGGCAGCGGCACCGCCGCTCGCCGCCGGGGTGCCCGCGGCCAGGCTCAGCACGGCCCAGGCGGCCAGCAGCAGCTGGGCGGCGAGGCGATGCGGGCGGCGGGCGGGCAGCGAGGACATGGATATATTCTAGGCAGGTCGGCGGCGTGGCCGCAGGCGAATCCAGCGGGTGCCGCCGCCATGCGTCGGCGGTCAGTTCCCGTTGCGGCCGCCGTCGGCGCCGAAGAATTCACGCATCAGGAAGGCCTCGAGCCCGGCGTTGTCCTCCAGCCGGGCCGACAGCACCACCACCCGGCCCAGCCGGTGCGAATCCCAATTGAAGTCGCCGCTGTAGTAGCGCCGGATCAGCTGGATCATGCGCTGCACGATGGCCAGGTCGATGTCGCCGCCCGGCGCGACCTCGACCTCGATCAGTTCGCGCCGCGAATTGCTGAAGCCGCCGGTCCAGCCGCGGAAGGTGAACTGCGCGGTGCGCGCGCCCTTGCTGACGATCTGGAACACGCCGCTGGCGCCGTCCTGCTGCAGGTTGCGCATGATCTTGGCGGTGCGGCTCTCGGCCGTCACCGCGGCCGGCGGCGGCGGTTCGGGCGCCAGGCCCAACTGGCGGTCGACCGCCGCGCGGCGTTCGCGTTCGGCTTCCATATAGGCGGCCAGGTCGCTGGCCGGCGGCTTGGCCACCGGCGCCGGCGTCGGTTCGGCGGGCTTGACGGTGATGCTGCGCTGCGGGTGCGGCACCGGCTCGGCCGGATGGATCGCCCGCGGGTTGGCCGGCTGGCGCGGCTGCGGCGCCGGCCGCGGCCTAGGCTTCTCGGCCTTTTCCTGCTTGCTCGGCAGGTCGAGCAGGGTCAGCGGGCTCAGGTTCACCTCGACCTCGTTGCGGCGCGGCAAGGGCTGGCCGTTGTTCAGGTTGGGCCGGGTGAGGGGGATGAACAGCAGCAGGTGTACCAGCAGCACGACGCCGGCGCCGACCAGGCTGCGCTGGCGGATGGTGATGACCGGTTCGACCCGCCGCCAGTGCGGCAGCCGCCAGGGCAGGACGGGCGGGCGGGGTCGGCGGTGAGGCTCTGCATGGGGATGTCGTTCCATCGCGTCGCGGGTGCGCCGCGGGCCGGCCCGGCGGTGCCGGACCAGGCAATCGGAGCGGGGAGGGGGGAATAAGTTTCGCTCACGGCGGCGGTCGGGCTGGCGGGTCGGTGCGGATGGACGAGGCGCGGTATTTTGCACTGCGCCATGCCGGCCTGGATAGGCGAGCGGGGCGCCGGAGCCGGTCATTTACACTCGGTTTACATCTGGCCGTTCGGAAACTCCGAACAATTGCGCTGGCGCGCGTCAGCGCGGTTCCTCCGCGGCGGCCAGGACGGACGAGGGGGATAAATCCGTAAGGAATCACTCGAGTACCGCTGTAGGTTGGCGCCCGGCTTTGCCGGGTGCGAGCCGATCGTCGAAATCCTGATTTGTTCGACGATTCCTTTGGTGTCCGCCCGGCCAGCTTCTACGATCAAGCCGGGCCGGCGCACCGACCGGCGCGAACGACGAGACGAACCCCACGGAGGAAACCCCCATGACCCAGCGATTCGGGTTGGCCGCCTGCCTGGCCGCCGCGCTGCTCGGCGCCGCCGCCACGGCGCAGGCGGACGAGCGCGGCAAGGCGCAGCAGCGGCGCGACTACCAGGCCACCCGCGCCTATTACGCCCGGCTGATCGCCGGCACGCCGCAACTGGCCGAACTGACCCTGTTCACCACCCGGCTGCCCAAGGGCGGCGACATCCACCACCACTACACCGGCGCGCTCTACGTCGAGACCTACCTCGACTGGGTCGACAAGCAGGGCTTCTGCGTCTACCGCGCCACGCTGCGCATCGAAACCAGGCCGCCGGCCGGCGAGCCGGGCAAGGACTGCCTGACGGCCGCCGCGGTGCGCGCCGACAACGCGCTCTACCGCAACGTGCTCAAGCGCTGGTCGGACAAGGATTTCGACAACCACTACCACGAGCAGCCGGCGCCCGATCAGCAGTTCTTCGACACCTTCGGCTATTTCGGCCCGGCCGCCGGCTACAAGCCGAACGAAGGTCTGCAGCTGCTGCGCCAGCGCGCCAAGGCCGAGAACCTGCAATACCTCGAGACCATGCTCGGCGGCGCACCGACGCTGGACAAGCCGGCGCCGGGCGAGGCGCCGCCGGCGGCCGCCAGCCGGCTCGACGCGCTGGCGCCCGACGCCGGCGACGCGGCGGTCGACGCCGCGCTCGGCGAGCTGGCCGCCTACCTGGACCAGGATGCGCGCACCCAGCAGAAGCTCGCCGCTTACAAGTCCGACCTGGCCGGCTACGCCCAGGGCATCGACGACGCCGACTTCACGCTGCGGCTGCAGGCCTACACCTCGCGCAACAACCCGCCCTCGACGGTGTTCTCCGGCCTCTACACCGGCTTCGCGGCGGCGCAGGGCAATCCGCTGATCGTCGGCGTCAACATCGTCGGGCCCGAGAACGGCGTGGTGGCGATGCGCGACTACGGTCTGCACATGCGGATGTTCCGCTTCCTCAAGAAGCGCTGGCCGGACACGCACCTGTCGCTGCACGCCGGCGAGCTGGCGCTCGGCATGGTGCCGCCCGAGGGCCTGCAGAACCATATCCGCGACGCGGTCGAGATCGCCGGCGCCGAGCGCATCGGCCACGGCATCGACGTGGTGCACGAGGCCGACGCGGCCGGCCTGCTGCAACTGCTGAAGCGGCGCAACGTGGCGATCGAGATCAACCTGAGCAGCAACGCCTTCATCCTCGGCATCGCCCGCGAAGCGCACCCGCTGACGGTCTACCGCCGCCACGGCGTGCCGATGGTGATCTCGACCGACGACGCCGGCGTCTCGCGCAACAACCTCAGCGGCGAATACCTGCTGTTCGCCAGCCGCTACAAGCCGAGCTACGACGAGCTCAAGCAGGTGGTCTACGCCAGCATCCGCCATGCCTTCCTGGCTCCGGCCGACCGCGCCGAGCAACTGCGCCGGCTCGACGCGCGCTTCGCCCGGTTCGAGGCGGAGATCGCGGCGATGAGCCGGCGGTTGAAGTAGGGCGGCAAGTCGACGTCCGAGCGAGGTGAAACGGGCTGACGCCGTGACCCCATCCCCACCCCGGCCTCCCCTTGAAGGGGAGGGAGCAGGGCGCGCCAGGTTCCGCATTCAGGCCGCCGAACGGAGGATGTTCGCGGCTGAAGCCGCTCCTACATCCGTGGTTTGCTGATGCCGGGTGCAGATGTCAGAGACCAAAGACCAAAGACCAAAGACCAAAGACCAGAGACCAGAGACCAGAGACCAGAGATCAGAGACCAGAGATCAGAGATCAGATGACTGGTGCCTGGGTGTTCAGGGCCGATATGCGCGGAGGGTTGAAGGGTTCACTGACGAGCGCCAGCGAGGCTCCCTCTGGACCACCCCACGAAGTCTGCGACTTCGCGGGGACCCCGGGGCGGCGAGGGCGGGGGAGTAGGGGTGGATCAGGGGAGCCGGCGCCGGTTCAGCATTCACCGAATGCAAAGCGCCCGGCTTTGCCGGGCGCCTGCTCCAACGGTTCAGTGAGCCACTAACGTACGGCAGCCAACCGGCGACTCACATCCAGCGCCCGGTACAGCAAGTTGGCCCGGTCGGCGCTCGCCGCCCGCCGCGGCCAGCGCCGCATGGCTGCGGCGAGCTGGTCGAAGGCCACGCTGGCCTCGCTGTTGGGGAAGGTCTGGATCACCGGTTGGCCGAGCCGGTCGGCGCGCGCCAGCGGTTCGTCCTCGGGCACGAAGCCGATCAGCTTGAGCTTGACGTCGAGGTAGCGGCTGGCCACTTCCTTGACCCGCTTGAACAGCGCCATCGCGGTTTCCAGCGTGCGCACCCGGTTGGCCAGCAGGCGGAAGTCGCGCCGGCCGTATTCGGTGTGCAGCCGCTTGATCGCGGCATAGGCGGCGGTGATCGATTCGCCCGACGGGGTGATCACCACCACCACGTCGTCGGCCGACAGCGCCAGGCTCGGCGCGTGGTCGTCGGCCACCGGCCGCGCATCGATCAGCACCCAGTCGATGCGGGCGACCAGCGAGTCGTATTCGTCGGCCAACTGCTCGGCCCGGCCGGCGGCAGGAAGCCGGCCGGCGCGGCGCCGGGCCGCACCGGCATCAGCTCGAAGCCGGGCGCGGCCAGCAGCAGTTCGTCGAGCCGCACCTCGCGCGCGCAGGCGTGTTCGAAGGCGTAGCGCTGGCGCAGCTGCAGCCGGTTGATCGCGTTGCGGCGGCTGTCATCCTCGTCCAGCAGCAGCACGCGCTGGTCGGTGGCGCCGATGGCGGCGGCCAGGTTCAGCGACAGCGTGGTCACGCCGGTGCCGCTGCCGCCGGTCAGCGCCACCGCGCGGCCGCCGGGGCCGCCCACCAGCCGGCGCAGGCTGGCGGCCTGGTCGCTGGCGACGGTGGCGACGGAGTTGGCGAATCGGTCCACGATCATCCCCGGCGGCCTCGCGCCAGGAGAAGTCGAGCGAAGGCGCCTGCGCTCCCATGAACAGCGGGTATTCCTCGTGCTTGAGCCGGTAGGCCGGCGCCTCGGGCGGCGTCTTGAACACCCGGTCGACCAGGTAGAGGCTGCTGGCCATGTGCAGGTCCTCGGGCACGCGCTGGCCGTTGGTGATGTAGTACAGCGGCAGCTTGTAGCGAATGATCACGTCGAGCCCGCTGCCGAGCGAGAAGGCCTCGTCGGTCTTGGTGAAGATGCAGCCCGACAGCCCCTCGCCGTGGTAGCGCCGCACCACGTCGTCCAGCGTGGTGCCCTGGGCGTTGGCGCTGAGCAGCAGCAGCCGCTTGACCGGCGTGGTCTGGCCGGCCAGCAGGGCGATCTGCTCGACCACGCGCTGGTCGCGCTGGCTCATGCCGACGGTGTCGATCAGCACCATGTGGCGGTTGCGCAGGTCGGCCAGCGTCTGCGCCAGGTCGGTCTCGTCGGTGACGGCGTAGACCGGCACGCCGAGGATCTTGCCGTAGATGCGCAGCTGGTCCTGTGCGCCGATCCGGTAGCCGTCGGTGGTGATCAGCGCGACGCGGGCGGCGCCGTGCTTGAGCGTGGCGCGGGCGGCCAGCTTGGCCACGGTGGTGGTCTTGCCGACGCCGGTCGGGCCGACCAGTGCGTAGACGCCGCCGGCCTCGACGATGTCGGCGCCGGGGCCGACCGTGGGCAGGTTGTGCTGCAGCGCGGTACGGGCCCATTTCATGCCGCGCTCGGTGCTGTAGCCGGCCGGCATGTGCTCGACGATCTGGCGGCTCAGCGCCGGGCTGAAGCCGACCGACAGCAGCCGCCGCAGCACTTCGAGCCGTTCGGGCGCGTGGCGCTTCAGCTCGTTCCAGGCCAGGCCCGCCAGCTGGCCTTCGAGCAGGCTGCGCAAGAGCTTGATCTCGCCCGAGATGTCCTCGACCTCCTGGCTGATGCTGTCGATCTTGCGACCCTGTTCGGCCGCTTCCGGCCGCATGGGCGCCGGCGCCTCGGCCGGGCGGGCCGGCTCGGCGCGGACGGTTTCGACCAGCAGCGGCGGCTCGGCGGCGCGCGGCGCCTCGGCCATCGGCTGGGCCTGCGGCAGCGCCGCCGGCGGGATGCCGAGCGTGGGTTCGAGCCGCTGGCCGGCGGGTGGCGGCAGGTCTTCCTCGGGCGGCTCGTAGCGGTAGCGCGGGCTGAAACCGGGCGTGGCGGCCGGGCCGGGGTGGTCGTCCGGCAGCACGTCGCCGCCGACGCGCGGCGCCGCCATCATCATCGGCGCGCTCGGGCGCGGCGCGGCGGCGCGCGGAGCGGGCTGGCCCGGCGTGGCTTGGTTCTGTGCGCCCGGACGCGGTGCGGCCTGGCGCGGCGCGGCCGGTTGCGGCATCGGACGCACGTCGTCGAGCGTCGGCTCCTCGTCGTCGTCGAGCTCGGGCGGCAGCGCGTAGGTGCGCTGCACCGCCTTGTTGGCCGCGGCCGGCGCGCGCGGCGGCTGGGCGGCCGGGCGCGCGGCGGGCTTGGCCACGACGGCGCCGCCGGCCAGCGCGGCGACCTCGGTATCGGCGACCGCCATGATCTCGATATTGCCGTCCGGCAACTGCCGGTTCGACAGGATCAGGGCATCGGGCCCGAGCTCGTCGCGCACCTGCTTGAGCACTTCGCGCGTGGTGGCGCCGTGGAATTTCTTGACGACCATGGTCGTGTTCCTTTGTGGTCGATCTACTTCGGTGAAACGTGAAATGTGAAAGGTGAAACGTGACCCCCATCCCCTCCCAACCTCCCCTTGAAGGGGGGAGGGGCAGGGTGGTGCGGCCTCTGCCGTTTGAGGCCTCGCTGCGTTACTCCCTCCCCTTCAAGGGAGGGCCGGGGTGGGGATGGGGTTACGTTTCACCTTTCACCTTTCACGTTTCACATGTCTTCAAGCCGCCACCCGTCCGCCCAGCACCCCCACGATCCGGATCGTCTTGTTGTCCGGAATCTCGCTGTGCGAGAGCACCCGGAACTGCGGGATCGAGCGGCGCAGGAAGCGGCTCAGCAGCGGCCGCAGCTGGGCCGGCGTGATCAGCACGCTGTTCAGGCCCTGGTTTTCCATCTGTTCGGTAAGTTGGCTGGCCTGCTGCAGGATGGTTTCCGCCAGGCCCGGCTCGAGCCCGCCGCCGCGGCCCTGGCTGGCCTGCAGCAGCACCTGTTCGAGCCCCGGGTCGAGCGCGATGACCTGCAGCTCGGTCTCGCCGGGGAACAGCTGGTGGACGATGGCCCGGCCCAGCCCGACGCGCACCGCCGAGGTCAGCTCGTCGACGTCGGCGGTCTTGTTCACGTGCTCGGCCAGCGTCTCCAGGATGGTGCGCATGTCGCGGATGTGCATGCCCTCGTCGAGCAGGCCCTGCAGCACCTTCTGCAGCACGTTCAGCGGCACCACCTTGGGCACGATGTCCTCGACCAGCTTGGGGAATTCCTTGGACAGGTGGTCGAGCAGCTGCTGCACCTCTTCGCGGCCGAGCAGTTCGGCGGCGTGGCCCTGCAGCAGGTTGGAGATATGGGTGGCGACCACCGTGCTGGCGTCGACCACGGTGTAGCCGAGCGACTGCGCCTGTTCCTTCAGGTGGGCATCGATCCAGGTGGCCGGCAGGCCGAAGGTCGGGTCGGTGGTCGGCGTGCCGGGCAGCGGGCCGAGCACCCGGCCCGGGTTGATGGCGAGGAACTGGCCGAGGTAGGCCTCGCCCTCGCCGACGTCGACGCCCTTGAGCTGGATGCGGTAGGCGTTGGGCTTGAGCTCGAGGTTGTCGCGGATGTGGATCGGCGGCACCAGGAAGCCGAGCTCCTGGGCGATCTTCTTGCGGATGCCGCGGATGCGGCGCAGCAGCTCGCCGTCCTGGTTGCGGTCGACCAGCGGGATGATGCGGTAGCCGACCTCGAGGCCGACCGGGTCGACCGGCGCGACGTCGTGCCAGCCGACTTCCTGCATCTGCTGCTCCTGCGCCTGCTGGGCGGCCTGGGCCGCGGCCACCTGCTCGGGCGGGACTTCCTGCGCGCGCTCGCGGCTGCGCTTTTCGGTCCAGTAGGCGATGCTGGCGATGCCGGCCGCCATCATCAGGAAGGCGACGTGCGGCATGTTGGGAATCAGGCCGAACACGCCGATCACCGCGGCGGTGATGTAGAGCGTGGTCGGCTTGGAGAACAGCTGGCCCAGCAGCTGCTCGGACAGGTCGTTGTCGCCGACGCGCGAGACCACGATGCCGGCCGCGGTCGAGATGATCAGCCCGGGGATCTGCGCCACCAGGCCGTCGCCGATCGACAGCAGGGTGTAGGTCTTGCCGGCCTGGGCGAAGGGCATGTCGTGCGAGATCACGCCGACGATCATGCCGGCCACCAGGTTGATCACGATGATCAGGATGCCGGCCACCGCGTCGCCGCGGACGAACTTGGATGCACCGTCCATCGAGCCGAAGAAGTCGGCTTCTTGGGCGATCGTCTTGCGGCGGCGGCGCGCTTCTTCCTCGCCGATCAGGCCGGCGTTGAGGTCGGCGTCGATCGCCATCTGCTTGCCGGGCATGGCGTCGAGGGTGAAGCGGGCGCTCACTTCGGCGATCCGGCCTGCGCCCTTGGTGATCACCACGAAGTTGATGATGGTGAGGATGACGAACACCACGATGCCCACCGCGATGTTGCCGCCGATCAGGAAGTGGCCGAAGGCCTCGATCACCTTGCCGGCGGCCGCCTCGCCCTGGTTGCCGTTGGTGAGGATGATGCGGGTCGAGGCGACGTTGAGCGCCAGCCGCAGCAGGGTGGTCATCAGCAGCACCACCGGGAAGGCCGAGAAGTCGAGCGGTTCCTTGGTGTTGATCGACACCATCAGCACGATGATGGCGACCGCGATGTTGAAGGTGAAGAACAGATCGAGCAGGAACGGCGGCAGCGGCAGGATGAACAGCGTCAGCACCATCAGCACGAGGATGGGGCCGGCCAGCGAAGTCAGATTGAGACGAGAAAACATGGGGATGCGGCTGCCGCCTGAGTACGACTTGACAAAGCGGTTGCAAAAACCGCGCTTCTTCTTTGAATTATCTCATTTTTTTGGGTTTGTCACCTGCGGCGTGCAGTTTCGGGCGCGGCGTGGGCAAAAAGCCATGCCGGCGACGGCCGCGGCGGGACGAGCCGGCCGGCCGCGGCCGGGAGGCCGGGGAGTGCCTTCGGCGGGGCGGGCTAGGGGCCGGCAGCGGGCCGCTCAGGCCGCCGACCAGGTAGTCGTGCAGCGCCGGCGCCAGTTGTTCGACCGACTGCACCGAAGCCGGCCACAGCTGCGGGCTGTCCCAGTGCGCCAGGGTCTGCAGCAGGGTATTGAAGCCGAACACGACCCGCAGGCCCAGGCTCGCCGCGGGCACGTCGGGCCTGCTGGCGGCCAGCAGCGCGATGAGCCGGTGGGTCGCCGGGGTCAGCTCGCGGGTGATCAGCGGCAGGCCGTATTCGCCGGCGCTGCTGGCCACGCGCGAGACGAACTTCAGCTCGATCAGGCCGCTCGGGCGCGCCGCCATCGCCATCATCGGATCGAGCATGGCGGCGGCCAGCTCGGCCACCGGCACGGCGTCGGCCGGGTGGCGTTCCAGCAAGGCGTCCAGCCGCGCGCCGAGGGCCGCCACGTAGGGCTGCAGCGCCTGCAGCAGGCCGGCCTGCAACAGGCCCTCCATGCTGCCGAAGTGGTAGCTGATGGCCATCTGGTTGCGCGCGCCCGCGGCCTTGTTGATGACTCGGAAGGACAGGTTCTGCAGGCCGTGTTCCGCGATCAGCGGGATCGCGGCGTTGATCAACCTTTGCTGGGTTGATTGCGCATTGCGATCGGCGGAGAGGTCGCTGGTCTGGGCCAAGGTGGATCGGATCCGGAAAGTGCAGGTCCGCAGGTCCGGACCGGTGATGCGAATGGCATCGGGGCCGACACTGTATAGCAAAGCCGATCGGCCGCAATCGTGGCTGACCCGCTGCCTGATGCACTCAAGATTAATACGTCCGTATTGAAATGTATTCCAGAGTTGGCTAATGTAGCCGGGATATTTTTTTGCCCCACCCGGACCGCTTCATGACCCTGCGTACCAAATTCATCGCCCTCGTCACCTTGCTGCTGCTGTTGATGCTGGCGCTGGGCATCAACAGCATGGCCGGCCTGGCCGAGACCAACGCGCGCTTCGCCGACGCCTACCACGACCGCATGGTGCCGCTGACCCAGCTCAAGGTCGTGGCCGACATGTACGCCGTCAACGTGGTCGACACCACCCACAAAGCCAATCACCGGACGCTGCAACCGGGCCAGGCGCTGGAGCTGGTGCGCGAGGCCAAGGTCCGCATCGACCAGGAGTGGGCGGCCTACAGCGCGACCGAACTGACCGAGGAGGAGAAGGAGCTGGTGGCCGAGGCCAACGCCGCGCGGCAGAAGGCCGACGCGGCGATCGGGCAGCTCGAGGCGCTGCTGCAGGGCCAGGACGCCGCGGCCCTCGACGGTTTCGCCCGCAGCCAGCTGTATGCGGCGATCGACCCGGTCTCGGCGGTGGTGTCCAAGCTGGCGGCGCTGCAGCTGCGCGAGGCGACCCGCCAGTTCGAGGCGTCCCAGGCCGGCTATGGCCGGCTGCGCGCCTTCACCATCGGTTCCCTGCTGGTGGCGTTGCTGCTGGCGGCCGGGGTGTCGTACTGGGTGCTGCAGGGCATGTCGCGCAAGATCGGCGCGCTCAACGCCGTGATCGGCCGTGCGCGCGACCAGAACGATCTCACCTGCCGGGTGCAGGTCGACGGGCGCGACGAGATCGGCAGCATCGCGCAGGCCTACAACCGGCTGGCCGAGAACATGCAGGGCCTGGTCCAGGCCGCGGCCCGGGCGGTGGAGGAGGTCCGCGCCGAATCGAGCCAGCTGGCGGTGGCGGCCAACCAGGTGGCGGCTTCGACCCTGGTGGGCGCCGAGTCCACCAACTCGATGGCGGCGGCGGTGGAGCAGGTGACGGTCAGCATCGCCCACGTGGCCGACGGCGCCCAGGACGCCAACCAGCTCGGCGTCAGCACCCAGCAGCAGGCCCAGGCCGGCGCCGAGCAGATCCGCGCCACCATGGCCCGGATCGCGGCGATCGACGAGGCGGTCAACCTGGCGGCCGGGCGGGTCTCCACGCTGGGGCAGGACGCGGGCCGCATCAGCTCGGTGGTCGGGGTGATCAAGGACGTGGCCGAGCAGACCAATCTGCTGGCGCTGAACGCCGCCATCGAGGCGGCCCGGGCCGGCGAGCAGGGGCGCGGCTTCGCCGTGGTGGCCGACGAGGTGCGCAAGCTGGCCGAGCGCACCGCCCGCGCCACCGTCGACATCCAGGCCATGGCGGTGCAGATCGGCCAGAACAGCCAGCACGCGGTGGCGGCCATGCAGGACACCGTGACGCGCGCGCGCGAATGCACCGAGATGGCCGGCGAGGCCGGCCGCTGCATCGAGGCCATCACCCGGCATGCCAACGACGAGGCGCTGGCGATCGCCAATATCTCGTCCGCCCTGCAGGAGCACAAGTCGGGCACCCAGCTGATCGCCCAGCAGGTCGAGCGGGTCGCCCAGACCACCGAGGAGAACACCGCCGCGATCGGTGCGATCACCGAGACGGCGTCGATTCTGGAACAGCTCACCGGGCGCCTGCATCGCGACATCAACCGCTTTCAATACCGCTAAGCTGGAAGCGGCGGTCCGCCGGGCCGCCGTGCGCATCCCGCGGATGCCGACCGTTCCAGACCCTCATCCCGGCGTGCGCCGCCAGCCGCCAACGAACAGGTACCGATGCCTCTCACCCTGACGACCGTCGTTCCTGCTCCGCAACCGTCGACGCGGAGCCGCCCGGCCCGGTCGGGCGGGCCGGTTCCTGCCGCCGCCTGCCGCTTCCCCGCATCGATCCGATCCTTCCCATGTTCGCGCTGAGCCCGCTGCAACGAGATGCCCTGTGCGAGATCTTCAATATCGGGGTCGGCCAGGCCGCCAGCCTGATGAGCGACATGCTGGACGAGGAGATCCTGCTGTCGGTGCCGCAGCTGGCCTTCCTCGACATGGCGGCCGCCACGGCCGGCCTGGGCGCGCTCGGCCCGCGCATGTGCAGCGTGCGGCAGCCGTTCGAGGGCCCGTTCAGCGGCGACGCGGTGCTGGTGTTCCCCGAGGACAAGAGCATCGACATCGTCCGGCGCATGCTCAGCAAGGCCGTGCCGCTGGCTCACTTCACCGAGCTGGAGCAGGACGCGCTGACCGAGGTCGGCAACATCATCCTCAATGCCTGCATCGCCACCCTGGCCGACGTGTTCCAGCTGAGCTTCGACTGCGGCCTGCCCTACCTCGAGGTGGGCAGCAGCCGGCAGGCGCTGGGCGCCGCTCCGCTGGGCCACATGGTCCTGCTCCTGCATATCGACTTCGAACTGGCGCACTGCCAGGTCGACGGATTCGTGGTCTTCGTCCTCAACACCACCTCGCTGGACCGCCTGCGCCAGGCGGTCGACCGCTTCCTCGGCGAATTGCCGTCCTTGCCGCGCTGATCGCCATGCTCGCCGAACCTGCCCTCCTGCTGACCGCCCTGCTCGACAAACTCGGTACCGGCGTCTTCGTGCTGGATGCCGACCAGACCATCGTGCTGTGGAACCGCTGGCTGGAGGTGGCCTCGGAGCATCGCGCCGAGTCGGTGGTCGGGCGGCGCCTGACCGAGGTCTTCCCCACCCTGGCCGGCACCCGCCTGGTCGGCGCCATCGAAGCGGTGCTGCAGCGCGGCCTGCCGGCGGTGCTGTCGCCCGCGCTCAAT
This sequence comes from Chitinimonas koreensis, assembly GCF_014353015.1. Classification (NCBI taxonomy): domain Bacteria; kingdom Pseudomonadati; phylum Pseudomonadota; class Betaproteobacteria; order Neisseriales; family Chitinibacteraceae; genus Chitinimonas; species Chitinimonas koreensis. The sequence goes on from NZ_CP060704.1 coordinate 1,790,357, forward strand.
CCCGCCCCGCTCGACCTGCGCCGGCCGAGCTTCAAGGACAAGGCGCGGATACGCATGCAGCAGAGCATCCTGCTGGCGCCGATCCGCGCGGGCGGGCGGCTGTATTGCCTGGGCCAGGTGCAGGACGTGACGGCGGCGGTGCAGAAGGAAGACCTGCTGCGCGAGCAGGCGGAGGAGCTGCGCCGGCTGGCCTACCTGGACGCGCTGACCGGCATCGCCAACCGGCGCCAGTTCGACGAGGCCCTGCACGAGGAATGGCAGCAGGCCGCCCGGCACGGCGCCGGCCTCGGCCTCTTGATGGTCAGCGCCGACGATTTCCGCCGCTACAACGCCTTGTTCGGCCATCTGCGCGCCGACCAGGGCCTGCGCCTGCTGGCCGACTGCCTGGCCCGGCAGTTGCCCGGCCTGGCCGACCTGCTGGCGCGCTTCGACGGCAAGCAGTTCGTGCTGCTGCTGCCCCAGGCCGACCAGGCCGGCTGCCAGGCCCTGGCCGACCGGCTGCTGGCGGCGGTGCGGGCGCTGGCGCTGCCGTTCCCGGACGCGCGCCACGGCGTGCTCAGCGTCAGCATCGGCGTGGCCTGCCTGCGGCCGACGGCGGACGGCGATGCGGACCGGTTGCTGCTGCTGGCGGAACGCGGCCTGCTGCTGGCCAGGCAGCGCGGCAAGGATCAATGGGCCAGCGAGACGAGCGGCGGCGTGGACCGCTAGCCCGTCCAACCAGGGAGGAAACGATGCTGGAAAACATGCGCGTAGCGAGCCGTCTGGGCTGGCTGGCCGGCGGCCTGACCGCCTTGATCATGCTGGTGGGCGGGCTGGGCATCCAGGGCATGCACGATGCCTACGCGGGCATGCGCAGTGTCTATCTCGACCGGGTGGTGCCGCTGCGCGATCTCAAGCGGATCGCCGACCTCTACGCGGTCAACATCGTCGATACCGCGCACAAGGTCCGCAACGGCAGGCTGGCCTGGGCCGAGGCGCTGGCCAACGTCCGCGAGGCCCAGCGGGGGATCGCCGCCGGCTGGCAGGCCTACCGCAGCACCGGCATGAGCGGCGAGGAGAGCCGGCTGATCGCCGAGATCACGCCGCTGCTGGAACAGGCCGACGCCGAGGTCGTCCGGCTGGAGGGCATCCTGCGCAGCAGCGACGGCGCCGGCCTCGACGATTTCGTGCTGAACCGGCTGTACCAGCGCATCGACCCGGTCTCGGCCCGCTTCATCCGGCTGACCGACCTGCAGCTGCACATGGCCGAGCAGGAATACCGGCGCGCGGCCGGCCGCTACGACCGGACGCTGCTGATCAATTCCAGCGCGATGGCGGCCAGCGTGCTGATCGCCCTGCTGCTGGGCGGCTTGATCGCCCGCAGCCTGCTGCGCCAGCTCGGCGGCGAGCCGGCCAGCGCGGCGAAGCTCCTGCAGGCGGTGGCGCACGGCGACCTGACGGTGCAGCCCCGGCTGCGTCCCGGCGACCGCAGCAGCATGCTGTACTCGCTGCAGCAGATGCTGGTCCGGCTGACGACGGTGATCGGCGACATCCACGAGACCGCCAACGTGCTGGCCGCGGCCTCGGAGGAAGTGGCCGAGTCGGCCCAGTCGCTGGCCCAGAGCGCCAGCGAGCAGGCCGCCAGCGTGGAGGAGACCAGCGCCGCGGTGGACCAGATCCATGCCGCCGTGCAGCAGAACGCCGAACACGCGCAGGCCTCGGACGAAATCGCCCAGGCCGGCCTGGCCGGCGTCGACGAAGGCGGCCAGGCGGTGCACCGGGCCAATGCGGCGATGCAGGACATCGCCGGCAAGATCGCGCTGATCGACGACATCGCGCACCGGACCAATCTGCTGGCGCTCAACGCCACCATCGAAGCCGCCCGCGCCGGCGCCGCCGGCCGCGGCTTCGCGGTGGTTGCCGGCGAGGTGCGCAAGCTGGCCGAGCGCTCGCAGCATTCGGCCCGCCAGGTCGGCACCGCCGCCAGCCAGGGCATGGCGATGGCCGAGGTGGCCGGCCGGCGCTTCGAGCAGATGCGCCCCGGCATCTACCAGACCGCCAGCCTGCTCGGCCAGATCAACCTGGCCTCGCGCGAGCAGTCGGCCGGCCTGGGCCAGATCAGCGGCGCCATCAACCAGATGGCCCAGCTGACCCACGTCAACGCGGCGTCGGCCGAGAACCTGTCGTCGACCGCCGAGCGGATGAGCGCGCAGGCGATGCAGTTGCGCGACCTGGTGGCGTATTTCCGGCTCGAGGTGCTGGAGGCCGGCGGTCTGCGGGTGTCGCCGGCCCGGTAGCGGCCCCGGCCGATGCCGCCCTACAGCTGCAGCCGCAAGCCGGTCCGCGCCAGCCGCGACACCAGCCAGACCACCAGCGCCGCATAGGCCATCGCCCAGGCGATGCCGAGCGCGCCGTAGCGCAGCGGCGCCGGGATGGCCAGGCCGGCCAGCGCCAGCGCGGCCTCGATCACGAAGGGCAGCAGGTAGGTGAGCAGCGGGTGGCTGGCCGCCGGCTCGACCCAGCGGATCCAGCCGGTGGCCTGGCGCAGGTCGACCAGCAGGTGGAGCGCGCCGAAGACCAGCACCGCGATGGCGGCGCTGATGAGGCACCAGCTCGGCGTGGCGTAGATCTTGGAGATGCCGAACCACGGCCGCAGCAGCCAGCCGGCCGCCAGCAGCGCGGCGGCGAAGGCGGCGGCTTCGGCCAGCCGGCGGCGGCTATCCGCCGGACGACCGGTGTCGAAGAAGATCAGCGTGCAGACCACGCCGCACAGCACGATCGAGCCGTGCGCGGCATGGTCGGGCTGGGCCAGCAGCCATTGCAGCGCCGGCGGCAGGCCGTCGATGCGGTTGGCCGACCAATAGGCCACGCAGGCGGCGATCAGGCCGATCAGCACGGCGACGCGGCCGCGGGCGAGCTGGTAGAGCAGCGCGGCGATCAGGTAGGACCAGCCGATCAGGCCGAGGATGCCCCACCACTGCGGCGTCATCCAGCCGCCGCCTTGTGGGCCGCCGCGGTAGAGCAGGGCCAGCAGCACGATCAGGCCGATGCCGGCCAGCCGCAGCGCCTGGCGCAGCGTGGCCGAAGCGAACGGCAGCGTGCCCCAGACCAGCAGCACGGCGGCGTAGAACAGCAGCGACCACAGCGCGATCGGGAGCGCCATCGCCGCGGCGTCGAAGCCTTCCTCGGCGTTGACCATGAAGAAGCCCAGCACGATCAGCGCGAAGGCGCGCGCGGCGATGTGGCGGTTCAGCCGCCAGGCGTCGTCGCCGCGGCGCAGCCGGCCGGCGATGGCGAACGGGATCGACATGCCGACGATGAACAGGAAGCAGGGGAAGACCACGTCGGGGAAGCTCATCGCGTCGGCGTCGGCCGGCATGTGCTTGAGCCAGGCCGGGATGCCGCCGACCGGGCCGAGCTCGTTGACGAAGATCATCACCAGGAAGGTGAGGCCGCGGAAGGCGTCGATGGACAGGCTGCGGCCGGCGGCGGGCGGGGTGAAGTGGGGTTGCATTGCGGTGGATCCGGAGTGGTGGCGGGTGCGATCGGTAGGCGGGAGTCTGTAGGAGCGGCTTCAGCCGCGAATGGCCGTCGGCGAACCGGCCACCATTCGCGGCTGAAGCCGCTCCTACATCGCTCCTACATCGTTCCTACCTGGTGCCTGCGTGGTACGGGCGTCGGCGCGGCGCTCACAGCGAGGCGCGCAGGCCGAGGAAGTACTGCCGCCCGTTGCTGTAGAAGGCGCGCGGCTGGTCGCGGTTGTCGCCGTAGTACTTGAGCGTCGGGTTGTTGAGGTTGAGCGCGTCGAAGGTCAGCGTGAAATGGTCGTTCAGCTTGTAGTTGAGCGAGGCCGCCAGGTTGCCGACGCCGGCGGCGTACTGAGTGGAGGCCCGGTCCAGCCCGACCAGGAAGGCCGAGCGCCAGGTGTAGGCCAGCCGCGCGCTGAAGGCCTCGTTCTCGTAGTAGCTCTCGAGGTTCCAGGTGTCGCGCGAGGAGCCGACCAGGCCGCCGCCCTGCGCATCCTTGCCGTCGGTATAGGTGTAGTTGGCCGACAGCCCGAAGCCGCCCGGCAAAGGCTGCTGCCAGCCGAGTTCGAAGCCCTGGTTGCGCGCGGCGACGTTGACCGGCGAGGTGATCGCATAGGCCTCGATCGCGTTGTGGTTGCTGCTGTTGGCCAGCATCCGGGTCGAGGTGCCGTAGCTCACGTAGGACGACAGGTCCATGTAGAACAGGCCGAGCGACAGCATGGCCTTGGGCGCGAAATACCACTCGAGCGAGGCGTCGTAGTTGGTCGAGCGCACCGGGTCGAGACCGGCATTGCCGCCGGTGCCCGAGTGGGTCAGGTTGTCGATGCTGGTGATCGCGCCGGCCAGCGAGCTGTAGTCGACCCGGGTCATGGTCCGCGCCACCGCCAGCCGGCCGACCAGCGTGGGCGACAGCTCGAAGCGGAAGTTGCCGCTCGGCAGCGCGTCGAGGTATTCGCGCGCCTCGACCGTCGGCGTGAAATCGCCGAAGTTGGGCGAGGACACCGGGGCGGGGCCGCCGGGCATGTTGTATTGCACCTTCTGCCGCGTCTGCACCAGCCGCAGGCCGACGTTGCCGCGCCAGTCCTCGCCGGCCAGGTCGACCATCGCATAGGCCGCCGCGGTCTTCTCGCGCACGCTGAACTGGCCGGGCCAGTAGCTCTCGGTGCGGCTGGCGTTGGCGCGCACATAGGCCTCGACCGCGTCGGGCCCGATCAGCCACAGGTCGCGCAGGAGGCCGGCGCCGCCGAAATCGCGGCCGTAGTCGGCCGGGTAGCGGCCGCCGTCCCAGGCGATCTCGCCGTGGCAGGCGGTCGGATCGTCGGGCGCGACGCCCCAGCCGCAGCCGCCGTTCTGCGGGTAATGCAGCTGGCGCTCGTGGTCGGCGTAGCGCAGGCCGAAGCGGGCCGCTTCCCAGATGCCGTCGTCGAGCTTGAGATCGGCGTCGAGATGGCCGTAGCGCTCCTGGTCGACCGCCTTGACGGTCGCGTACCACACGCCGAGCAGGCTCGAGGCGCGCTGGTCGGCCGGGTCGGCGCCGGGGAAGCCGATCCGCGTGGGCGAGGACAGGCCGTCCATGGCATAGCTCAGGCCCGAGGCCGGCAGCAGCGATTCGTAACCGAGGTCGCCCGGCGTCGAGCCGAGGCCGCGGGTGGTACCGAGCTTGCCGCCGAGGGTGAGCCGGTCGCTCGCCTTGTACTTGCCGTTGAAGTCGGCGTACCAGGTTTCGGAGGCGGCGCCGGGCCGGTACATGCTGTCGGCGAAGCCGGCCGGCAGGTCGGCGGTGGCCGGGAACTCGGCCGCCACCAGCGTGCCGTTGCGCACCGTATAGCGGTGCGGCGCGATGCCGGCGTCGATGAACTGCTGCGGCGCGGCCAGGTAGCTGTGGTCGTAGTTGGTGGCCGACATGTGCGAGTAGAAGCCGTTGAAATCGAGCGTCAGGCCGGCGAAGGGCTTCAGTTCCAGGTCGACCACGCCGCCCTGGCGCACGCGCTTCTGGGTGAAGAGGTTCGAGTTGATCAGCTGCGGATAGAGCACGTCGGCGAGGTCCGGGTGGGCCGCCACCAGCGGGTTGGGAATCTGCCGGCCGGGGTTGTCCGGGTCGTCGACCATGGCGTGGATGCGGTCGTAGCCGAGGAATTCCTGCGCATCGCGGCGCTCGTGGCGGGTCTCGGAGAACAGCTGGACCAGGATGCCGAGATCCTTGGCCTCGCTGCGCCAGTTGAACAGCGCGTTGAGCTGCGGATCGCTCTTCTTCGGCAGCGTCGAATGGATCGCCTGCAAGGACACTTCGGCGGTGAACGGCTTGGCGAAGCCCAGCGGCCGCCGCGTCTCGATGTCGACCGCGCCCGAGACGCCGCCCTCGACCAGGTCGGCGGTCTGGCTCTTGTGCACCTTGATGCGGCCGACGATCTCGGACGGCAGCAGCGCGTAGCTGACGCTGCGGCCCATCGCCTCGGTCTGGCTCAGCACGAACCAGTCGCCGGTGCCGACGCTGTGGCCGTTGATCAGCGTCTGGGTCAGGCTCGGGCTGGTGCCGCGGATGCTGACGCGGTCGTTCTCGGAGAAGCCGCCTTCGCCGCCGGCCATCGAGCTGATGTTGACGCCGGGCACGCGCTGGATCGCGTCGGCCACGTTCTTGTCCGGCAGCTTGCCCAGGTCCTCGGCGGTGATGACCTCGAGCACCGAGCCGGCATTGCGCTTCTGGTTCAGCGACTGCTCGCGCGAGGCGCGGATGCCGGTGACGACGATGCTGGTCCCCTCGGCCGCTTGTGCGGCCTTGGGCGGGCTGGCGGCGTCGGTATCGGCGGGCCTGGCCTTGGCCGGCGGGGCGGCGGGCGGCTCTTCGGCCCGGCCGGGCAGGGCGGCGCTCATCAGGGCCAGTGCGACGGCCGCGGCGATCGGGGTCGGTTGAATCCTCACATCGTTTCCTTGTCGTGTGATGGTCGGGCGGTCCGGATCGCCCACGCCGCCGCCTCGCGGCGCGGCATGGGCGGGACGGCGCGGCTTACTTCAGTTTCCACAGGGTCGGTGCGGCGGCCGGGTTCCAGCCGGCGCCGACGTAGGGCGTATGCGTCACCAGCGCGACGTAGTTCTTGCCGCCGTAGCTCACGCAGGTGCCGGCCGTGTAGACGACGCTGTTGCTTTCGGCCCAGGCGGCGCAGCTCGCCGGGGCGTCGGGGTGGGGGTCGGGACGGGCGTGGGTGTCGGGGCGGGTGTCGGCGTGGGCGTCGGTACCGGGGTCGGGGTGGGCGACGGCTTGGGCGTAGGTGCGGGTGTCGGGGTGGCCGTCGGAGTCGGGGTAGGCGTCGGAGTGGGAGCCGGCGTTGGAGTGGGCGTCGCGCCCGCGCCCGGCTGCTGCCACAGGCCGGCCGCCGCGATCATCGACAAGAGGCGGATCGAATCGCCGTAGTAGTCGTTGCTCGGGCCCTGGGCGATGCGGGTCCACAGCGCGTTGAGCCAGGCCTGGTTGCTGCCGTCGATGGCGGCGCTGACGGCGAACGGCGCGGCGAAGGCCATTTCGAAGTCGCTGCTGATCGCGGTGCCGTTGAGCTCGTAGCCGCCGACGATGCGGTTCGGGTCGCCGGCGGTGGCGGTGGTGCGCACCCAGCTGTTCAGCTTCTGCAGCAGCGCCAGCGCGCGGGTGTCGCCGTTGATCAGGTAGTCCAGGCTGAAGCGCCACGGCACCCGGCAGTTGTTCCAGCTGTACTTGCCGTCGGTGTCGGCCTCGAGGAAGTTGGCCGGCGCCGGCTTGTAGCCGCTGCCGTTCTTGACCATGAAGTCGGGCAACAGGCCGGTGTTCGGCGCATAGCCGCGGTAGACGCTGTCGGCGATGGCGTAGGCCTTGTCGAGCACCTGCTTCCAGCGATCGTCGCCGGTCGCCGCGTAGAAGGCGCGCAGATGGGTGAACATGAAGTCCGAGCCGCGCGTGCTGATGCCGTAGGTGGGGTCGCTGTCCGCCACCCAGTCGCCGAGCTTGAGGGTGAGGTCGGTCTTGTGGACGGTCTTGTCCATCAGCGCGTTGATGGTCTTCTTCGCCTCGGCGAGGTAATTGATGCTGCCGGCCGAGCCCATAGCCTGTCGGCCAGCAGGAGCGCGTAGGCGGCGTCGAGGTCGCCGTCGGTGGCCGAGTCCGAGCCCTCGGTGTCGACCAGCGCGCCGCCCGACAGCTTCTGCGCCCAGGCCATCATGGCCGGGCTGTTGACGCTCGGATGGGCGCGGTAATAGCGGTAGAGCTTGTCGAAGGTGGTGCGCGCGCCGCTGTCGCGGCCGGCCATCTGGGTCACCGCCACCATGCCGAAGCCCTGGCCTTCCGAGGTCACCTGGATGCCCGAGGACGAGCCGAACCAGATGTACTGCCGATTGGCGTCCTTCGGATCGGTGCGCACGTAGCGGCTCTTCCAGGCGCTGTAGGCGGCGTCGACCTGGCTCTGCAACTGGCTGGCCGTCACGTTGTTGGGCGCGATGGCGCCGCTGACGTAGGCGATCGACAGCAGCGGTGCGGCCTGCGTCTGCACCGCGGCGGGCAGCGCGCCGACGGCCAGCAGCAGCGACAGGGCCAGCGGCCGGAGCCGGGCGGGGTGGCGTTTCAGCATGATGGATGGTCTCCTCGTGGGTGTAGTGGGGAGGCCGGAACCGCCCGCCGGATCGGCATGGCGGCGAGCTCCGGGCCGCCGCCAGCTTCGGCGCCGCGACTTTCGCCCACAAGCGGCCGGCCCGGCCGGTTTCACCGGAGCGCAGTGCGGAAATAATATAATCAATGACTTGGGTGTCGATTCGGCGGTCCCGGATTTCACGGATGACACGCCGATGACACCCAAATGGCATGGATTTCAGGCCGTTCCGATGCCACATTGAGCGGGATGCCGACGAGCTGGACTTACAATGGTCAGCATGGTCGACCGATCCGATACGAGGTCAGGATGAGGAACGCGGGGTGTGGCCGGCAGTGCCGCCGGCTGGGTCTGTGGCTGGCGCTGCTGCTGTCGGCGCTGGTCGTGCGCGCCGCGCCGGAGCGGCCGCTGCTGGTCGGCTACTACGCCTTCTGGACGCTCTACCAGAATCAGAACTCGCTCGAACAGCTGCCGCTCGGCCAGCTCGACTACCTGGTCTACGCCTATGCCCGGCCTCGCGCCGATGCGACCGTCGTGCCGGGCGACTACGTGGCCGACCTGAGCTTCGCCTACGGCGGCGAGGACGGGCCCGGTTCGCTGCGCGGCACCTACGCCAAGCTGCGCGAGCTCAAGGCCGGCCATCCGCGGCTGCGCACCGTGCTGTCGATCGGCGGCTGGCTGTGGTCCACGCCGTTCCCGATGCTGGCGGCCGACCCGGCGCTGCGCGCGCGCTTCGCCCGCAATGCACTCGACTTCATCGACCGGCACGGCTTCGACGGCATCGAGATCGACTGGAAATACCCGGTGGTCGGCGGCGCCGTGGGCCTCGCGCCGCGGCCGGACGACCAGGCCAACAAGGCGCTGCTGCTGCAGGATCTGCGCCGCGCGATGGACGAGCGCGGCGCCAGCAGCGGCCGCCGCTACGTGCTGGCCACCACGCTCGGCGTCAACGGCGTGCAGCTGGCGCCGCCGCTGAGCCGCGACGAGGTGGCGCCGGTCGATTTCGCGGTGGTGTCGGCCTACGACTTCCACGGCGACGACCCGCGCCGCGCCGGCCACAGCGCGCCCCTGTACGGCCGCGACGCGGCCGACCCGCGCAGCGTCGACTTCGCTGCCCGCGAGCTGGCGCGGCGCGGCGTGCCGGCCGCCAAGCTGGTGCTGGCGCTCGACCTGGAGGCGACCAGCTGGATCGGCGTGCCGCCGGCCGGCCACGGTATCGGCCAGCCGGCCGGCGGCATGCCCTTCGGCAGCTGGGACGACACCGAGACCGGCCCCACCGGCGCCAGCACGGTCGCCGAGGTGCAGCACATGCAGACCGACCCGGCCTATGTCGAACACTGGGATGAGCAGGCGCACGAGAGCTCGCTGTACCACGCCGCCCGGCGCCAGTTCGTCACCTTCGAGAGCCCGCGCGCGGTGGCCGACAAGCTGGCCTGGGCCGATCGCGCCGGCTATGCCGGGGTGGCGCTGTGGCAGCTCGGCAGCGACGCGCCGAGCGAGCGCAGCGTGCTGCGGCAGGTCTACCGCCACTATCACCCCTGGCGCGGCGGCTTCGACCGGCTCGGCCTGGCCTGGCAGGGTCGGCCGGCCTGGCTCGATCCGCTGCTGTGGGCGCTGGCCACCGTGACGGCGCTGGCGCTGGGCGCCGGCTGGCATCGGCGGCGGCGTCTGCGCGAGGCATCGCAGCGCGAGGCGGCGCTGGCCGCCGACCTGCGCACGCGGCTGTGGCTGCTGCTGCCGCTGCTGGCGCGGCTGCAGGCCGAGCTGCGGCCGGATTCGGCGCGCGAGGGCGTTCCGTCGCGGCCGCGGCTGCCGGCCTTCGTCGATGGCCTGGGCCGCCAGCTCGGCCTGGTCGAGCGGCAACTGGCGCCGCTGGCGCTGGCGGCACGGCCGCCGCTCGAAGGCGAGCGGATCGAGGAGGGGCCACCGTCACCGCCGCCGTCCGGCGAGGCGCCGGCTCCGGCCGAAATGCGGCCGGCCGCCGGCCGCACGCCGCAGCTGGTCGAGCGGCTCGAAGGCCTGAACCGGCTGACGCTGGCGCTGGGCGAGCAGCGTAGCGTCGAGAAGATGCTGGAGACGGTGATGGCCTTCCTGGCCGAGGAGGCGCGGGTGCGCGGCGTGGCGCTGTTGCACGGCGGCGAGGTGGTGCAGCGCGCCGGCGACTGGCCGGCCGAGCCGGCCGACGACGGAGCCGAGGCCACGGCCGGCGGTGTGCCGCTGCGGTTCAGCGCCGACCGGGCGCAGGCCTGGCTCGGCACCGAGCTCGACGCCGACAGCCGGCTGGCGGTGGCCTACCACGCTCCAGCCGACGCCGAGGACGAGGCGCTGCTGCGCCACCTGCTGGCCCAGATCGCCGTGGTGCGCCAGCACCTGACCGAGCTGACGCGGCAGCCGCACGTGCTGTCCGAGCTGTACGAGATCGCCTCGCGCCGGGACAGGCTGCTGTTCATCCGTGCCGACAAGGGCTACAGCGGCATCCACTGCCAGGACGGCGCCATGCCGCTCTACGTCACGCTGCGGCTGCGCACCATCCGGCTGTACTTTCCCGACGAGATGCTGCTGCAGGTGCACCGCTCCTACCTGGTCAATCCCAAGCGGGTGAGCAAGGCGGAGTACAAGGGCAAGGGGCAGTACGAACTGCGCATCGGCAAGGAGAGCGTGCCGGTGCGGCGGCAGTATCTGGGACGGTTGCGGGAGCTGTATCCGGCTTGGTTCGAAGAGGTGTGAGGTAGGGAAGAGAGAAGGGGAAGGGGGAAGAGAGAAGGGGGAAGGGTCACCCCCATCCCCTGCCTACGCCGGCCGCCCCAGCCCTCCCTTGAAGGGGGAGGGGCAGGCAGCAAAGTATCCACGGCCTGCGATCGTCATGAGGTCGCTACACGGCTCCCTCCCCTTCAAGGGGAGGGCTGGGGTGGGGATGGGGTGACCCTTCCCCCTTCTCTCTTCCCCCTTCCCGCTCTATTCCTCGCCCCCGGATCCAGCTCCGCCGGCACCGGCAGCGCCGTCGACAGGCTCGGCTCCGCCCCGCCGTAGCGGCGGAAGTGGTTGAGCTGGAAGATATAGGCCAGCACCTCGGCCACCGCGGTATAGAGCGCGGTCGGGATGTCCTCGCCGAGGTCGGCGTGGTGGTACAGCGCGCGGGCCAGCGGCGGCGTGCGCAGGATCGGCACCTTGTGCTCGCGGCCCAGCTCGATGATGCGCTCGGCCAGCAGGAAGGAGCCCTTGGCCACCACCTTCGGCGCCTTCATCTTCTTCTCGTCGTACTGCAGCGCCACCGCGTAGTGGGTCGGGTTGGTGACGATCACGTTGGCCTTGGGAATCTCGCTCATCATGCGCTGGCGCGCCGCCTGCATCTGCAATTGGCGGATGCGGCCCTTCACCTGCGGATCGCCCTCGGATTCCTTCATCTCCTGCTTGACCTCTTCCTTGGTCATGCGCAGGTTGCGCTTGTAGTCCCACAGCTGGAACGGCACGTCGATCGCCACGATCAGCGCCATCGAGCCGGCCACGATGAGCAGCGTGGTGCGCGCCAGTTCCCACAGGTAGCTCAGGCCGCTCAGCGGCGACATGGCGACCAGCTGGAGCAGTTCGTCGCGGTCGGACCACAGCGCGATCACCGCCACCCCGCCGATCAGCGAGGACTTGAGGATGGCCTTGACCATCTCGACCAGGCTGCGCACCGAGAACATGCGGCCGATGCCGGACATCGGGTTGAGCTTCTCGAACTTCGGCGCCAGCGATTCGAAGGTGAACAGCCAGCCCGACAGCGAGATCGAGGCGATGATGGCCGCCACCACGGTGGCCGTCATGATCGGCAGCACCGCCATCAGCGCGTCGCTGGCGGCGGCCGACAGGTGCTGCAGCATCTGGTCCGGGTCGCCCAGCGTGGCGCGGTCGAACTGCAGGTTGCCGCTGACCACCCGCTTGAGCGTATCGAGCAGGCTGGCGCCGAAGCCGATCACCGAGCCGATGCCGGCCATCAGCACCGAGAAGGTGACGAGTTCCTGCGAGCGCGCCACCTGGCCGCGGTTGCGCGCTTCCTCCAGTCGTCGGGGACTAGGGTCTTCAGTGCGTTCTAAATCGCTATCTTCGGCCATGTCCTGGTTTTAGCGCCTGGGATGAACGATGGCTAGCATCGATCCGGCCACGCAGCCGGGCTGCCCGGCGCGTATCGATCGATTTCGGAGCCGATTTCACCGCCGTGGACGCCGAGGACACGGAGGAAAGCGAAGCGGGCCAGTGTTTGCCGTACCCTACCTCAGCGTCCTCCGCGGTGAATGTTTTTGCCGTATTTACTTGGCGGCGCGGATCTCGGCGCCGAGCTGCTCGCGGCTGACCTTGACCAGGTCGGCCGGCCGCTGGCGGATCATGTCGGCGTAGCGGGCCTTCTTCTTGACCTGGAAGCGCTCGACCAGCAGCCAGCCGGCCAGCCGCGCGGTGGCGCGCTTGTCGCCGGCGTAGAGCGCCAGCGTGTCGGCGCTGCCGTCGGCGAGCTTGTCCTGCAGCGCGCGGAAGTCGGTCTTCAGCGCGGCGCGGGCCTGGGCCAGCTCTTCGGCGCTGAGGTCGAGATAGGCTTCGAGCGGGCGGCCGGGCACCACCGTCCTGAGCGCCTGGGCCAGCACGCCTTCGGCGATCACCTGCTCGGCCAGGTTGCGCGGCTGCGCGCCCCAGCCTGCGCTCTTGGCCAGGATCGCGCCGCCCAGCACGCGGGCGGTCGGCAGCGCGCGGGCAGCGGCATCGACTTCGAGCGGCAGGTAGACGTTGAGCGCGTCCGGCTCGGCGCGGCTCCAGACCTTGCCCTCGAAGGCGCCGACGTAGGTGACCAGCCGCAGCGACATCGGCTGGCCGAGGAAGAACTGCTTGGACAGCTGGTCGATCAGCGTGGTCGGCTCGCTGGCGATGCCGTCGAAGCCGGCCTCGATGCGCGGCAGCGCGGCCGCGTAGCGCGGCCAGGCCGCCTCGAGCGCGGCGCGGGCGGCGGCTTCGTCGGGCTGGGCGCTGAAATCGTAGTCGCGCTTGAACAGGCGCCAGCGGCGGTCGCCTTCGCTTTCGACCGGCGCGTTCGCGTCGGCAGGGGCGGGAGCCGGCTTGCCGGCCGTTTCGTAGAACTCGAGGAAGCGCGGCGACAGGTCGCGCACCTTCACGTCGAGCGCGACGCTCTGTTGCTGTGCGGCCGGCTTGGCGGTCGCCGCTTGAACGGTGGGCGCGGACAGGCCGATGGCGGCCACCAGGGCGGCCAGTACGATTTGACGCATGGGGACTCCGTTGCTTTTTTGGAATGCTCGTCCGGGACCGGGCGAAGTGGCCGGCATTCTACCGAGGTCACCCCTGCCGCGCTGCATCCGGATGCCTGGCAGGGCGCAAATATGTAGCGAAATGGAACGGGACTACGATAGGAGGCTTCACGCCCGAGGAGGGCATGAAGCCCGGCTTGCGGCGACCGGTGGCCTGAACGCTTTGCCGCAGCGGATTCGGCCGCGAGCGAATTTGCGCCAAGTCGGTTATTCGCGGCTGAAGCCGCGCCTGCGAAGTGCTAACGCGCGCCGGCGAGGCTTCCCCGCGGCGGCGGGGACGGGAGGGGTGGGGATCGATCAGGAAGGGCCGCTGCGCCAGCGTTCACGAACGATGAGCGCCAGGGTTGCCCTGGCGCCTGCACTGCGGATGATGCCCGCGCAAATGGCGGCGATGCCTTACAGGCCCGCGATCCGGTTGCGGCCCGATTGCTTGGCGACGTAGAGCTGCGCATCGGCGCGCAGGAACAGTTCGTTCTCGGTGCGGTGCGGCGGGAAGCTGGCCAGGCCGCCGCTGAACGAGAAATGGCGCTCGTCGCCGGGCTCGACCTCGAACACCAGCTCGCCGAAGGCCTGCCGCATCCGCTCCAGCCGCTCCATCGCGGCCGCTGGCGGGCAGTTCCACAGCAGCATCACGAATTCCTCGCCGCCGAAGCGGCTCAGCAGGTCGTCGGCGTCGACGTGGGCCTGCAAGAGCAGCGACAGCCGCTTGATCACGATGTCGCCGAAGTAGTGGCCCCAGGTGTCGTTGATGGTCTTGAACTTGTCGATGTCGATGATCGCCAGCGACAGCGGCAGGCCGTCCTTCTCGGCACGCCGGATCGCCTCCTGCGCGCGGGTCTGGAAGCCGATCTTGTTCAGCAGGCCGGTGGCGCGGTCGCGGCTGATCAGGCGCTTGTTGACGCGGATCTTGTCGATGCGGTTGAGCAGCTGCCGCGTCAGCACGTCGGCCTCCTGCAGCAGCAGGATCTCGTCGAAGCCGCTGTCGATCGCGCGGCGCGCCAGCGAGCTGTCGGGCTTGCCCTGCAGGAGCACGATCTCCAGGCTCGGATCGGCCTCGATGTTCTTCTTCAGCACGCGGGCGACCACCTCGGTGCGCTGGTAATGGCTGTCCTCGATCACCACCACGTCGGGCCGCAGCTGGCGCACCAGCAGGTGCAGCGTCTGGGCGTCCTCGTGGCGGACCAGCTCGACCCGGCGGTCGGCCAGCCGGGCCGCGTCGAAGCGGGTGTAGTCGCCGAGGTAGATCACCCGGCTCGCCTCGTCGCGCTTGTTGGCGGCGAACAGGTTGAACAGCTTGTCGACCAGGATGTCGTTGGCGATCGGCTTTTCGGCGTAGGCCAGGCAGTTGTGGTCGACCAGCATCTTCTGCAAGAGGAAGCGGCCGCTCTGGCGTTCGGTCTGCAGGTAGACGTAGCGGCGCGCGTCGGGCAGGCGCTTGAGCAGGTCGCCGAGGAACATGGTGCGGTTCTGGTCGTGCTGCATGTTGTACAGCACGTCGAGGTCGACCACGAACAGGTCGTCGGGCTCGGCCTGGCCGACCGCGATCACGAAATCGGCCATCTGGTCGAAGAACTCGATGTCGAAGTCGTACTTGTGGGCGCAGAGCAGCAGCTCCGCGCGGTTGTCCTTGATGAAGAAGGTCTGGGCGAAGTAGCAGACCTTCCGTTTGAATAGCGCGTCTCTGTCCGTCACGATCGTTTTCGTCCGCCATGCCGTGCCGCCGTCGCGACCGGGAGGTTCTGATTACACCCGGCCTGGCCGGGCAGCCGAGCGGGGCAGCCCGCTCGCCTCGGCGGGCGGCCGCGTTCCATCCGTCGGGGGAGGGCGTGCGGCCGGGCTGTCCTGCTCTCAGCCGCGATTGCGCGGCTTGAAGAAAGTGTAGTTCGCGTACGGTTCGTAGGCTTCATATATTGCGGCCTCGCCGGGCGCCACATCGAGCGCCACGCTGGCCGCCTGTACCCGCATCTCGGCCGAGCGGCCCAGCGCGTCGCGCAACGGCACGCCATCGTACCAGTGCGAGTAGGGCAGCAACAGCCTGGCCTCGAGCGGCGCGTCGCCGAGGTTGACCACCACCAGCGCCGCTTCGCCGGGCCGGCCGGTATGGCGCAGGAACACCAGCGCATTGCCGGGCAGCCGGTCGCCGAGCACGGTCACGTCGCCGTACTGCAATGCCGGGTTGGCCTGGCGGATCGCGATCAGCCGCTTTACCCAGTCGCGCTGGGCGTGATTCCAGTCGGCCTCGTTCCAGCGCATCGGCCGGCGGCAATCGGGGTCGGCGCCGCCTTCCATGCCGATCTCCTCGCCGTAGTAGATCAGCGGCACGCCGGGCATGGTCAGCTGCATGGCCAGCGCCAGCCGGGCCTTCTCGACGCTGCCGACGGTGGTGATCAGCCGCGGCGTGTCGTGGCTGGACAGCATGTTCCACGAACACAGCAGGCCCGCCAGGCCATAGCCGGCGCGCGCGTCGGCCAGCGCGCGGTTCATCTGCAGCGCGTCGATCTCGCCGGCCAGCCAGGCCAGTGTGGCGGTGCGGTACCAGTAGTTCATCATGCCGTGGAAGCCCGGCGCCTGGCCGCGGCCGGCCAGCCAGCTGGCCGAGAAGCCGTTGAGCTCGCCCAGCAGCGAGGCGTCCGGGAAACGCTCGGCCACGCAGGTCGCCATCTCGGCCGCGACCTCGGTGCCGACGTCCTGCGCTACGTCGAAGCGCCAGTTGTCGACGCCCTGCGCCAGCCAGTGCTGCACCAGGCTGTCGGGCTTGCGGTAGAGCACGTCGCGCACGGCCGGATTGGCCAGGTTCAGTTCCGGCATCAGGCCGTAGTCCTGCCAGCACTGGTGGCGGCCTTCTGCGTCGAAGGTGAACCAGTCGCGGTAGGCCGGGTCGCCGGCCTGGGCGGCGAGGAACCATGGATGGCGGTCGGACACGTGGTTGAGCACCGCGTCGAGCGTCAGCGTCATGCCGCGCGCGTGCAGCGCCTCGATCAGCCGCCGGAGCGCCGGCTCGCCGCCGAACATCGGGTCGATCGTGAAGAAGTCGGTGGCATCGTACTTGTGGTTGCTCGGCGCGCTGAACACCGGGGTCAGGTAGACGCCGGTGACGCCGAGGCCGGTCAGGTAGTCGAGCTTGTCGGCGATGCCGTCGAGGTCGCCGCCGAAGAACTGCTGGCCCCAGGGCTGCTCCATCGTGCTGTCGTCCCAGCCGCGGCGGACGGCGCCGGGGATGTCGTAGGCCGGCTGGGCCAGCTTCTCGGCGCTGCCGAGCCCGCCGCCGATGGCGAAGCGCTCGGGAAAGATCTGGTAGATCACCTGGCTGGCGGTGCGGCGGGTGAAATCGTCGACGGGTTCGGCGTGGTACATGGACGGGCTCGGGTAAAATCGCGGTTTTATTGGATGGGCATCGCTGTGCGATGCCTCGGTCGTGGCCGGTAGTACCGGTCTTGGGAGGATAGGATTATGCCGTCATTCGACATCGTCTCCGAAGTGAACGAAGTGGAAGTCAAGAACGCCGTCGAGCAGGCCAACAAGGAAGTGGGCAACCGCTTCGACTTCAAGGGCTCGGACGCGCGCATCGAGCAGGCCGAGAAGGTGCTGACGGTGTACGCCGACGACGAGTTCAAGCTCGACCAGGTGAAGGAAGTGCTGGTCGCCAAGCTGGTCAAGCGCAACGTCGACGTGCGCTGCCTCGACGAGGGCAAGATCGACAAGGTCAGCGGCAACAAGGTCAAACAGGCGGTGACGGTGAAGGTCGGCATCGAGAGCGAGCTGGCCAAGAAGATCGTCCGCCTGATCAAGGATTCCAAGCTCAAGGTGCAGGCCAGCATCCAGGGCGACACGGTGCGGGTGACCGGCCCCAAGCGCGACAATCTGCAGGAAGCGATCGCGCTGGTGCGCAAGTCGATCGACGACTTCCCGCTGCAATACCAGAACTTCCGCGACTGAGCGGAACCCCAACCGGAAGGAGGACGATGCGATGGACGATTGGAAAGCCAAGCTGCAAGGCCTGAAGCGCACGCGCGGCGACCGCATGGTGGCCGGCGTCTGCGGCGGCCTGGGCCGTGCGACCGAATTGCCGTCGTGGATCTGGCGGGCGGGATTTCTCGCCTCGCTGTTCCTGGGCGGCCTGGGCGCCGTGATCTACCTGATCCTGGCCTTCACCATGCCCGAGGGTGATTGAAGGCCGGTTGCGCCGCAGTGCCGTTTCATCCGTAGGCCACCGGGCTTATATCCGTAGGTCGGGCTTTTGCCCGACAGCGCGCTTGATCCGAGGCCGCTGTCGGGCATGAAGCCCGACCTACGTTTGCTTGGACAGGTCCGCGTCGGCTCGAACCGTTGACCGGCGTAGACGGCCGGATCAGACCGGCTGGACGCGGATATAGGGGCTGCCCGGCGTGCCCGGCGGCTTGGTCAGCACGCGGGCGATCGCGCTTTCGACCAGCTCGGCGCCGAGCTTTTCCATGCAGTCGAAATGCTTGAGCGGGCATTTGCGCTCGAAGCAGGGGCTGCAGTCGAGGTCGAGCGTGACGATCTCGGCGCGTTCGTTCAAGGGCGGGGTGAATTCGGGGCTGCTCGAGCCGTACAGCGCCACCAGCGGCCGCTCGAGCGCGGCGGCGACGTGCATCAGGCCCGAGTCGTTGGTGACCACCAGGTGGGCCAGCGACAGCAGGTCGATCGCCTGCGCCAGCGAGGTGCGGCCGGCCAGGTCGACCAGCGGCACGCCGGCCTCGATCGCGATGGCGGCGGTCTCGGGCTGGTCCTTGGCCGAGCCGAACAGCCACACCGCATAGCCCTGCGACACCAGCCGCCGCGCCAGCTCGGCGAAGTGGCGCGCCGGCCAGCGCTTGGCCGGGCCGTATTCGGCGCCGGGGCAGAAGGCCACCACCGGGCGGTCGACGTCGAGGCCGAGCGCCTGCACCGCCTGGTCGCGGGTCTGCGGGTCGACCGTCATGCGCGGCGCCGGCACCGGCCGCGGCAAGGGACGGCCGGCGGTCTCGGCCAGGATGGCGAAGCGCTCGACCATCTGCGGCAGCGCCTTGGGATCGAGCGTGCGCGCGTCGTTGAGCAGGCCGTAGCGCGATTCGCCGACGAAGCCGGTGCGCTGCGGGATGCGGGCGAACCACGGGATCAGCGCCGACTTGAACGAGTTCGGCAGCACGATCGCCTGGTCGTACTGGCCGCGCAGCCGGCGGCCGAGCTGGTAGCGGCTGCCGAGCCTGAGCGCGCCGTGGCCGAACGGGTTGCGCAGCGTGGCGTCGACCTCGGCCATGCGGTCGAGCAGCGGCAGCGTCCAGTCGGGCGCCATCACGGTGATGTGGGTATCGGGCCGGTAGCCCTTCAGCCGGCGATAGAGCGGCTGGGCCATGACGCTGTCGCCGACCCAGGCCGGCGCGATGACGAGAATGCGATGGGGCATGTGGGCTTCCCTGTAGGAGCGGCTTCAGCCGCGAACGCGCTGGCTGGGCGATCCGCGATTCGCGGCTGAAGCCGCTCCTACGGGGAGGTGTTCCTAGTGATGGTGGCCGGCTGCGCCGCCCTTGAGCGTGTACAGCGTGCCGCAGTAGGGCAGCGCGCCTCGCCGGTGGCCTCGATCGGCAGGTAGACGCGCGGGTGGGCGTTCCACTTGACCATGTCGGGCATCGGGCAGTGCAGCGGCAGATCCTTGGCCTCGACCTCGATCTTGGTCTGCGTGTTTTCCTTGAGCTGGCTCATGTCGGTAGTTCCTCGACCGTCGTTGCGGCCTCGATTGTTCGGGAAACGGCGGCGTCCGGCCGGACGCCGCCGCGATGGATCAGACCTGGGTCAGCCAGCCCAGATGCGCCTCGGTCTCGCCCTTGACCGCGGCGAAGTAGCGGCGCTGGATCTCGCCGGTGATCGGACCGCGCTTGCCCTCGCCGATGCTGCGGCCGTCGAGCTCGCGGATCGGCGTGATTTCGGCGGCGGTGCCGGTGAAGAAGGCTTCGTCGGCGATGTACAGCTCGTCGCGGGTGATGCGCTTCTCGGTCACCGTCAGGCCCATCTCGGCGGCCAGCTTGAACACCGTGTCGCGGGTGATGCCGGCGAGGCAGGAGGTCAGGTCCGGCGTGTAGATGCGGCCGTCGCGGATCACGAACACGTTCTCGCCCGAGCCTTCGGCGACGTAGCCGTCGACGTCGAGCAGCAGCGCTTCCTCGTAGCCGTCGCGCACCGCCTCGGTGTTGGCCAGGATCGAGTTCATGTAGTTGCCGTTGGCCTTGGCCTTGCACATCGTCACGTTGACGTGGTGGCGGGTGAAGGACGAGGTCTTGACCCGGATGCCCTTCTCCAGGCCGTCGGCGCCGAGGTAGGCGCCCCAGGGCCAGGCGGCCACGATCACGTGCACGTCGCCCGCCGGCGGCGCGATGCCGAGCTTGCCCGAGCCGTAGAAGGCCATCGGGCGGAAGTAGCAGCTCTTGAGGCCGTTCTCGCGCACCACCTGCTTGTGCGCTTCGTTGATCTCGTCCTTGGAGTACGGCAGCTGCATGCCGAGGATCTTGGCCGAGTTGAACAGCCGGTCGGTGTGGTCCTGCAGGCGGAAGATCGCCGGGCCGCGCGCGGTCTCGTAGGCGCGCACGCCTTCGAACACGCCGAGGCCGTAGTGCAGGGTGTGGGTCAGCACGTGGGTATTGGCTTCGCGCCAATCCACCAGCTTGCCGTCGTACCAGATGACGCCGTCGCGGTCGGCCATGGACATCGGAAATCTCCTCGTTCGGGTTGGCGACGCGCGCGTCGCTGCGAATCTTGCCGCCGGGCGTTCCGCGGCGGCAGCCGGGCAGGGCCGGGATGCCTGCCGCAGAACGTCCGGCGCGGTCGGCCCGCCGCGGAACGTCCGGCGGGCGAAGACCGGTATTTTAGCCGGTTCGGCCGGCATGCTCCACGCGGCGTCGCGCGGCGGCCGGCCCGGCGCGCGCGGTCCGGCCGCATCGACTACCATTCGGGCGCATCCCATCCCCAACCAACCGGATTCCTCCCATGGCCATCGCCTACAGCTGCATCCTGATCGCGGTCCTGCTGCCCTATCTGTGGACTTTCTGCGCCAAGTTCGGCAAATCCGACGACGGCATCGCCCAGCGTTACGACAACCGCGAGCCGCGCGCGCAGCAGGCCCTGCTCAAGGGCTACCGCGCCCGCGCCAACTGGGCCCAGCTCAATGCCTTCGAAGCGATGCCGGGCTTCATCGGCGCGGTGCTGGCGGCGATCCAGACCGGCGTGCCGGCCGACCGGGTCGACACCGCCGCGCTGGTCTTCGTCGTCGCCCGCGTGCTGCACGGCGTGTTCTACCTGGCCAACCTGGCCTGGCAGCGTTCGGCGGCGTGGATGGTCGGGCTGGGCGCGGTGATCTGGCTGCTGGTGCAGGCCATCCTGCGCGTGGCGGGCTGATCGGCCGGCATCCTGTCGGCGCGGTTGCAGGAGCGGCTTCAGCCGCGATTGGGTCCGTGATCGCCGAACCCGTTCGCGGCTGAAGCCGCTCCTACATCGTCTGATCCACGGTGTTCGGTGCGGCCGGCGTGTTCCGGATCCTCGCCCGTGGTCTCGCCCTCGACCCGGTAGGTCGGGTTTTATACCCGACAGCGACTTCGATTCGCGGCGCTGCCGGGTATGCCCGATCAGACGGGACAGGCTCTCAAACCCGACCTGCGGGAGCGCCCGGCGGCGCCGTTCAGCTCGCGTCGGTTCAGCCCTCGTCGCTGTACACCGCATGGCGGTGCTTGCCGCCGAACTTGGCCTGGTACATCGCGATGTCGGCATGGCGGCGCAGCAGCGCGGCGGTGTTGCCGTGCTCGGGGCACAGCGCGATGCCGATGCTGGCGCGCACCGTGAATTCGGCCGCCTCGAGCCGGAACGGCTCGGCCAGCGCGGCCAGCATCTTGTCGGCCACCTGGATCGCGTCGGCCTCGTCCGACACCTCGGGCAGCAG
Organism: Chitinimonas koreensis; assembly: GCF_014353015.1. Lineage (NCBI taxonomy): Bacteria > Pseudomonadati > Pseudomonadota > Betaproteobacteria > Neisseriales > Chitinibacteraceae > Chitinimonas > Chitinimonas koreensis. The sequence goes on from NZ_CP060704.1 coordinate 1,811,691, forward strand.
CACCATGAATTCGTCGCCGCCCTGGCGCGACACGGTGTCGGAGGCGCGCACGCAGGCCACCAGCCGCTGCGCCACTTCCTTGAGCAGGGTGTCGCCGGCGTCATGGCCCCAGCGGTCGTTCACCAGCTTGAAATCGTCGAGGTCGATGAACAGCAGCGCCAGGCCCTTGCCGTTGCGCGCGTGCTGGCGCAGCGCCTGCTCCATGTGCTCGCCGAACAGGAAACGGTTGGGCAGCGCGGTCAGCGTGTCGTAGAAGGCCAGGTAGAGCACCCGCTCCTCGTTGAGCTTGCGCGCGGTGATGTCGCTGACCAGCGCGAACACCGAGGTGACCCGGCCGTCCTGGTCCGACAGCGCGGCCACGCTGACCTCGACCGTGATGCGCTCGCCGGTGGCGCGGCGCAGGCCGAGCTCGATCTTGTGGTGCGGCGAGCCGTTCCAGCGCACGCGCTGTTCCTGCAGGTTGGCCAGGCTGTCCTCGGTGACCACCTCCTCGGGCGCCATCTGCAGCAGCGCGTCGCGCGGGTAGCACAAGAGCTCGCACAGCGCCGGGTTGACGTCGAGCAGCTCGCCGGTGCCGGAGTCGAACAGCGCATAGCCCTCGTTGGCGGTCTCGAGCACGCGGCGGTGGCGCATCTCGCTCTCGCGTAGCGCCTCCTCGTTGATGCGGCGTTCGTGGATGTCGGTGAAGCTGACGATCAGCGTATTGCGCTCGTCCTGCTCGACCAGCCGGGCCGCCATCAGCACCCAGACGCGCTGGCCGCCGGTCAGCCGCAGCCGGGTCTCGAACTGGCGCACGAAGCCGTTGTTGCGGGCGATCAGCAGGAACTGGCGGGCCAGGCTCGGATTGTCGAACAGCTCGCGCAGCGAGGGCTTGTCGCTGCTCAGGCCCAGCATGTCGCGGGCCAGCTGGTTCATGGCGAGGATCTGGCCCGATTCGGCCTCGACTGCCAGGATGGGCAGCGGGGCCAGGCGGGCCATGTCGGCGATGAGGGAGTGGGGATCGTGTTCGGCCATGCTGCCTGCGGGGTCGCCGCGACGGGCGGCCTTTTTCGCTCAGCTTAGACGCTCGTACACCGCGAAGCTATACGAGAAGGTATCGGTCTCATGCCGTTCGCGGCGGATTTCGCGGAACGCGGTGCGTGGCCAGTCGGGGAAGAAGGCGTCGCCCTGGAACTCGGCGTCGATCTCGGTCAGGTAGAGCCGGTCGGCGCGCGGCAGCGCTTCGGCGTAGAGCGTGGCGCCGCCGATCAGGAACACCTCGGCGGCATCGCCGGCGGCGGCCAGCGCGGCGTCGATTGAATGGACCACCGTCACGCCGTCGGCGCGCCAGTCGGCGTTGCGGGTGACCACGATGTTGTGGCGGCCCGGCAGCGGCCGGCCGATCGAATCGTAGGTCTTGCGGCCCATGATGATCGGGTGGCCGCTGGTGGTGGCCTTGAAGTACTTGAGGTCGGCCGGCAGGTGCCAGGGCAGCTTGTTGTCGATGCCGACGGCGTGATTGCGCGAGAGCGCGGCGATGAGCGAGAGCATGGCGGTCCGGGCGGGTCGGAGGAGGGCGGTCAGACCGCCACCGGGGCCTTGATCGCGGGGTGCGATTCATAGCCTTCGAGCGTGAAATCCTCGAAGCGGAAGGCGAACAGGTCCTTCACCGCCGGGTTCAGCCGCATGGTCGGCAAGGGCAGCGGCTGGCGCGACAGCTGCAGCTGCACCTGTTCCATATGGTTCGAGTAGATATGGCAGTCGCCGCCGGTCCAGACGAAGTCGCCGGGCTCCAGGCCGCAGACCTGCGCCACCATCAAGACCAGCAGCGCGTAGGAGGCGATGTTGAACGGCACGCCGAGGAACAGGTCGGCCGAGCGCTGGTAGAGCTGGCACGACAGCTTGCCGCCGGCGACGTAGAACTGGAAGAAGGCGTGGCACGGCGGCAGCGCCATGTGCTCGATCTCGCCGACGTTCCAGGCCGACACGATGAGCCGGCGCGAATCGGGATTGCGGCGGATCTGGTCGATCAGCTGCGAGATCTGGTCGATGTGGCGGCCGTCGGCGGTCGGCCAGCTGCGCCACTGCACGCCGTAGACCGGGCCGAGGTTGCCGGCCTCGTCGGCCCATTCGTCCCAGATGGTGACGCCGTGCTCCTTCAGGTAGCCGATATTGGCGTCGCCGCGCAGGAACCACAGCAGCTCGTGGATGATGGACTTGAGGTGGACCTTCTTGGTGGTGACCAGCGGAAAGCCCTGCGCCAGGTCGAAGCGCAGCTGGTGGCCGAACACCGAACGGGTGCCGGTGCCGGTGCGGTCGGTCTTGTCGACGCCGTGGGCGAGCACGTGCTGGAGGAGATCGAGATAGGCGCGCATGGGAACATCCTGGAGCTGCTGGAAGGGCGGCCGGCGAAGCGGCGCCGCCCGGGCGGACCGCAATCTTACCAGCCGGGCGGGCCGGCACGCTGTAGCGGACGCGCCACAGCGCTGCCGGGCGGCCGACGCCATCGTCATGTTGCGGCGCGAAATTCGCTCGCCCGCGCGGGGCTGCCGTGGTGTAATACCGCCCGCCGAAATCCGCTTCGGCCAAGGGTTTCGACGGGTTGTCCGTCGTGTTTACCGCCTCGCTCCTGGAGTCCTCCCCCCATGGCTAAATTCTCCTTCGCGCCGAAGCTCGTCGGCGCGGCCCTCGTCCTCGCCGCCGCAGGCGTAGAGGCCGCCGGCAACGTGAACGTGTACAACTGGAACGACTACATCGCCGACGACACCATCGCCAACTTCGAGAAGTCGAGCGGCGTGAAGGCCAAGTACGACGTGTTCGACAGCATCGAGACGCTGCAGTCGAAGCTCCTGACCGGCAAGTCCGGCTACGACGTGGTCTATCCGTCGGCCGACTACGCCGGCAAGTGGATCGGCGCCAACGTGTTCCTGCCGATCGACAAGACCAAGCTGCCGAACCTGGCCAACCTGAACCCCGAATTCCTCAAGAAGCTCGAGACGGTCGACCCGGGCAACAAGTACCTGGTGCCGTACATGTGGGGCACCATGGCCTTCGGCATCAACGTCGACAAGGTCAAGAAGGCGCTGGGCAACGAGCCGATGCCGGCCGACCAGTGGGAGCTGGTGTTCAACCCGAAGTACACCTCCAAGCTCAAGAGCTGCGGCATCTCCTTCATCACCATGACCAAGAACCTGTTCGCCATGGTCAACGTGTACAACGGCAAGCCGGCCAACGACTTCTCGAAGGACAATGTGGCGGCGGCGCTGACCACGCTGAAGGCGGTGCGCAAGGACGTGCGCGTGTTCAACGACAGCCCGATCGACCTGTTGGCCAACGGCGACGTCTGCGTCGGCATGGCCTACAACGGCGACGTCTACATGGCCAAGGACCGCGCCGCCCAGGCCAAGAAGCCGCAGAACATCGAATACGTCGTGCCGTCCAAGGGCACCATCCTGTGGATCGACGTGATGGCGATCCCGAAGGACGCCAAGAACGCCGACAACGGCTACAAGTGGATCAACAACATCCTCGATCCGAAGGTGGTGGCCGCGATCTCGAACAAGGTCAGCTACGCCAACCCGAACGCCAAGGCCACCCCGCTGGTCGACAAGGCGATCACCGGCGACGCCAAGGTCTACCTGAGCGACGCCGCGCTGAAGACGCTGCAGCCGCTGGCCGTGATCGACCAGCCGACGCAGATGGCGCTGACCAAGGCGTTCAACCAGTTCAAGACCGCGAAGTAAGCAGGACGCGGTCCGCAGCATGAAGAACGGCCGGGGCGACCCGGCCGTTTTTCTTTGCGCGGCATCGGCGGGGATGCCGCGCCGGGCTCAGGCCGGTGCGAACGCTTCGCGGTAGCGCGGCGCCGCATGGTCGTGCGACAGGTTGGGGCCGAGCGCGCCGCGCGCGGCGTCGAGGGCCTCCCAGTCGGCCGGATCGGGCAGCGAGGGGATGGTGACCCGTTCGCCGCGGTCGAGCCCGACCAGCGCCGCCGCGACCAGCTCGTCCGCCTCCATGAACATCGAGTCCGGCACCTGGCTGGCGTCGAGGCCGCTGCTGGCCCAGATCTCGGTCCGCGTCGCGCCCGGCAGCACCGCCTGCACCTGGACGCCGCGCGAAGCCAGCTCGGCCTGCAGTGTCTGGCTCAGGCTCAGCACATAGGCCTTGCTGGCGCTGTAGACGGCATTGAAGCGCTCGGGCAGCAGCGCCACGATCGAGCCGATATTGACGATCGCGCCGCGACCGCGCGCGCCGAAGCGGGCCGCCGCCACGCCGGCCAGGCGGGTCAGCGCCAGCACGTTGAGCGCGATCAGCGCGTCCAGCGCGGCGGGGTCGGCCTCGGCCAGGGGGCCGCTGGCGGCGATGCCGGCATTGTTGACCAGCAGGGCGATGGTCTCGTCGTCGCGCAGCTTCTGCTCGACGCGGGCGAGATCGTCGCGGACGGCCAGGTCGGCGCGCAGCACCTCGACCCGGACGCCGGCCTGCTCGCGCAGCCGGGCGGCCAGCGCGTCCAGCCTGGCCTGGTCGCGCGCCACCAGGATCAGGTCGTGGCCGCGCCGGGCCAGTTGTTCGGCATAGCGGGCGCCGATGCCGCTCGATGCGCCGGTGATCAGTGCGCTGCCCTTGGGATTCGATGTGCTCATGGTCGGTGGTCCTTGCGGTTGGTCGTCGGAGGGTGTCGCTCGACGGCAGGTCTTTTAAATGTCGATCAACATGAATACATTAATGACGAACATAATCTATAATGTCAAGCAGATCGCGAATCGAAGCGCAGGAGCAGACAGATGAAAGTCAGCAGGGAACAGGCCGCCGCCAACCGCGAACGGGTGCTCGACACCGCTGCGCGGCTGTATCGCGAGAACGGTTTCGGCGGGATCGGCGTGGCCGACATCATGAAGGCCGCGGGCCTGACCCACGGCGGCTTCTACGGCCAGTTCGGCTCGAAGGACGAATTGATGGCGCAGGCCGGCGAGCGCGCGCTGACCGAGGCGCGCGAACGCTGGGAGAGGCTGCTCGAGGATGTGCCCGGCGATCCGTTCGCGGCGGTCGCCGCCGCCTACCTGTCGCCGCTGCATCGCGACACGCCCGGCGCCGGCTGCGCGATCGCGGCGCTCGGGCCGGAGCTGGCGCGCCAGTCGCCGCCGGTGCGCCATGCCTTCACCGAGGGCTTCCGCAGCCTGCTCGAGCTGCTGGCCGGCCTCTTGCCCGGCCGCTCGAAGGCGGCGCGGCGCGACAAGGCGCTGGCGGCCTATGCCGCCATGGTCGGCGCGGTGGTGCTGGCACGCATGGTCGACGACGCGGCGCTGTCGGACGAGATCCTGCGCGCGGTGGCCGCCTCGCTGCCCAAGGGCGCCGCGGTGGAGCCCTGACGGCCGCCGCCGGTTATAATCACGGTCTGGATTTGCCTGGAGAAGACCATGCCGCTGCTGTTCAAAGATACGACCTACGTTTCCGAAACCACCCAGTTCCTGCGCGAATTCCTCGAGCAGCACCCCGACGTCGCCCAGGGCCAGGTCGAAGGCCGTGCGCTGCTGTGGGACAAGCAGGTCGACCGCGGCTTCCAGCGCGATGCCGACGCCGGCCGCGTCAAGCAGAAGGCCTACGTCTACCAGCCCGAGTGAGCGGGCCGTCACGGACGACGAAAAACGCCGGCAGCGATGCCGGCGTTTTTCATGGCCAAGCCGCGGCTGCGGCTAGCGCCCGCCGCTGACCTCGATGAAGCTCGCGGTGGTATAGGACGCCTCGTCCGACAGCAGCCACAGGATGGCGGCCGCCACCTCCTCGGCCTGGCCGCCGCGCCGCATCGGCACGCTGCCCTTGAGCCGCTCGATGCGGCCCGGCTCGCCGCCGCTGGCGTGCATGTCGGTATGGATCAGGCCCGGCCGCACCGCGTTGACGCGGATGCCGTCGGCGGCGACTTCGCGCGCCAGGCCCAGCGTGAAGCTGTCGATCGCGCCCTTGCTGGCGGCGTAGTCGACGTACTCGTTGGCCGAACCGAGCCGCGCGGCCATCGACGAGACGTTGACGATCGCGCCGCCCGGGCCGCCGTGGCGGGTCGACAGCCGCTTCACCGCCTCGCGCGCGCACAGCAAACTGCCGATCACATTGGTGGCGAACACCCGCTGCAACCGCTCCGCGCTCATGGTCTCGAGGGTCATCTGGGGTTCCAGGATGGCGGCGTTGTTGACCAGGGCGGACAGCGGGCCGAGCTGTCGTTCGGTTTCCTCGAACAAGTGCAGCACCTCGGTTTCGGCCGCGACGTCGGCGCGGATCGCGACGGCGCGGCCGCCGGCGGCCTCGATGCGGCTCACCACATCGGCCGCGGCGGCGGCGTCGCTGCGATAGTTGACGGCCACGGCGTAGCCGCGCTGCACGGCCATCAGCGCGGTGGCGGCACCGATGCCGCGGCTGGCGCCGGTGATCAGGACGGTCTTCTGCATCGTCTTCCCTCGTCGAAAGGCGGCCGGCCGTTGCGGCCAAAGAGAAACGGCCCTTGCGGGCCGTTTGCCTGGATCATGCGAGCCGGTCGATGCCGCCCAGGTAGGGCCGCAGCGCCTCGGGCACGGTGATGCTGCCGTCGGCGTTCTGGTAGTTCTCCAGCACCGCCACCAGCGTGCGGCCGACCGCCAGGCCCGAGCCGTTCAAGGTATGCACCAGCTCGTTCTTGCCGGCCTCGTTCTTCACCCGCGCCTGCATGCGGCGCGCCTGGAAGGCCTCGCAGTTCGACACCGAGCTGATCTCGCGGTAGGTGTCCTGCGCCGGCAGCCAGACTTCGAGGTCATAGGTCTTGGTCGCGCCGAAGCCCATGTCGCCGGTGCACAGCGTGACCACGCGGTAGGGCAGGCCGAGCCGCTGCAGCACGTTCTCGGCGTGCTGGCGCATCTCCTCCAGCGTCTCGTAGCTGCGTTCCGGCGCCACGATCTGCACCATCTCCACCTTGTCGAACTGGTGCTGGCGGATCATGCCGCGGGTATCGCGGCCGTAGCTGCCGGCCTCCGAGCGGAAGCAGGGCGAATGCGCGGTCAGCTTGATCGGCAGTTCCTCGGCCTTGAGGAGGCTGTCGCGCACGGTATTGGTCAGCGAGATCTCCGAGGTCGAGATCAGGTACTGGGTATGGCTGTCCTCGCCGCCGCGCTCGACGCGGAACATGTCCTCGGCGAACTTGGGCAGCTGGCCGGTGCCGTACAGCACTTCCGGATTGACGATATAGGGCGTGTAGACCTCGGTGTAGCCGTGCTCGTTGGTCTGGATGTCGAGCATGAACTGGGCGAGCGCGCGGTGCAGCCGGGCGATCTGGCCGCGCAGCACGGTGAAGCGCGCGCCCGACAGCTTGGCGCCGGTCTCGAAATCGAGGCCCAGCGGCGTACCGAGGTCGACGTGGTCCTTCACCGCGAAGTCGAAGGTGCGCGGCGTGCCCCAGCGGTGCAGCTCGACGTTGCCGCTCTCGTCGCGGCCGGCCGGCACCGATTCGTGCGGCAGGTTGGGGATGCGCAGCAAGAGGTCGTTGATCTTGTCCTGCAGCGCGGCCAGGTTCTGTTCGGCGGCCTTCAGCTCGTCGCCGAGGTGGGCGACGCTGGCCAGGATCGGCGCGGCGTCCTCGCCGCGGGCCTTGGCCTGGCCGATGGCCTTGGACTTGGCGTTGCGTTCGGCCTGCAGTTCTTGAGTGCGGGTCTGCAGCGCCTTGCGCTCGTGTTCGAGCGCGGCGAAGGCGGCGGTGTCGAGTTCGAAGCCGCGCTCGGCCAGGCGGGCGGCGACGGCGTCGAGGTCGTTGCGGAGCAGTTGGATGTCGAGCATGGGAAAACCTTGTGCGTAGCGAAGCGTACGGGCGCCGGGCCGGATCGGCCGAAGCGCGGATTGTATAGATCGTTCGGGGATTCGGGCAGCGGCTGCGAGGCGACAGCGTCTATTTATCAGGCGAGCTCGAGCCCTGCGAGGCTCCCTCTGGCCCGCCCCGCGAAGTCTTTGACTTCGCGGGGACCCCGGGCGGCGAGGGCGGGGGAGTCGGGTTGGATCAGGGGAGCGCCCAACGTTTGGACACCTTCGACTCCCAAGCGCCCGGCTGTGCCGGGTGCCTGCGCTACGGGCGGGGCTGCGACGGACGAAGCTCATTGCTGGCGCTCAGTCGCTGCCCTGGCTAGATCGCGTCTGGGCGGGCTGCGCCTGGGCCGACTGCGATGGAGCCGACTGCGACTGGCGATCGAGATCGCGCAGGTGGCCGAGCTTCTCGGCGATCTTGGCCTCGAGCCCGCGCGCGACCGGCCGGTACCAGCCCGGTTCGTCCATGCCGTCGGGCAGGTAGCGTTCGCCGGCGGCGTAGCCCTCGTCCTCGTCGTGGGCATAGCGGTACTCGGCGCCGTAGCCGAGCTGCTTCATGAGCTTGGTCGGCGCGTTGCGCAGGTGCTCGGGCACCGGCCGCGACTGGTCGCGGGCGACGAAGGCGGCGGCCTGCTTGTAGGCCTTGTAGCCGGCGTTGCTCTTGGGCGCGACGGCCAGGTAGATCACCGCCTGCGCCAGCGCCAGCTCGCCTTCGGGGCTGCCGAGCCGCTCGTAGGCGTCGGCCGCCTGCAGCGTGAGCTGCGACGCGCGCGGATCGGCCAGGCCGATGTCCTCCCAGGCCATGCGCACGATGCGGCGCGCCAGGTAGCGCGGGTCGGCGCCGCCGTCGAGCATGCGGCAGAACCAGTACAGCGCCGCGTCCGGATTGGAGCCGCGCACCGACTTGTGCAGCGCCGAGATCTGGTCGTAGAAGGCGTCGCCGCCCTTGTCGAAGCGGCGGGTATTGAGGCTCAGCGCGTTCTGCACGAAGTCGCCGTCGATGCGCCGGGTGCCGGCCGCGGCGGCCGCGGTGTCGGCCTGCTCGAGCAGGTTGAGCAGCCGCCGCGCGTCGCCGTCGGCATAGCCGACCAGGGTGGCGATGGCGGCCTCGTCGAATTCGAGATGGCCGAGCGTCTGCCCGCGTGCGCGCTCGATCAGCTCGCGCAGCTCCTCCGCGTCGAGCGCCTTGAGCACGTAGACCTGGGCGCGCGACAGCAGCGCCGAGTTGACCTCGAACGACGGGTTTTCGGTGGTGGCGCCGATGAAGGTGATCAGGCCCGATTCGACGAAGGGCAGGAAGGCGTCCTGCTGGCTCTTGTTGAAGCGGTGGACTTCGTCGACGAACAGGATGGTGGCGCGGCCGCGGTCGAGATTGCGCTGCGCCTCGTCCATCGCGGCGCGGATGTCCTTCACGCCCGAGAACACCGCCGACAGCGGGATGAACTCGGCATCGAAGCCCTTGGCCATCAGCCGCGCCAGCGTGGTCTTGCCGACGCCGGGCGGGCCCCACAGGATCATCGAATGCGGCCGGCCTGCCTCGAATGCCAGCCGCAGCGGCTTGCCCGGGCCGAGCAGCTGCTTCTGGCCGATCACCTGGTCCAGCGTGGCGGGACGCAGGGCTTCGGCGAGCGGCGGGCGAGGGGTCTGGGTGAACAGGTCGGCCATGGCCTTTTGGACTGCGGGAACGGCCGGACAGTTTAACGGATGGTGCGCCTGCCGGCCTCGAAAAGGCGTGGGCTCAGGGCTTGGCGCTCAATCGGCGCTCACGACGTCGGCGCCCTTGGGCGGCACGAAGCGGAAGCGTGCCGGGTCGAGCTTGGGATTGGCGACCGTGCCGGCGAAGCGGATGCGGGTGGTCTGGCCGAAGCTGTCGCTCAGCTCCATCGCCATCGGCAGGCTGTTCTTGAAGCCGATGCGCACCTGGTCGAAACCGCTGTCGCGGTTCTTCGGCGTCGCCTCGATCCAGTCGAGCCCGTCGCGGCTGCCGCGTTCGGCCAGCGTGTAGGACTTCTCCAGCTCGTTGCTGCCGGCCAAGAGCGCCGCCGGACTGTCGCCGAGCGCGCGGTCGAGCCGCTTGGAGGTCACCTGGTTCAGGTCGGGGTCGTAGACCCACAGCTGCTTGCCGTCGCCGACCACGCGCTGCTCGTAGGGCTTGGCGTACTGCCAGTCGAACTTGCCGGGCCGCTGGATGGCGACCTGGCCGCTGGCCTGCTGCTGCTTGCCGCTCTTCTGCGTCACGGTCTGCTCGAAGCCGGCGGTGAACGACTGGGTCTGGGCCAGGAAGGATTTGAGCTGGTCGAGGCCGCCGCCGACGGCGGGCAGCAGGAGGGCGGGCAGGCACAGGGCGAGAGGCAGGAGACGGCGCATGGCGTGGGTCCTTCGATGCTTGGCCGGGCAGTCTAGCACGGCGCCCTGAACCGGCCGTGAACCTGGCCTGGCGGCGCGCAGGCAAGAAAAAGGCCCCGCATCGCGGGGCCCATGGGGTGCTGCCTGAAGCGTGAAGCTTACTGCTCGACGGTCGCGTAGATTTCCACTTCGACGCGGCGATCGGGTGCGTAGCACTCGATCAGCTTCTTGCGGTTCTTCAGCACCTTCTTGCAGTCTTCCGGCTTGGTCACGGGCTCGTCGAAGCCCAGACCCTTGGAAGTGATCATCTCGGCGGGGATGCCCTTGGTGACCAGGTACTCGCGAGCCGAAGCGGCGCGCTCTTCCGACAGCTTCTTGTTGTAGTCGGCCTTGCCGATGCGGTCGGTGTGGCCTTCCACTTCGATCTTGGTCTTGCTGGGCTCGTACTTGCGCTCGAGCAGCACGCCGGCGACGGCGTCCAGCGCCTGCTTGCCTTCTTCCTTCAGCACGGCCTTGTTGAATTCGAACAGGGCGGCGGCGTTCAGGGTCAGGGTTTCCAGCTTCTTCGGCACGGCCAGCGGCACGGGCTTCGGCGCCTGCACTTCGGGCTTCGGCGGTTCGACCGCGGCGGCCACGACCTGCTTGGGGACCAGATCCGGATCGCACTCGGCGATCGCCTTGTCCTTGCTCCAGGAGGAGGTACGCCAGCACAGGCCGAAACCGCTCTTGACAACGGCGCTACGGCTGTCGATCGCATAGCCGTCCTTGTCGGCGTAAGCCGACAGGGCAGCTACGCCCAGGACGGCACAAACGGCCGACTGAACCAGGGTACGCTTCATCTTCTGCATCGTTATTCTCCATGGGTAGAGAGGAAATTATGCGACGGTCAATCAAAATTTCTAAACCGACGTCTTGGCCGAGTTTACTTGACGCGTCCCGCGCGCCGCAATCCAGAGATTATGACAATTGCGCGCTAATTGGAGAGGACAGCGGCGGCGTGATAAAATTTCCTGCATTTTTGCCCGCTTCGATACCTGACCAATGACCGATTTGCAACAATTTGCCAAAGAAACGATTCCGGTAAGTCTCGAAGAGGAAATGCGCCGCTCCTATCTCGATTACGCCATGAGCGTGATCGTGGGGCGGGCGCTGCCGGACGTGCGGGATGGTCTGAAGCCGGTTCATCGCCGCGTGCTGTTCGCCATGCAGGAGGTGAACAACCACTGGAACCGGCCCTACGTGAAATGCGCGCGCATCGTCGGCGACGTGATGGGTAAGTACCACCCGCACGGCGATGCCTCGATCTACGACACGCTGGTGCGGATGGCGCAGGACTTTTCCATGCGCTACACGCTGGTCGACGGCCAGGGCAACTTCGGCTCGATCGACGGCGACAACGCCGCCGCCATGCGTTACACCGAGTGCCGGCTGGAGAAGATCTCCGGCGAATTGATGGCCGACATCGACAAGGAAACCGTCGATTTCGTGCCCAACTACGACGGCAAGGAACTCGAACCGTCGGTCCTGCCGACCCGCCTGCCCAACCTGCTGGTCAACGGCGCCACCGGCATCGCGGTCGGCATGGCCACCAACATCCCGCCGCACAATCTCGGCGAAGTCGTCGACGCCGCGCTGGCGCTGCTGGCCAATTCCGACCTCAGCATCGACGAGCTGATCGACCTGATCCCGGCGCCCGACTTCCCCACCGCCGGCATCATCTACGGCATCGCCGGCGTGCGCGAAGGCTACCGCACCGGCCGCGGCCGGGTGGTGATGCGCGCGCGCACCCATATCGAGGAAGTCAGCCGCGACAAGCAGGCGATCATCGTCGACGAGCTGCCCTACCAGGTGAACAAGAAGTCGCTGATCGAGAAGATCGCCGACCTGGTGCGCGAGAAGTCCATCGACGGCATCGCCGACCTGCGCGACGAGTCCGACAAGTCGGGCATGCGCATCTATATCGAACTCAAGCGCGGCGAGATGCCCGAGGTGGTGCTCAACCATCTCTACAAGCAGACCGAGCTGCAGTCGAGCTTCGGCATGAACATGGTGGCGCTGGTCGACGGCCAGCCGCGCCTGCTCAACCTCAAGCAGATCCTCGAATCCTTCCTGCGCCACCGCCGCGAAGTGGTGACGCGCCGTACGGTGTTCGAGCTGAAGAAGGCGCGCGAGCGCGCCCATGTGCTCGAAGGCCTGGCGGTCGCGCTGTCCAACGTCGACGAGATCATCGCGCTGATCAAGGCGGCCGCCACGCCGGCCGAGGCCAAGGTCGGGCTGATGGCGCGCGAATGGCGCTCGCAGCTGGTCGAGGAGATGCTCGCCCGCGTCGCCGGCGACGCGGGCCGGCCCGAATGGCTGGCGGCCGAGTTCGGCCTCAAGGCCAACGGCTATCGCCTGTCCGAGACCCAGGCCCAGGCCATCCTCGACATGCGCCTGCAGAAGCTCACCGGCCTGGAGCAGGACAAGCTGGCCGGCGAGTACCGCGAAGTGATGGACGAGATCGTCGACCTGATCGACATCCTGGCCAAGCCCGAGCGCATCACCCAGATCATCGCCGACGAGCTGGCGATGCTGAAGACGCAGTTCGGCGACGCCCGCAAGTCCGAGATCATCCCGTTCGGCGAGGACATCAGCCTCGAAGACCTGATCACCCCGCAGGAGATGGTGGTCACGCTGTCGCACGGCGGCTACATGAAGGCCCAGCCGCTCGACGAGTACCGCGCCCAGAAGCGCGGCGGCCGCGGCAAGCAGGCGACCGCGACCAAGGAAGACGACTTCATCGACAACCTGTTCGTCGCCAATACCCACGACTACGTGCTGTGCTTCTCGTCGCTGGGCCGGGTCTACTGGCTCAAGGTCTATGAAGTGCCGCAGGGCGGCCGCGCCTCGCGCGGCAAGCCGATCGTCAACCTCCTGCCGCTGCAGGATGGCGAGAAGATCAACGCGATCCTGCCGGTCAAGGAATTCACCGAGGACCATTACGTCTTCATGGCCACCCAGCGCGGCACGGTGAAGAAGACGCCGCTGTCGGCCTTCTCCAACCCGCGCAAGCTCGGCATCATCGCGGTCAGCCTCGACGAGGGCGACCAGCTGGTCGGCGTGGCGATCACCTCGGGCCGCCACCAGATCATGCTGTTCTCCGACGGCGGCAAGGCGGTGCGCTTCGACGAGGACGACGTGCGGCCGATGGGCCGCGACACCCGCGGCGTGCGCGGCATGTCGCTGGCCGACGACCAGCAGGTGATCTCGCTGCTGGTGGCCGATTCGGAGCAGTGGCAGGTGCTGACCGCCAGCGACGGCGGTTACGGCAAGCGCACCCCGATCGCCGAATTCCGCCACACCAGCCGTGGCACCATGGGCGTGATCGCCATGGAGCTGACCGAGAAGACCGGCTTCAAGCTGGTGGCGGCCTCGCTGGTGCAGGAGAGCGACGGCCTGATGCTGATCACCACCGGCGGCGTGCTGATCCGCACTTCGGTGGCCGAGGTGCGCGAGACCGGCCGCAGCGCCCAGGGCGTGCGGCTGATCAACCTCGACGCCGGCGAGAAGCTGTCGGGCATCGAGAAGGTGGTCGAAACAGAAGAAGAAGGAACGGAGGAGCTGGACGACGTGGCGGGCGACGCAGTCGCCGGCGACGAGGCTTAATGCTGTCGAGGAGGTATCGCGGTACCGAGTTTTGCGATCCGCCCGGCAAGGCCGGGCGCTTGGGTGCATTTGGAAATCAAAGTGTTATCGCTTTTTTATTCCACGCCCCCCGCCCTCGCCGCCCGGGGTCCCGCAAAGTCGGGGACTTTGTGGGGTAGGCCAGAGGGGGCCTCGCTGACGCGAGGTTCGCGGCTTTCTCGACGGCCTGCTAAACCGTGAGGGGCGCGTGAGCGCCCCAGTGAGACCTTCGATGCAAGACTTGCCCCTGCCGGTACGCAATCCGGCGCTGTTCGAGGACGTGGCGCGCTGGTTCTGCCAGATCCCGCATTCGGCCACCATCGGCCTCGAGTTCGTCAACGGCTGGCGCGGCCAGGCCACGCTGCGCGTGCCCTACAACACCGCGCTGGTCGGCAATCCGCGCACCGGCGTGCTGCACGGCGGCGTGATCACCTCGCTGATCGACACCACCAGCGCGCTGTCGGTGTTCTCGATGCTGGACGAGCGCGAGGCGATCGCCACGCTCGACCTGCGCATCGACTACCTGCGCGGCGCCACGCCGGGCGAGACGGTCTACTGCACCGCCGAGTGCTACCGGCTCGGCCGTCAGATCGCCTTCACCCGCGCCACCGCCTACCAGGAAGGCAACGACCAGCCGATCGCCCACGGCGTCGGCACCTTCATGCGCGATTCGAGCCCGGCCCAGCTGGGTTCGCGCCAGGTCTTGCCGGCCGAAGCGCCGAAGGAGGTCTGAGATGGTCGAGCTCACCTATCTGCACGCCGCCAAGGAAAGCGGCGACTACGCCGGCATCATCGACCAGATCCCGTATGCGCGGCTCTTGGGCGTGGTGATGAAGGAAGTCGACGGCGAGCCGCTGTTCGAGCTGCCCTTCGTCGATCGCAACATCGGCAACACCCACCTGCCGGCGCTGCACGGCGGCGTGATCGGCGGCTTCCTCGAGAATGCCGCGCTGCTGCACCTGGTGTGGGCGCGCGAATCGGCCGAGGTGCCGCGCACCATCGATTTCTCGCTCGATTTCCTGCGCTCGGGCCGGGCCCAGACTCTGTTCGCGCGCTGCGACATCACCAAGCAGGGCAAGCGCGTGGCCAATGTGCGCATGACCGCCTGGCAGGACGACGAGCGAAAGCCGATCGCCGTGGCGCGCGCGCACTTCCTGCTGTCGTAGCCTTTATAGAATTGACGGATGTCTGTGGGCGGATGACTTCGGTCCAGGCACCCGGGAAACCCGGGTGCTGGACCTTGGCGAGGACTGAAGCAGCGGCTCCCCCTGTTTCATCCCGCCCCTCCCGTCCCCGCCGCCTGCGGGGGCCCGATGGCGGTCCCCCACGAAGTCGCAGGCTTCGTGGGATGGTCCAGGGGGAAGCCTCGCTGGCGCTCGTGCGTGATTTGAACGGGATGACCGCTTTTTCGATCATCCGAGCTCGTAACACGCTCTAGGCTTAGTACATAGATGAATCGGGCCGGCGCGTTCGTCGGCCGTCCCGCCGCGCCGGTCGCGGCGCGAAAAATGGCTGCCGCCCGGCCCAAACTCGCCTTCGGCCCGGCGGTCTGAACACCATCCTCACCTCCTGGAGCGTCCATGTCCCCCGTTTTCAATTTCAGCGCCGGTCCCGCCGTCCTGCCGCGTGAAGTCCTGCTCGAAGTGCAGAACGAGCTGCTCAACTGGCACGGCAGCGGCATGTCGGTGATGGAGATGAGCCACCGCGGCAAGGAATTCATGCAGATCGCCGCCGAGGCCGAGGAGGACCTGCGCGCGGTGATGGGCATCCCGTCCGGCTACAAGGTGCTGTTCCTGCAGGGCGGCGCCACCGCGCAGTTCGCCATGGTGCCGATGAACCTGATCCGCGGCCGCAGCAGCATCGACTTCATCGACACCGGCCACTGGTCCAAGCTGGCGATGAAAGAGGCGCGCAAGTTCAACGTCGCCGTGCGCGTCGCCGCCAGCGCCGAGGACCGCGGCTACAGCTATGTGCCGGCCGAGGAGACCTGGCAGCGCGATCCCGACGCGGCCTACCTGCACTACACCTCGAACGAGACGCTCGGCGGCGTCGAATTCCCCTTCGTGCCCAGTACCGGCGATGTTCCGCTGGTGTGCGACATGTCGTCGAACTTCCTCTCCAGACCGGTCGACGTCAGCAAGTTCGGCCTGATCTACGGCGGCGCGCAGAAGAACATCGGCCCGGCCGGCCTGACCATCGTGATCGTGCGCGAGGACCTGCTGGGCCAGGCGCTGCCGGGCACGCCGACCATGTTCGACTACAAGATCCAGGCCGAGGGCGACTCGATGTACAACACGCCGCCGACCTTCGCCATCTACGTGGCCGGCCTGGTGTTCAAGTGGATGCAGCGGCAGGGCGGCCTCAAGGCGATCGAGCAGCGCAATATCGAGAAGGCGGCGCTGCTGTACGAGACCATCGATACCTCGGCCGGCTTCTACGCCTGCCCGGTCGAGAAGCCGTTCCGCTCGCGCATGAACGTGCCGTTCCGGCTGGCCGACCCGGCGCTCGACGAGGCCTTCGTCAAGGAAGCGCGCGCGCGCAACCTGCTGCAGCTCAAGGGCCACCGCGCCATGGGCGGCATGCGGGCGAGCATCTACAACGCCATGCCGCTCGAGGGCGTGAAGGCGCTGACCGTGTTCATGCAGGACTTTGCGCGCAGCCACGGTTGAGCCTTCCTCACTTGCACGCATCGGTGTGCAGGTAAATGCAGTTCAGGCACCCGGGGAACCCGGGTGCTTGCCATTTGTGGGGGTTGAAGCAGCGGCTCTTCCTGATTCGACCCTACCCCTCCCGTCCCGCCGCCGCGGGGAAGCCTCGCTGGCGCTCGTCAGTGAATCTTTATTTTATTGGTGCGGCGCTTATGACTCCCGGCTGCTGCAACTACGTTCCTGAAACCTAGGCCCCTTCCATCGCTTGCGACCGCCCGGACATAGTGCCGCTCGGCATAAGGCCGGCCGGGCCGGCCATGCTATGCTCGGCCATCCCTGCGCAAGCCGCATTCCCACGCCCCGCCACCCCATGTCCGACGAGCAACTGAAATCCCACCGTGACGCCATCGACGCCGTCGATGTCCAGATCCTCGAACTCTTGAACCTGCGTGCCGGCCATGCGCGCGCCATCGGTGAGCTCAAGGGCGGCGGCCTGGTCTACCGGCCCGAGCGCGAGGCACAGGTGCTGGCGCGCATCAAGCAGCTCAATCCCGGCCCGCTGCCGGACGAATCGGTGGCCAAGCTGTTCCGCGAGATCATGTCGGCCTGCCTCAGCATCGAGCGGCCGCTGACCATCGCCTACCTCGGCCCGAGGGCACCTTCAGCCAGTCGGCCGCCATCAAGCATTTCGGCCATGCCGCCACCACCCTGGCCTGCGCCAGCATCGACGAGGCCTTCCGGGTGGTCGAGGCGCGCAGCGCCGACTACGTGGTGGCGCCGGTCGAGAATTCGACCGAGGGCGCGGTCGGCCGCACGCTGGACCTGATGGTCAACACCCCGCTCAAGGTCTGCGGCGAAGTGGTGCTGCGCATCCATCACCACCTGCTGCGCGCCGAGGCCGGCTTCGACGGCATCCGCCGTGTCTATTCGCATGCGCAGTCGCTGGCGCAGTGCCACGAATGGCTGAACAAGAACCTGCCGGCCGAGGTCGAGCGGGTGTCGGTGTCGAGCAATGCCGAGGCGGCGCGGCTGGCCAGCCTCGACGCCGGCTGCGCGGCGATCGCCGGCGATGCCGCGGCCGAGCGCTTCGGCCTGAACAAGCTGGCCGAGAACATCGAGGACGAGCCGAACAACACCACCCGCTTCCTGGTGCTCGGCTACCACCAGACCACCGCCAGCGGCCGCGACAAGACCAGCCTGGTGATGTCGGCCCAGAACAGGCCGGGCGCGGTGCACCAGCTGCTGAGCCCGCTGGCCGAGCACGGCGTGTCGATGACCAAGTTCGAATCGCGGCCCTCGCGCACCGGGCTGTGGGAATACGTGTTCTTCGTCGACGTCGAGGGCCACGCCGACGAGCCGCGCGTGGTCGCCACGCTCGACGCGCTGCGCAACCGCGCCGCCTTCGTCAAGGTGCTCGGCGCCTACCCGGTGGCGGTGCTGTGAGCGTGGAGCCGTCGCAGCCGGCGGCGGTGGCGCTGGTGGCGGAATACTGGCGGCGCATGCAGAGCAACGATTTCGCCCATGCCGCCGCGCTGTTCGGCGACGACTACCTGCTCGACTGGCCGCAATCGAACGAACGCATCCGCGGCCGCGAGCGCTTCGTCCGGATCAATGCCGAATACCCGGCCCACGGCCCGTGGCGCTTCACCGTCCACCGCATCGTCGGCGACGCGGTGCAGGCGGTCAGCGAGGTCTCGGTCACCGACGGCGTGCAGTCGGCGCGCGCGATCACCTTCAGCGAAGTGCGCGACGGCCTGATCCGGCACCAGACCGAATTCTGGCCCGACCCCTATCCCGCGCCGGCCGGCCGCAGCCATCTGGTCGAGCCCCTGGCCTGAGCGGCCCACGCCGGCAATCCTGACGTCGTCATGGCGCGGCCGGCCAGATCGCCGATAATGCCGCCATGGTGAAGACCTTTCACGACGTGAATCGCCCGGCTCCATCCGAGCCGGCCGCCGATCCCGCGATCCGCACCTTCCACGATCAGGCCCCGAAGCCCGCCGCGCCGGCTGCGGCAGGCCCGGCCGCCATGTTCCCGGCCGGCGCAACGTCGACCACGCCCGCTGCGCCGCAGGGCACCGCACCTGCGGCTGCCGCAGCGCAGGCTGCCGCAGCCGTCCAGACCTTCCACCACCTGCCCGCCCGCGAGGCTGCGCCGCGACCGGTGCCGCCGCGCGTGCTGTTCGCCGATCGCGCGGTGACCGCCGAGGCGATCGACGCGCAATGGCGCGAAGCGACCCGGGCCGCGCTGGCCGACTGCGATTGCGCCGATTTCACGCCCGACGACCCGACCCTGCAGCGTATCCGCATGATGGCGGCCGAGATCCGCTTCGACGATGCGGTCTACCAGACCCGCTACGCCTCGGACGTGGCCGAGACGCTGCGCCAGCTGCAGGACGAGCTGGCCCGCAAGATCGGCGACGGCGCCATCGGCCGGCTGCAGGCGGCCAGCCGGCGCATGCTCGAGATCGTGCGCGGCATCGACCTCGATGCGCTCGACAGCCATTCGGTCAGCGGCCGGCTGGCCGACTGGTGGAAGGGCCGCGACGCCCGCCGCGCCGCGCTGCGGGCCGAGTTCGAGGCTGCCGGCGGCGCGATCGAGCGCGAGATCGCCGGCACCCGCGCCGACCTGGCCGCGCTGGGCCAGCGGCTGGCCGAGTTCGGCACGCTGTACGCGCGCAACGAGACGGTGTTCGAGCTCCTGACCGTGCACCTCGCGGCGGCCCACCTGCGGCTGCGCCAGACCGAGGCCGAGCTGCCCGCGCGCCGCGCCGCGCTGGCCGGCGTGACCGATCCGTTCGCGCGCCAGGCGGTCGACGCGCTCGAGGACGCCGCCGCGCAATGGCGGCGCAAGCTCGACAACCTGCGCCTGCTGCGCCACACCACGCTGCTCACGCTGCCGCAGCTGCGGCTGACGCAGCGCAACCTGCACGCTACGCTCAACCGGTTCGGCGATATGATCGACGTCCTGTTGCCCGCCTGGAAGCAGCAATTCATCACCGCGCTGGCCCTGCCCGAATCCGACGACGGCAGCCTGTTCGATCGCCTGGTCGAGATTCAGGCCAGCCTGCGCAAGCCCATGGAGGAGTTGTTCAAGTGACGTTCAAGCCGATCTCCGCTCACCAGCTCGATCAGCAGCAGTCCGCGCCCGCACCGGTGGCGCAGCCCGAGCCGACGCTGTCGCAGTCGGTTCTGCCGGTCGCCGCCGCGCCCATCATGCCGCCGCCGCTGCCGATGGCGCAGCCGGCCACGGCCGCCGGCCTGGCGTCCGCCACGCTGGCCCAGGGCGATCCGATCGCCGCCGCCATCGCCGCCCGCCGCGACGAGCTGGTGCAGGCCGGTTCCGACCCGGCCGAAGTCGAGCGCAACGTGCGCCAGATCCTGTCCGGCTTCGATCCGCGCCAGCCGCAGGCGGTGGTCGGCTTCGGCAAGGCGGCCGGCGAGAAGGTCGCGCAGTACTCCGACGACATGCTGGCCCAGGTGCGCAGCGGCAATATGGAAGGCGTCGGCGACAAGCTGACCGAGATCGTGGTGCTGGCCAAGGGCGTGAACCTGTCGGACCTGCGCGAGAGCGGCTCGAAGATCCCGCTGATCGGCGGCCTGATCGACAACTTCAAGCTCAAGAAGGAAAAGCTGCTCGGCCGCTTCGAGACGCTGGCCAAGCAGATCGACAAGATCGTGGTGGAGATCGACGGCCAGCAGCAGAAGCTGGTGCGGCGCACCCAGGACCTGGAGAAGGTCTACGCGCTCAACGTGCAGGAATACTACGGCCTGTCCAACCACGTGATCGCCGGCGAGGTGAAGCTGGAGGAGATGCGGGCTGAGCTCGACGCGATGCGCGCCCGCCCCGATGCGGCCGACCCGATGCAGGCGCAGGCGATCGCCGACTTCGCCGACCTGATCCAGCGCTTCGACAAGCGCGTGCACGACCTGCGCGTGATGCAGACGGTGGCGGTGCAGACCGCGCCGATGATCCGGCTGGTGCAGTCGAACAACCAGATGCTGGTGGAGAAGTTCCACAACATCAAGGCGCTGACCATCCCGGCCTGGAAGAAGCAGTTCACGCTGGCGATCGCCCTGATCGAGCAGAAGAAGTCGGTCGAGCTGGCGACCAAGATCGACGACACCACCAACGAATTCCTGCGCAACAACGCCGAGATGCTGCGGCAGAACAGCCTCTCGACCGCGCGCGCCAACCAGCGCGCGATCGTCGACATCGAGACGCTCGAGTCGGTGCAGAGCACGCTGATCTCGACCTTCGAGGAAGTCGCCCGCATCCAGGCGGACGGCGAGCAGAAGCGCGCCGACGCGGCGGTGCGGCTCGGCCAGATGAAGCAGGAACTGACCACCCGGCTGGCCGGCAAGATGTAAGGCCCCGTGTTTCCTGCCATCGCCAGTCGTTTCAGCATGAATGCGTACGAAGTGCGAACGAGCGCCAGCGAGGCTCCCTCTGGTCCACCCCGTCGGCGGTCCCCCGCAAAGTCTTCGACGTCGCGGGGGACCGCCGACGGGGAGCCCGGGGCGGCGAGGGCGGGGTGAATCAGGGAGAGCCATTGCCTATGAGTCCACGCGGACCGTTGGCGCCCGGCTTTGCCGGGGCCTGTGCTTCAGATTATTGACAACTAACGCCTGCAATCGACAGGCTCGCTAAGGGAGCTGCATGTCTACTCTGTTCCGTTTCTTCAAGGGGTCCTTCCTCTTCTCCGCGGCCGGCCTGATCGCCGCCTGGATGCTCGGCGGGCCCAAGGCCGCCTTCATCGCCGCCATCCTGTCGGTGCTCGAGGTCTCGCTGTCCTTCGACAACGCGGTGGTCAACGCCACCGTGCTCAAGGACATGGACGAGGTCTGGCGCAAGCGCTTCATCACCTGGGGCATGCTGATCGCCGTGTTCGGCATGCGGGTGGTGTTCCCGGTGCTGATCGTGGCGGTGATCGCCCACCTCAACCCGTGGGATGCGCTGATGCTGGCGGTCGGCAAGCCCGACCAGTACGCCGCCACGCTGACCTCGGCCCACGTGCTGGTGGCCGGCTTCGGCGGCGCCTTCCTGATGATGGTGTTCCTCAAGTTCTTCCTCGACCGCGAGAAGGACGTGCATTGGATCGCCGTGATCGAGAAGCCGCTGACCAAGATCGGCCGGGTGCAGGCGGCCGAGATCGCGGTCTGCCTGACGGCGGTCTACCTGATCTCGACCTGGCTCGGCGCGCACGAGCGCATCGAGTTCATCCTGGCGGCGATCGCCGGCGTGGTCGCCTACATCGTGGTCGACGGCTTCGCCGCGCTGCTCGAGACCGAGGAACCGGGCGACGCCGGCATGGTGGCGCGCACCGGCCTGTCGGCCTTCCTCTACCTCGAGGTGCTCGATGCCAGCTTCAGCTTCGACGGCGTGATCGGCGCCTTCGCGCTGTCCAACAACATCTTCATCATCGCCATCGGCCTCGGCATCGGCGCCATGTTCGTGCGCTCGCTCACCATCATGTTCGTCGAGAAGGGCACGCTCGAGCAGTTCCGCTACCTCGAGCACGGCGCCTTCTACGCGATCGGCGCGCTGGCCACCATCATGTTCGTCGGCACCTTCCATGAAATTTCCGAGGTCGTCACCGGTCTGATCGGCGCCGGCTTCATCGGTCTGGCACTGGTGTCGTCGATCCATCACAACCGCAAGGCCGCGGCTGCGGCCGTGGCCTGAACCAGGAGGCATCCATGGCGATCAACCTGAGCAAGAAGCAGACGATCAACCTGAGCAAGGAGAACAAGCGCCCGCTGGCCGGCGTCAGCATGGGCCTCGGCTGGGACACCAAGGGCGGCCTGTTCTCGATGTTCTCCGGCGACATCGACCTCGACGCGTCCTGTGTGCTGATCGACGGCGCCGGCAAGTGCGAGGCGGTGTGGTTCCGCCGCCTGCACCTGCCCGACAACTCGGTGCGCCACTCGGGCGACAACCGCACCGGCGAGGGCGCCGGCGACGACGAGACCATCACGGTGCAGTTCGACCGGCTCGACGCGCGCTTCCAGCACCTGGTGTTCACGGTGAACAGCTTCACCGGCCAGCGCTTCGACAAGGTGAAGAACGCCTACTGCCGCGTGGTCAACGACCAGGGCGTCGAACTGGCGCGCTACGACCTCAGTAACGAGGCCGCCGGCAGCCATACCGGCCTGATCCTGATGAAGGTGAGCCGCGGCGCCGACGGCGACTGGCATTGCACCGCGATCGGCCAGCCGGTCGACGGCCGCACCTGGCACGACATCGAGGCGCAGGCGCTCAAGCTGATCTGATCCCGACATCCCCATCCCGACATTTCCGGAGAAACCGATGGCAATCAACCTGACCAAGGGCCAGGGCATCAACCTGGCCAAGACCGCCCCGGGCCTGAGCCGCATCCGCATGGGCCTGGGCTGGAACCGCAAGCAGGGCGGCGGCACCGACTTCGACATCGACTGCTCGGTGTTCGTCTGCCGGCTCAACGCCGCGGGCGAGCCCAAGCTGATCTCGGACGCGCACTTCATCTTCTACAACAACCTCTCCACCCGAGCGGCGGCGTGGTCCACAAGGGCGACAACCGCACCGGCGTGGGCGAGGGCGACGACGAGACGGTGCTGGTCGACCTGGCCAAGATCGATGCCGAGGCGGCCGAGATTTCCTTCATCGTCACCATCCACGAGGGCGCCGAGCGCGGCCAGAACTTCGGCCAGGTCGACAACGCCTACATCAAGCTGTACGACGACGTGACCGGTGCGGTGGTGGCCGAGTACGACCTCGACGCCACCTTCTCCAACGAGACCTCGGCGCAGTTCGGCTCGCTCTACAAGAAGGACGGCCAGTGGCACTTCAAGGCGGTCGGCGCCGGCTACCGGCTGTCGCTCGGCGACTTCGTGGCCGGCTACCAGTAAGGCGACGGCCATGGCGATCCAACTGAGCAAGGGGCAGGGCATCAACCTGTCCAAGAGCGCGCCCTCGCTCAAGCGGGTGCGCGTCGGCCTGGGCTGGGACGCGCCGGCGCTGTACAACGGCCAGCCGTTCGACCTCGACGTATCGGCCTTCGTCTGCCGGCTCAATGCGGCCGGCGAGCCCAAGCTGATCTCGGATTCGCACCTGGTGTTCTACAACAACCTGGCCACGCCCAACGGCGCCGTCGCCCACAGCGGCGACAACCGCACCGGTGCGGGCGAGGGCGACGACGAGACGCTGCGGGTCGACCTCGGCAAGATCGACGCCGACGCGGCCGAGATCTCCTTCGTGGTGACGCTGCATGAGGCGGTCGAGCGGCGGCAGAGCCTGGGCCAGATCAGCAACGCCTTCATCCACCTGTACGACGATGCCACCGGCGCGCTGATCGCCGGCTACGCGCTCGACACCACCTTCTCGAACGAGACGGCGGTGCAGTTCGGCTCGCTGTTCCGCAAGGACGGCGAATGGCACTTCAAGGCGGTCGGCGCCGGCTACCGGCTGTCGCTCGGCGATTTCGTCGCCGGCTACCAGTAGGCGTCGGCCGACGAGGCCCGGCCGTGGCATTGCCGCGGCCGGGCCTGTTTCTTTTGGAGGAAAGCAGCACATGAAATCGATCTGCGTATTCTGCGGCGCCGCCTTCGGCAAGCGCGAGGTCTACCGCGACGCCGCGGCCGAGCTGGGCCGCACGCTGGCGGCGCAGTCGCTGCAACTGGTCTGGGCGGCGGCCGGGTCGGCCTGATGGGCGTGGTGGCCGATGCCGCGCTGGCCGGCGGCGGCAGCACGCTCGGCGTGATCCCGGCCTTCATGGTCGAGAAGGAGCTGGCGCACCCGGGCTCGACCGAGATGATCCAGGTGGACAGCATGCATACCCGCAAGGCGCTGATGGCCGAGCGCGCCGACGGCTTCGTCGCGCTGCCGGGCGGCTTCGGCACGCTGGACGAGCTGTTCGAGATCCTGACCTGGGCGCAGCTGCACCTGCACGGCAAGCCGATCGGCCTCTTGAACGTCGCCGGCTATTTCGACCCGCTGCTGGCCTGGGTGCGCCATGCCGAGGCCGAGGGCTTCGTCCGCAGCGGCCACCTGTCGCTGTTCGTGGTGGCCGATACGGCCGAGGAACTGCTCGACAAGATGCGCGCGCACCGGGCGCCGGACGGCGACTGGAGCGCCAAGGTGGCGTTCGCGCGCGGCTGAGCCTGCCTTGCCCGCAGGAATGCGCCTTGCAGGAGCGGCTTCAGCCGCGAATGGGCGCAGGAGCGCTGCCGGCCATTCGCGGCTGAAGCCGCTTCTGCAAGAGGCCTACTGGTTCTCGTAGGTCGGACTTCAGTCCGACGGCGCCGTCGATCGAAGTCGCTGTCGGACTGAGGTCCGCGACCTACCGCTCGCATCGCGTGTCGATCGACGGCAGTCGCGGTAGCGACCGATCGACCTGTGTCATCGCCGCGGTAGGCGCCCGCAAGCCCGCTTCCCGCGCCGCGCGCGGCTGCCCTATGCTTCGGCCTCTCTCTACCCATCCGACCGAAGCGCCATGTCCCTCGCCGACCTCGCCCCCGCCCACATCCGCGCCATCGCGCCCTACCAACCCGGCAAGCCGATCGCCGAGCTCGCGCGCGAGCTGGGGCTCGACGAGGCCGGCATCGTCAAGCTCGCCTCCAACGAGAACCCGCTCGGCCTCGGCCCCAAGGCGCGCGCCGCGATGCTGGCCGCGGTCGACGAGCTGGCGCGCTATCCGGACGGCAACGGCTTCGCGCTCAAGGCGGCGATCGCCCGCCGCTTCGCGGTCGAGCCCGAACGCATCGTGCTCGGCAACGGCTCGAACGACATCCTCGAACTGGCCGCGCGCACCTTCCTGGCGCCGGGCGACTCGGTGGTGTACTCGCAGTATTCGTTCGCGGTCTACCCGCTGGCGACGCAGGCGGTCGGCGCGCGCGGCATCGAGGTGCGCGCGGTCGAGTACGGCCACGACCTCGACGCCATGCTGGCCGCCATCGAGCCCTCGACCAAGCTGGTGTTCATCGCCAACCCGAACAACCCGACCGGTACGCTGTGCCGGCCCGGCGACCTGGTCGAGTTCATGGAGCGCTGCCCGCCGAACGTGCTGGTGGTGCTGGACGAGGCCTACAGCGAATACCTGCCGGCCGAGAAGCGCATCGACTCGGTCGCGCTGCTGCGCCGCTTCCCCAACCTGATCGTCAGTCGCACGCTGTCCAAGGCCTATGGCCTGGCCGGCCTGCGCATCGGCTTCGCGCTGGCCGCGCCCGAGGTGGCCGACCTGATGAACCGCGTGCGCCAGCCGTTCAACGTCAACAGCCTGGCCCAGGCCGCCGCGGTGGCGGCGCTGGACGACCTCGACTTCCTGCGCGAGACGGTGCGCGTCAACCGCGCAGGCATGCAGCAGCTGACCGAGGCCTTCGTGCGGCTGGGCCTGCCCTTCATCCCGAGCTACGGCAACTTCGTCACCTTCCACGTCGGCGACGGCGCGCTGCTCAACCGCTACATGCTGGAACGCGGCGTCATCATCCGGCCGCTGGCGAGCTATGGTATGAGGGACAGCCTGCGCGTCTCGATCGGCCTGCCGCACGAGAACGCGCGCTTCATCGAGGTGCTGGAGGCGGCGCTGGACGGCTAGCGCCGGGCGGGCCACGACGGGAGTCCATCATGGTGTATGCGTTCTGCTTCGAGACCAACACGTTGCACTGCTTCCGCAGCGAGCGCGAGGCGGCCGAGCATTGCCGCGGCCAGGGCGGCGACTGGCAGCTGTGCGACGAGGCGGGCAGGGCGCTCTGCCCGGCTGGCTTCGCGCCGCGCGCGCGGATGGGGCTGCTGGCGGCCCACCTGTGGCTGGCCGATGCGCACGAGGTGGGCGGGGTGCTGCACGTGGCGGTGCCGGCCGATGGGCTGCACCTGTTCGGGCAGGCATGACATCGCCGTAGGGCGGGCCAGGGGTTGCCCAAGTGCTTGCCTCTGCGTGGGCAGGTGAGGCGTGCCCACCCTGCCTGTCGGATCGTTCACCGCGGAGGACGCCGAGGCCCTGCATCCCGGCTGCCCTCCGCGTCCTCAGCGGTAAAACGCTTCGATCGACCGTCTTCCGTTCAACTGCCGGTATCGGCCTGGCGGTTCGCCGAGGTGGCCAGCATCCGGCGCGCCAGCAGCAGGTCCTGCCAGGCCTTGATCTTGTCGGGCATATTGCGCAGCAGATAGGCCGGGTGGTAGCTGACCACCACCGGCACGCCGCGGTAGTCGTGGCGCTTGCCGCGCAGGCTGGCGATGCTGGCCTCGCGGCCGAGCAGCGTCTGCACCGCGAAGCGGCCGACCGCGAAGATCACCTTGGGCCGGATCAGTTCGACCTGGCGGTGCAGGAAGGGCGCGCACAGCGCCAGCTCGTCCGGATTCGGATTGCGGTTCTGTGGCGGCCGGCACTTGAGCGTGTTGAGGATGAAGGCGCCGTCGCGGCGGTTCAGGTCGACCGAGGCCAGCATGCTGTCGAGCAGCTTGCCGGCCTGGCCGACGAAGGGCTCGCCCAGCCGGTCCTCCTCGGCGCCGGGCGCCTCGCCGACGATCAGCCAGTCGGCCTCGGGATTGCCGACGCCGAACACCGTGCGGTTGCGCGACTTGCACAGGCTGCAGGCGGTGCAACTGGCCACGGCGGCCTGCAGTTGCTCCCAGTCCATCGCCGCGATGGCGGCCGCGCGCTGGTCGCGCTCGACGCTGCCGCTCGCGGCGGCGACCGCGGCCGGCGCCGGGGCGGGCGCGCTGGCCGGGATCACGGTCTGGCGCATCGGCCGCGGCGGCGGTTCCGCGGCAGCGGGCATTGCGATGGCTTCGGCCGGCGCCGCGGCGGTTTCGGCCCGGGCCGGCTGCGCGGCATCGTTCGAGGCGGCGGCGTCGTTCGATGCGGCCACGCGGGCGCGCTCGGCCGCGACCAGATCGCGCCGCACCCACAGCGGCAGCAGGCCCAGTTCGTCGAGCACGAGCTCCTGTCTTGCCTCGCTCATCGTCCCCCCTCGTCCAGCGTCAAGGTCATCAGCACCGCGTCCTCGCGGCCTTCCTCGGCCCGATAGTAACCGCGCCGCAGCCCGGTCTCGACAAAACCCATGCGCCGGTACAGCGAGCGCGCCGCCGCGTTGCCCTTGCGCACCTCGAGCAGCAGCACCGCCGCGCCGCGTTCGCTCGCTTCGTCAGCCAGCTGCTGCACCAGCTGGCGGGCGATGCCGCGGCGCTGCCAGCGGCTGCCGACGCCGAGCGTGAGCAGCGAGGCTTCGTCGAGCACCTGGCTGACGACGGCGAAGCCGACCACCTCGTCGCCGATGGTCGCCACCCAGCCGCGATGGCCGTCGGCCCACGATTGCAGGAACTGCATGGCGGTCCAGGGAAAGGACTGCAGCTCGGCCTCGAGCGCGGCCATGGCCGGCAGGTCGGTTTCGAGGATGGGGCGGAGGAGGGCGGGGGACGGGGTGGTCACGGCGGTTTGAAGGGCGTTATGCACAGTTGGGTGAGTCGGCGGTGCGAGTGCTTGATTGAATCATCGCGGCATGGCGAGCTGAACGATCCTGCGCGGGAGATGCGGCCTCACCCTCTCCGTCCGGGAGAGGCCAGGGCGAGGGACGCCAGTTCAGGATGGAAGGCGGGTCAATGAATGCTCAACCGGCGCCCTCGCCCCGACCCTCTCCCGGTGGGCGCGGGGCTAACCAGCCAATGCGATCCAGCACGGCAAATCAAGCACTCCAGTCCTAAAAAGGCTTAGGAAAAAATTACGACTATCGTAGGGAAAGTATGCGCATGACATTGAATTCATTGCCCATAATCCGGACCGATATCACTACTTAATCATTCTCTTACCATGCTTACTCGAAGCGTCGGTCTGGCCATCGTCATCAATCTCGACTATCTCAATCTGCCCTACGACACCTGTCGGATGATGTGGGTGATGATCGAGAACGCCATGGTGCGCGCCGGCTTCATCCTCGACGGCCGCGAATTCGTCGCCATGAACGACCCGGCGGCGTCGGACCGCGCGCGCCAGGTGCTCAAGGCGCTCGAGCCGACCTTCGTCTCGCTCGGCTACAGCATGTTCGACGCGGTGCGCGAGTTCTACTGCTACGACCTCGCCTCGCGCGTCGACCTCAACATGGTCGGGGCCGCCGCCGAAGTCGAACTGGTCGATTCCAGCGAGGTCGAGGTGGTCGAACTGCCGGCCGGCGCCGGCCTCGATACCTTCGGTTTCAAATCCTTCCCGCTGCGCTGAACGCCCGCGCATACGGTTTCACTGTCTTCCCCGATGCCCGGCTCGTGCCGGGCATCGCCGTTTCGGGCTTCAGATCGGCTTCGGCGGGCGTTCGCTGGTCTTCAGCGCCACCTTGTCGCGGATGTAGAGCAGCTCGAGCCGGTCGGCGGCCACCGCGCGGCCGGCGGCGAACTCGCGCTGCGCCAGCCGCAGCACGCCGCGTGCGTGCGGAAACGCCTCGGCATCGGCCGCGGCGAGCTGGCTGCCGTAGCGCTGGCGCAGCGCGTCGCCGGCCACCTTGAAGCCGCTGCCGACGCCGTGCCAGCTACCGCCGGGCAGCTCGGGCAGCGCGTCGGGGCCGCACACCGTGGTCGCCACCACTTCCTTCCAGTCGTCGCCGTCGCGCTCCAGCGCCGCCAGGTAGAACTCGCCCATGCGCGCGTCGAGCGCGGCCAGCACGCGCGGCCCGGTCTGCTCGGCGGCCAGCGCGGCCAGGGTGTTGATGCCCACGGTGGGGATATCGAGGCCGAAGGCCAGGCCCTGGGCGATGCCGCAGCCGATGCGCAGGCCGGTGAAGCCGCCGGGGCCGATCGACAGCGCCAGGCCGTCGAGCTGGCCCAGCGCGATGCCGGCTTCGGCGACCAGGCGGCGGATCTCGGGCAGCGTCAGTTCGGCATGGCGCTGCTGGGCCAGCCAGTCGCGCGCCAGTACCTGGCCGTCGCACAGCAGGGCCAGCGAGAGGTATTCGGTGGAGGTGTCGAGCGCGAGCAGCTTCATGGCGGGAACGGGCGGGGAAGCCGCGGATTCTAGCACGCGGCGCCGGCCGGCCCGCCCGGGCCGGTTTGCCCTGGAGTGCGCCACGGCCCGCAAGCCTGGAGCGATGGGCGGCAGCGTCCCGGTAGGAGCGGCTTCAGCCGCGAATTGGCAGTCCGTGGCACGGTCGGCGATTCGCGGCTGAAGCCGCTCCTGCGGCGCGTACCGCCACGTTCGCGATCCCATCCCGGGCGTCTGCGATCGCTCAGGACAGCTGCTCGTCGAGCCAGGCCAGCAGTTGCGCCGCCGGCAGCGCGCCGGACATGCGGGCGACCTCGCGGCCCGCTTCGAACAGCAGCAGCGTCGGCACGCTGCGGATGCCGAAGCGCTGGCTGGCGCGCGCGGCCTGGTCCGAGTCGACCTTGACGAAGCGCACCGCCGGCCGCTGCCGCGCGGCTTCGGCGAACTGCGGCGCCATGCTGCGGCAGGGGCCGCACCAGGTCGCCCAGAAGTCGACCAGCACCGGCCGGTCGCTGGCGGCAAGGAATGCGTCGAGATTGCCGTCGTCGAGCGCGATCGGCGCGCCGGCGAGCAGCGCGGCCTTGCAGCTGCCGCAGCGCGGGCCGTCGTTCAGGCGGGCGTCGGGGATGCGGTTGGCGGTGCCGCAGTGGGGCAAGTCAGTTGCATGGCGGGGTCCGGGCTCGGGCGATGGCTGTTAGATGCGGCCGGACCGGCCGGGTTGCAAGCGGGCCGGCCCGGGCCGGTCGCCCGGTGGCCTGGCCGAGCAGGCCATCGCGGCGGCGGCGGCCGAGCGCGGACCGGTGAGCGTCGCCGCGCTGGTCGAGCAGCTCGGCATCACCGAGCGCGGCTTGCAGCGCCTGTTCGGCAACTACGTGGGCGTCTCGCCGAAATGGGCGATCCAGCGCTTCCGGCTGCAGGAGGCGATGGCGCGGCTGGCCGAAGCCGAACCGCCGCCGCTCGCCGAGCTGGCGCTGGGCTTCTTCGACCAGGCCCATTTCAGTACCGCGTTCTCGAAGCGGGTCGGGCAGACGCCGCAGGAATACCGGCGCTCCCAGCAGGCCTGGCCTGGCCATTCCGCGCCGGGCCGATCCGGCCTCGGCGCATGGCGGCCAGCCCCGGCCCGGCTCTCGAGCGAAGCCGAAGAACTTGCGGGTGGAAAAGTTTTTCCAAATAATATGGAAAAGTTTTTCCAGAACCTGCCATGTTCCAGGCCACCGAACCCCCACCCAAGCACGCCGTCGGCGACGAAACCCGCCAGGCGCTGCTCGACGCCGCCACCCGGGTCTTCCTCGAAGCCGGCTTCCGCGCCGCGCGCGTGCGCGATATCGCGGTCGCCGCGGGCGTACGGCTGTCGGCGATCAACTACCACTTCGGCGGCAAGGAAGGGCTCTATCTGGCCGTGCTGCAGCATCACGCCCAACTGGCGCTGCAGCACGCGCCACTGCCGAGCCCGGCGCCGGGCGAGCCGCTCGAGCTGCGCTTCCGCGCCTTCGTGCGCGCGCTGGTGGCGCGCATGCTCGACCCGGCCAGCCCGTCGCGCATCGCCAGCCTGATGGTGCGCGAGGCGGCCAACCCCACGCCGGCGCTCGACGTGATGTTCGAGCGCTTCACCAAGCCGCAGTCGGCCGTGCTGTTCGGCATGCTGCGCGAGCTGTTCGGGCCGGCCGCCGAGCCGGACCTGATCGCACGCGCCGGCATCGGCGTGGTCGCACAGAGCATGGTCTACGTCGGCATGCGCGCGCTGGTCGACAAGGTGCGGCCCGGCTTCTACCAGCGGCCCGACGGCGTGGCCGAGCTGGCCGAGCATATCGCCACGTTTTCCTGGGCCGGGTTGCAGGCGCTGGCGCGCGAGAGGAGCGAGCACGATGCGAATTGAATGGATGGCGCCGGCCCTGCTGCTGGCCCTGGCGGGATGCGGGCGCGACGAGCCGGCGGCGTGGCACGGCTACGTCGAGGCCGAGCCGGTGCGGCTGGCGGCGCCGGTCGGCGGCCGGCTGGCGGCGCTGGCGGTCGAGCGCGGCGATACGGTGGCGGCCGGCCAGCCCTTGTTCCGGCTCGAGCAGGACAGCGAGCGCGCCGCCGTCGGCGAGGCCGCGGCGCGGGCCGAGCAGGCGCGCGCGCAGGCCGACGACCTGGCCAGCGGCAAGCGGCCCGACGAGCTGGCTGTGACCGCCGCCGGCCTGGCCGCCGCGCAGGCGGCGCTCAAGCAGTCCGAATCCGACCTGCGCCGGCAGGGCGAGCTGGCCCGCGCCGGCTTCGTCTCCGGCGCCCATCTCGACGCCCTGCGCGCGCGGCGCGACGCCGATGCGGCCAAGGTGACCGAGATGGCGGCCCAGCTGCGCGCCGGCCGGCTGGCCGGCCGCGAGGCGAGCCGCGCCGCGGCGCAGGCCGGCACCGCCGCGGCCGAGGCGCAGCTGGCGCAGCGGCAATGGACGCTGGCGCAGAAGACGGTGGCGGCGCCGCTGGCTGCGCGGGTGGAGGAACGCTATTACCGGGTCGGCGAATGGGTGCCGGCCGGCAGCCCGGTGCTGAGCCTCCTGGCGCCCGGCGCGGTGAAGGCGCGCTTCTGGGTGCCCGAGCCGGCGCGCGCGCGATTGCGGCCCGGCAGCAGGGTGAACCTGGCCTGCGACGGCTGCGGCGCGCCGGTGGCCGCCACGGTGCGCTACGTGGCGCGCGAGGCCGAGTTCACCCCGCCGCTGATCTACAGCAAGGAGAACCGCGCCAAGCTGGTGTTCCTGGCCGAGGCGACGCCGCTGGCGGCGGCCGACGCCGCGCGGCTACCGCCCGGCCTGCCGCTCGACGTGACGCCGGCGGCGGCGCCATGAGCGGGCATGTCGACCCGGCCATGGGCGCGCCCGAGCGCCAGGCGAACGCCGACGACGTGATCGACGTGGCCGGCCTGACCAAGCGCTACGGCGACAAGACGGTGGTCGACGGCCTCAGCATGCGGGTGCGGCGCGGCGAGATCTACGGCTTCCTCGGCCCCAACGGCTCGGGCAAGACCACCTCGATCCGCATGATGTGCGGCCTGCTCACGCCTGACGCCGGCCAGGGCCATACGCTGGGCTACGACGTGGTGAAGGAGGCCGCCGCGATCAAGCGCGAGGTCGGCTACATGACGCAGCGCTTCGGCCTCTACGACGACCTCAGCATCCGCGAGAACCTCGATTTCGTCGCCCGCGTCTACGGCATGGACCGGCGCCGCGAGCGGGTCGACCAGGCCTTGAGCCGGCTCGGCCTCGAGGGCCGCCAGAAGCAGCTGGCCGGCAGCCTGTCGGGCGGCTGGAAGCAGCGGCTGGCGCTGGCCGCCTGCATGCTGCACGAGCCGCGCCTGCTGCTGCTCGACGAGCCCACCGCCGGCGTCGACCCCAAGGCGCGGCGCGACTTCTGGGACGAGATCCACCACCTCGCCCGCCAGGGCATCACCGTGCTGGTGTCGACCCACTACATGGACGAGGCCGAGCGCTGCCACCGGCTGGGCTACATCGCCTACGGCCGGCTGCTGGCGATGGGCACGCCGGCCGAGCTGGTGCGCGGCTCGGCGCTGTCGACCTGGACCATCGCCGGCGAGGGCGCCGGCGAGCTGGCCGATGCGCTGGAAGCCGCGCCCGGCGTGGAGATGGTGACGCGCTTCGGCAATGCGCTGCACGTCAGCGGCGCCGACGAGGCGCGGCTGGCCGCGGCGGTCGCGCCCTACCGCGAACGGGCCGGCCTGCGCTTCGAGCACGGCGAGCCGGCGCTCGAGGACGTGTTCATCCACCTGATGCGGCAATCGGCCGACAACTTCCCGGGCGGCGGGCGATGAGCGGCGTGCGCGATTTCGGCCGTCGGATCATTCATCGCAATGGCCGCGATGGTCGGCAGCGCCTTCGTAGGAGCGGCTTCAGCCGCGAATCGTCGATTGCGGCCGCCCAGCCATTCGCGGCTGAAGCCGCTCCTACGGTGCCGCGCTCGTCCGGTACTCGGTTTCCCTTGGCGGGCCTTCGCGTCCTGGGTGGTGAAAATGCCCGCATGAACGCTCGCGTTCCGCCGAATTCCATTTCCAAGCTCCCCGCATGCACATCCTGATCTCCTGCGTCGGCAGCGCCGGCGACGTCTATCCCTTTCTCGCCATCGGCCGCGCGCTCAAGCAGCGCGGCCACCGTGTCGAGCTGCTGACCTCGGCCTGGTTCCAGCAGCGGGTCGAGGCGGCCGGCCTCGGCTGCATCCCGCTCGGCACGCTCGACGACTACCGCAGCAGTGTGGACGACCCCGACCTGTGGCACCCGCGCCGCGCCTTCGCCACCGTGTGGAAGCACGTCGAGCCGCAGCTGCGCGCCGGCTACCGGGCGCTGGCCAGGCGGGCCGGGGCCGATACGGTGCTGGTCGGCAGCACGCTGGCCTGGCACAGCCGGCTGGCCGAGGAAAAGCTGGGCCTGCCCGGCGCCACCGTGCACCTGTCGCCGAGCTGCCTGTTCTCGGCCCAAGAGCCGCCGGTCTGGCCCGGCATGGGCTGGCTCGGCCGGTTGCCGCCGTGGGCCGCGGGCGCCCTCCAGTCGGCGGTGGAGCGGCTGGTGCTGGACCCGGTGGTACGGCCCGGCATCAACGAGATCCGCGCCGAGCTGGGCTTGCCGCCGGTGCGCCGCATCATCAGCCGGTGGAGCAATTCGCCCGGCCGCGTCATCTGCGCCTTTCCCGACTGGTTCGCCGCGCCGCAAGCGGACTGGCCGCCGCACACCGTCACCACCGGCTTCCCGCGCTGGGGCGCCGCCGCCGGCGCGGTGCTCGATCCGGCGCTGACGCGCTTCCTGCGGGACGGTCCGCCGCCGATCGGCATCACGCCGGGCTCGGCCATGGCGCACGGCCGCGATTACTTCGCCCGCGCGCTGGCCGCCTGCGACGCGCTCGGCCGCCGCGCGGTGCTGGTCACGCCCTACCGCGACCAGCTGCCCGAGCGGCTGCCGCCGTTCGCCCACCACGTCGCTTACGTGCCGTTCGACCTGCTGGCGCCGCGGCTGGCGGCCTTCGTCCACCACGGCGGCATCGGCACGCTGGCGCAGGGCCTGGCGGCCGGCGTGCCGCAGCTGGTGGCGCCGTTTGCCCATGACCAGTTCGACAACGGCGTGCGGCTGGCGCGGCTCGGCGCCGGCGCCTGGCTGAAGCCCGATGCCAAGGTCGGCGACTGGGCCCGCACGCTGCGCGACCTGGTCGCCGATCCGGCGGTGGCGCATGCCTGCGCCGAGCTGGCGGCGCGGATGGGCGGCGCGGAGGCGGCGCCGATGCGCATCGCCGAGATGATCGAAGCGCTGCATCCGGCGGCGTAGCCGCCGCTGTAGGAGCGGCTTCAGCCGCGAATGGCGGACGCCGGGCACGGCCGCCATCCCGTAGGAGCGGCTTCAGCCGCGAATGGGGGAGGTGGCACGACCGCTATTCGGTAGGAGCGGCTTTAGCCGCGAATGGTGGAAGCGGCACGGCCGCTATCCCGTAGGAACGGCTTTAGCCGTGATTGGGTGGATGTGGGCACGGCCGCCATTCGCGGCTGAAGCCGCTCCTACAAAACCCATGCGGCCGTCTGGCGAGGACGCGTGTGCAAGGAATCATGCCGCGCATCCGGGGTAGGTCGGAATTCATTCCGACGGCGATCTTTGCCAAGGGTGCTGTCGGGATGCCCGATAGAACGGGGCAGCCCCTGAATTCCGACCTACAGGAACGACAGCCCGGCGACATAGAAACGCAACGAAGGACGCACCATGCACGCCAGCTTCAGCCCCGGCCGCCTGATGGCCATCATGCTCAAGGAATTCATCCAGCTGCGGCGCGACCGGCTGACCTTCGCCATGATGATCGGCATCCCGCTGATCCAGCTCACGCTGTTCGGCTTCGCCATCAATGGCGATCCGAAAGGGCTGCCGACGGTGGTGGTGGCCGAGGAGCAGGGCACCTTCACCCGCTCGCTGCTGGCGGCGCTGACGCACTCGGGCTACTTCAAGGTGCTGCGCGCCGACGCCAGCGCCGCCGAGGCGTCCGACGCGCTGGCGCGCGGCGAGGCGCAGTTCGCGCTGACCATCCCGGCCGGCTTCGAGCGCGGCCTGGTGCGCGGCGAGCGGCCGGCGCTGCTGCTCGAAGCCGACGCGACCGACCCCTCGGCCACCGGCAACGCCATCGCCGCGGTGCAGCAGCTCACCAACACCGCGCTGGCCCACGACCTGGCCGGCCCGCTGGCGCCGCTGCGGCCCGGCGAGACGCCGTTCGAGCTGCGCATCCAGCGCCGCTACAACCCCGAGGGCATCACCCAGTACAACATCGTGCCGGGCCTGATGGGCGTGATCCTGACCATGACGATGATCATGATGACGGCGCTCGGGGTGACCCGCGAAGTCGAGCGCGGCACCATGGAAAACCTGCTGGCCACGCCGGTGCGGCCGCTCGAGGTGATGGTCGGCAAGATCGCGCCCTACATCCTGATCGGCTACGTGCAGGTGACGGTGATCCTCTTGGCCGCGCGCTTCATCTTCGCCGTGCCCTTCGTCGGCAGCCTGGTGCTGCTGCTGGGCTGCGTGCTGCTGTTCATCGCCGCCAACCTCACGGTCGGCATCACCATCTCCAGCATCGCGCGCAACCAGACCCAGGCGATGCAGATGACCTTCTTCTTCTTCCTGCCCTCGATGCTGCTGTCGGGCTTCATGTTCCCGTTCCGCGGCATGCCGGCCTGGGCGCAGGTGATCGGCGAGGCGCTGCCGCTCACGCATTTCCTGCGGCTGATCCGCGGCGTGATGCTCAAGGGCAGCGGGCCGGCCGAGCTGTGGCCGAATGTGTGGCCGCTGCTGCTGTTCATCGCGGTGGTGATGGCGGTGGGGTTGAAGCGGTTCAGGCGGACGCTGGATTGATGAAGATGCAGATGCGGAGCGGAGTGGAGAGATGCCGCTTGGAACCCCTCTCCCACCGGGAGAGGGGCAGGGGTGAGGGAGCGACGATCCAGAAGTAAATGTCGGCTGTGGAGCGCTCCACGGCCGCTCCCTCACCCCGGCCCTCTCCCGGTGGGAGAGGGGGAATGGCAGCGAAGCTAGAAACGGCATCGGCTTCCACCTCGCTCATGAGCGCGATGGAAGCCGACATTGGATTGCTCCCTGCCGGAGGATCGGCCGCTAGCGCTTGATCAACCGCACCAGGAACAGCAGCACGACCGCGCCGATGGTCGCCACGATGATGCTGCCCAGCAGGCCGCCGCCGCCCGATGCCCCGAAGACGCGGAACAGGAAGCCGCCGAGAAAGGCGCCGACCACCCCGACCACCAGATTGCCGATGAGGCCGAAGCCGCCGCCTTTGACCAGCAGGCCGGCCAACCAGCCTGCGACCAGGCCCACGATCAGGAACCAGATAAAGCTCATTTTTCATCCCTCCGTTTGGTGTTTGCGAATCGCCGGATGACGTTAACAGGAAATGGAGCCGGCCGCTGTTCGAGAGGGTGACAGAATGGGTCGAGTCAGGAGATTTCCGCGGAGGGCGTGCACCAGGCGCCCGACTCGAGAAATGGGGTCACGACTTGGCGCTTTACGACCCCGCTTGCTGCGCGCCAACCGGAAGATTGATCGCGAACCTCGATGCTGGTGTGCATCGCATCCGGGCCATAGGAGATGTTCACCCTCATTTCACCGGAATTGAACGGAACCGAATACATGCCTATGGCGTATTTTTGCGCGCCGGACGAATTGGCGTGGATGCTGAAGGTGAAATACTTGTCGTAGGGTACGTAGATCGTATCGTTCACCCCGGTGGAGAAGAAAGCCAGGCGCTGTATGCCCTTGCATTCGACCGGATCTTTGTATATCGAAATCGTGGCATAGGTGCCGCCTTGCGTCAGGAACTGCACCTTGCCCGGATTCGCTGGCGCTGCCGTTCTGGCGAATTGAGCCATGGGTGTTCCGCAGCCGGCGA
This sequence comes from Chitinimonas koreensis, assembly GCF_014353015.1. Classification (NCBI taxonomy): domain Bacteria; kingdom Pseudomonadati; phylum Pseudomonadota; class Betaproteobacteria; order Neisseriales; family Chitinibacteraceae; genus Chitinimonas; species Chitinimonas koreensis. The sequence continues at coordinate 1,848,997 of NZ_CP060704.1, forward strand.
GCAGCAGGGCAGCGAGAATGGTGGGGATTGTTTTGATTTTCATGATTTGAAGGAAGTGGGGGACCATCGAGATCTCCGGGCCATATTTAGGCCAGAGATCGGGAGATAAACTCGAATCGAGTCGTTTGGATCACAACCTCACCATCCCGACGGCCATCCGCCTGGCGGGGGCTGCAGCTTGGTTTTGATGAACGCAAGGTATTTTGGATTCTCACCGTCGAAGAGCTTCTTGCCCTCCTGCAGATAGGCTCGGGCGAGTTCATCTGCGGCCCGATCCATATTGCCGAGCTCGAACTGCGCCTGGCCCAGTCTCATATGGATGAATGGATTGCCGACCGCGCCGGGACAATGCATGGCATCGGATAGCGCCTTCTGTGCATATTCATGGCTGCCCGCCAGGAAATGGGCATCGCCGATGGCCGTCAGCGGCCAGGTACAGGCTTCCCAATCGGTGATCGGCTCGGGCAGGAGCTGGAGCGCTTCGATGTATTTTTCGACGGCTGCCCGGTATTGGCTTTTCTCGACGAGCGCATCGCCGGCCTTCGAGAGCCGGACGATTTTTTCGTGCACTTCGTTCGGGAGTTCCATGGGGGCCGCCTCGGCCATATGGCCGGAAATCAGGACGAACAGTGTTGCAGCAAGAACGTACATTCGACGCATCAGATTCTTCTTTTCGACCTGGATGGATGAGCGCCATTCGGAATCCAGGTATTCAAGGCCTGGTTCTCGGCACGGCATAAATTCATTGCCCGGTATACCGACGTCTTTCTTGCTGCTTGTCCGCATCCCGCGCTTCGATTTCGAAATGATTGTCCCAGTAGGGATTCCGCCCCGCAGCCATTGCCACAGGCTGGAAACAGGATAGACCAGGAAAAAGGCCAGCCCCCAGCGCTCGTATTGGCCGACATGCACGAATTCATGCGCACGCAATCGATCGAGCATCGGCTCGTTCAGCCCGAGCACGACATGGCCGAAGGTGATGGCGCCGAAGGGAAAATCGACCGCGCGCGCATCGCGCCGCAGCGCGACCTCGAGCACGCCCGACCGGGTCCGCGCCGTGCCGCCGAGCAGCAGCGCCAGGCCGGCCAGCACGAGGCCGACCGCCGAGCAAGGTGCGGCCCAGGCATAGCGGATGATCCGGAGCGGTCGGGCGGCGCGATTCATGAAGAAGTCCACGGGGGCCGGCGGGACGGGCGCGTTTCATCAGCCCGTCCTGCGCGGCGGTGTGCAGGGCCTGGAAGCGCGGCGCTCAGGCGCGCGCCAGCGCCTGTTCGACGAGGCGCGTCACCTGCTTGTCGATGCTGATTCCCGAGGCTTCGAACATCCTGGGATACAGGCTGATCGAAGTGAACCCCGGCAGCGTGTTGACCTCGTTGATGAACAGTTCGCCCTGTTCGCCGAGGAAGAAATCGACGCGCGCCAGCCCGCGGCAACTCAGCGTCTGGAATGCCTCGACCGCCATCGCGCGGATGCGGCTGGCGGTCTCGGCCGTCAGTTGCGCCGGGACTTCGACCGTCGCGGGGCTGTTGTCGGCGTACTTGGTGTCGTAGTCGTAGAACGCATCCTGGGTCCCGGTCATGATCTCGCCGACCACCGACGCCACCGGCCCCTGGGCGGTCTCCAATACGCCGCATTCGAGTTCGCGGCCGACGATGCGCCGCTCGATCAGCACCTTCTCGCCGTGTTCGCGCGCGCCCGCCAGCGCCCGTGCGAACGACGCCTCGTCGTCCGCCGGCGCGGTGCCGATCGACGAGCCGAGCGATGCCGGCTTGACGTACAGCCGCGGTCCGAGGTCGCCGCTCAGGGCCTGCCAGGTGGGCGTCGGCTTGCCCGCGACGTGCAGGTGGTAGGGGACGACGGGCAGGCCGGCATCGCGCAGCAGACGCTTCGTCACCTCCTTGTCCATCGTGAGGGCGCCGGCCAGCACGGTCGCGCCGACGTAGGGGACGCCGCAGGTCTCGAACAGCCCTTGCAGGCAGCCATCCTCGCCGAACGGCCCATGTAGGGCGGGGAAGGCGACGTCGATACGCGGCAGTCCGCCTGCATCGGGCGCGCCGTCGCGGGCGATCAGCTGGCCGGCGCCGCCGGGCGCCAGCGCGACCGCGCAGGCATTCGGGTCGACATCGCGATGGAACGTCTCCCCCGTCAAGGGCATGTGGCGCCAGGTGCCGGAGCGTTCGATCCCGATCGGCACGACCCGGTAGCCGGCGCTGCGCAGCGCCGCATGGATGGTCGCTGCCGACCGCAGCGAAACGGCGTGCTCCGCGGAGCGGCCGCCGAAGAACAGGCCCACCGTGATCGCTTGGTTGGTTTGGCCGTCGGGCGACGACGGCAGGATCTGAGTCGATTGCATGTGATTTCCTCGTTGGTCGATGGCCGCGTCGCGGGCCATTCCGTCTGATGCAGATATGCCCTATGCGGGTTCAGTCTTCCGGCGCATGGCAGACGACGCAGAGCTTGTTGCCGTCCGGATCGCGGAAATAGGTGCCGTAGTAATGCGGGTGATATTCGGGCCGCAGGCCGGGCAGGCCTTCCGATGTGCCGCCGTGGGCCAGCGCGAGCCGGTGAGCCTCGTCGACCTGCGCGCGGCGCTCGGCCATGAAGGCGGCCATCTGCCCGTTGCCGGGCTGGTGCGGCTGCTGGTCGTAGGGCCGGCCGATCAGGAACAGCGGGCGCGGGCCGCCGGCCGTCTGCCAGCCGGCCCAGGGGCGGCTGCGGTCGCAGAAGCGCGGCTCGATGCCGAGGCAGTCCATCAGGGCGCTGTAGAACGCGAAGGCGCGGTCGAAGTCGGTGATGCCGATGAAGAGGTGCGAGAACACGGGGTTGCCCGGGGTTTGGATGGCGGTTGCGCGTTCAATGTGGGTGGTGGCCGGGGTAGGTGGATTGCCTGTTCGCCCGACGTTTGCGGTGCTTGGCTAGAGCTTGTAGGCCGATGGGGCCAGCAGTTCCATGACGTCGCGATTCAGGGTGGATGCCAGGGTTGCGAGCACCATGAGCGAAGGATTGACCACCGCGCGTTCGATTCGGCTCACATAGCTTCGGTCCAACCCGGCCTGCAGGCTGAGTTCTTCCTGAGACAGCCCGGCGTCGCGGCGCAGGCGCCTAAGGTTGTGCGAAATATCGCGTCGCAGCGTTTCGTAATCACGGCTTTCCATAGGTGCTAAGGCTGATACCTATGGGGCCATCAAACCACGGACAAAAATCCTCCTTGTGGGACTATAGTCCCAATTTGTAATATATGATCCACGAAATAGGAATCAGGTAGGAGAAATGCGGCTTCCGGTGGTATCCGGCAAGCGGCGTTGGTAGTGGTGGGCGTGGATGGAGTTGGGCATGAACTGGCTGCACCGCTGCGACATGGCTCCAAATGGCTGATCTCGATCCGCCCGGCTGCTTTCCATTGCAGATCGGCAAGCTGGCTGAGATCGCGTTCCTGCTGCGGCAGTACGCCTTGTTGATCGACCACTGCCACGAACCGGGACCGAGCGATCCGCTCGACTGCGGGGACTTGCTGATGCGTTTGGCCGGCCAGCTCGATGCGGTGATCGGCGAACTGCTCGATCCGTGCGCAGCCGGCCGGGCAGGGGAGGGCGCAAGGCTCGACGGCTAGCGGAATGCCGCCGTAGGCGGCGAGCGCCGCTCTGGCTCCCGGACCTCATTGCAATAGCGGCCAGGTGGCCGATTCCAAACAATCACAACGACCACGAGGAAAACCATGCAAGCCGATCAGCCGTCGTTCTACACGCCCGAATCCCTGTTCACGCCCTCGTCCGCCGCGCCGCCCGGCATCCCCTACGACGCGCTGGTCTGCGCCCTCGACCGCGCGCGGGCGGTGCTGACACTGCTGTCGCAGCAATTCGACGGTGGCAGCTGCGACCGCCTCGGCGACGAAATCCTCGCGTTGGTGGTGGATGATGCGATGGGCAATGTGAAGCTGGCGCGGAAGATGGTGGAGTTTGCCGAGGAGGAGTTGCGGCTGAGTCGTATGGTGCGGGGCGATCGCTCGTGAGCTGCTACCAAATGGAGAGGGTTTGTTACGTGCTGTGTAACCTATTCGTAGTGCCGATTGATTGCGTGCAAGCTATCCAATCTGCCTATATTTAATGTGGACTCTGGCTTGGCCACAGATGGTTGGCAGTGAACAGTGTCGAGTTTGTTATGCGGTAGTTGGCATTATCATGCTGCACTGAGTGCAGTCCAATTTACGCTAGGCACTTCGAAGGATCATTTAATGGCTGAACTAGAAAAGGATGAGAATCAACAGCCCGGCAATTCAATTGCTGTTGGTGTTGGTGTTGTAGTCAACAACTCATCGGATCAAAACGAGGAACACCCAGATGTTTCCGCACTTAAGGCACTATTTAAGACAACACTTGAAACCAGAAATTTCGAAATCTCAATGTTGGTTCAACGAAACAACTTTTTCATGATATTTCAAGGTGTGCTTTTTGCTGGGCTAATTCAGTCGTCACACCAAAAGCCTATTGTTAGCTTTATGGTTTGCCTCGCTGGATTCTTGGTTTCATTTTTTCAAATTAAAATGGCCGCCGGAGCTAAATTCTGGCAAGAATATTGGGAGCAAGCTCTCCATAAAATTGAGGGCGAGTTGCTCCGGAGTATGGATGCCCGAAAGAGTGGGCGTCGTTATAAATTCCAACTCTTCCATGATGAGATACATATCTATGAAAAGATGGTTCGCGATAGGCTAAAATGCAATGGAGACGGTTTCATTAATAGACTTATTATGAGCCGCTACTCGGTTAGCAGGGTTCCAATATATGTTGCAATTGTGCTTGCAGCTATTTGGTTCACTCTTGTCCTGTGTACGTTGCGCGCATATCCACCACTTGCCATTCCTTCATTTATTGTTGGCTTCTAAATTTTGGCTAACTTTTCGGTCAATGTTAGCCCTATTTGGACGAAGTAGAGATGAACCAAGCCGAAGCCCACTACTCGGACGCCTTGGTTGGGGAAGGTCACTATGAAGAGCATGAAGATTTCTATCTATGTGTTGCTCAAGAGGCGGGATTCAATGGGTGGGAGCTGGATCGCCTTCTCTTTAATTTTCGGACGGAAGTTGAAAAAGGCGCTTAGCCTAACCCCATCCACCGATAGGGCTCGCTGTGGTAAGCCGGTTCACGCCTCTCATGTAAAAATTCTCATGGACACCCTCTCACCTAAAAAGAATAGCTCATGGACATTTATGATTTCTTATGGCTGATTCCAGTCGTGATACTTGCGCTTGTAGTGATGATGCTCCTGCGTAGGCGCAGTAAGCTTGGGCAGCAAGTGGCGGACGTTGTGCCGACTACACTAGCACCGGTTGCTATTTCGTCAAAAGCCGCAACTGAACAATTAGCGCGTCCGAATGCAATCGTCATCGGAACAAGTCCAAGAGAGCCAATGGTAACTATCAAACATATCGTCTCTCCTAATGAATTCGGGTCGGTGAAGCCGTTAGATGCACGTAGTAAGGTAGTTATCGATCGCCTTAGCCCCATGTTGCAAGCTGCGCCATCCTTGTTGGTGGCTCAACAAGCCTCTGGCAAGCAACTCATGGAAGTTGTCGTCAATGGCAATCTGGTCGTGGCCGCTGACGGTAATGGGCTCCGTGCCTTCGTCGTGGGACCCACTGGCATCAAGGAGCAGGCTCGACTGTTCGACGTGAACAACCTTCAAAGCATGATCAATGCCGCCGCAATCTGGCAGATAGCCTCTGTATTGGTTGCCCAAAAGCATTTAGCGGATATCAGCAGCAAGCTGGAAGAAATCAAGAAAGGTGTGACTGCAATATCAAAGTTCCTGGACAACCAACGAAAGGCTCGCATTAGCAGCACTTATGAATACCTCGGTCAGGTCTACGCGGTCCTACAGCGTGGTGAACTTTCGGAAGCGACCAGGCATCAGCTGGAATCTTGCGAGCGCGATCTGATTGAGATTCAGGAACACCTTTTAGCAGAGTATCGGCAAAAAGCTGACGCAAAGGTTGAAGACAGTAAATGGGGTACACAGGAAATTTGTAGAGGTATTGGAATGAAACTGAACGAACTTGATCTGCTTGCACAGGACATTGCGGTTTGTTTAAAGACACGGATCGCGGCTTGGCACGTTCTGACACTTTTCCCCGGAAGCCTGCATCTGAAGACGGCTCGTAAAGAGAGTATCCAAAAATCAATTCTGGCGTTTGTCAGGCTTGGTCCGTACGGCCGAGATAAAATCCAAACAGAAATCTCTTCTATTGATTCAATTTGGAATAGAAGAGAGACGCTCAAATCACGCAAAAGATCCCTTGAGGACAAGAATACCACCACAGCTCAGAATTTATCGGACCTTTCCAAGCAGGGATTGGAACGGATTCGGAAGAGTGAACATGTAATGCTTGAGGCAAGTCATTCCATTCATTTGCTGCTGCAGATCGAAGATGGCGTGGTCATCGGTGCCGGGCAGAGAGCGTAAAAACTAGGTAGGATAGGCACGTTTCATATGCCCACGCGATAATTGTTCCAATTTACAGCCGGGTAGGGTGGGCACGTTTTATGTGCCCACGCGGTATCAGCCGCATTCAAATCTGCAACCGGTTTCAGGGTATCGCAACTTGCCTAAGTAATTTCCAATGCCCCTCGGAAACGACTTCGACGGTGCCATCCATCACCTTAATAGCCGTCTGATCGTCAATTGCATAGGACGGCACAGATATCGTGGCAGCCAGCTTCTCCAGATTAGCCATGGAATTGTCTGGAAACCCTTCATAATCCAGATGCGGCAAAATGGCAAAATCGAGTAACCCCAACGATTTATCGCTATCGGCCGGCAGCGTATGGCCACCGTAGGTCGTGCCGAAGCGGGTCATGATCATGCTCCCCGCGCTGAGCCCCACATAGACCGTCTTTTGCAATAGCGACGGCAGCAGGTCTGCCAGTCCGGATTGCCGCATCCAGTAGCTCAGGTATTGGCAATCGCCGCCGCCGACCAGCAGGGCATCGGTCTCCTGCAGCATGGGCATCCAGAGTTCCTGCTTGATGCTGGGCAGCGCGGTGAGCTCCAGCAGGCCCAGGGACTTCCACCCCAATTCGCAGAACGGATCGCCCAGCGATCCATTGATCACCCTTCTTGCGATATCGCCGCCATTGGGCAAGGCATAGATGGCCGTCGGGATAAAAAGGGCGCTCGCCTCGGCGATCGGCTTGCCCAGGAGGTCGACCAGCGCATTACGAATACTCGCGTTGCTGATGCCGGCGGAGGTGAGGAGCAGTTTCATGCTTTTCCCGCATCGTTGATGGTCACTACAAGATAAGCCAAGGTTCCGCATGCTGCATGCGTAGCGCCCTCGCTTGGAGGCTTGTAGCCAAGGCATGGCATGGCGAAGCGTGGAGCGCGCCTTGATTTCTTCCACGCGCTGCAGAAAAGGCCGGCCGCAGTCGACTTCAGCGACCGTTCGTGCGGGTATTATGCGCATGGCGTTCCTACTGCCTATACTCGACGCGCTTTCACAACGTACACAAATGAGTTCGCGTGAATAGAACCCCGATGGCTCTCCGCATGTTGACTAAGCTGGCGCGAACGGTCGCGCAGGCCGATTAGCCCCTAATCAGGACGCTGGATGGATATTCCGATGACTCGCACACAAATGATCGTCATGGTAATTGGGGCACTAGCTGCATTCTCATTGGCAACCTCTACCACGGTGTACGTCGCCATGACGATCATGGAGAGCAGCGACATCCTTGGTGTCATCCTGGGGCTCGTGCTTGGCCCGATAGTCGGGGCCGTGGCTGCGTTTCTCCTGGGAATTGGAATTCGAAGCTGGTTCGCGCGATTGGATGGAAACGAAAATGCGCCAACGGGCGTTTCAACTTATGGCGTCGGTCAAATAGCCTTCGCTGTATTGGGTTCTGCATTGTGGTTCTACTTCCGAACCAAAGCCTATTTGGCAGGGCCGAGCGATGACGCACCATTCTTTCGGAGTTGGGATACGCAGTTGCTAATCTACATAACGTTTTGGTTGCCCTTGGTCGTATTGTGTACCGGCTTGTTAGTCGCTCTGCAATTCGAATGGACCATGTTTTATCGTCAGCGAAAGAATAGAGCCGCTGGCGAAGTACGTGGGACGAAAATGCCGTAGGGCTAGGTATTCAGAATTCATCTCACGTGGCTAGCATGAATTCAGAATGCATCGTGGCAACGAAGATTTCCGCTTGCTCGACCATTTCCGGCGTACCCGTACCTGTCCGGAATCCCTTTCGATACGCTGGTCTGCGCGGTCGACGCACGCGGGTGGTGCCGACGCTGCTGATACAGTAGTTCGATGCTGGCAGTGCCTACCGGCTCGACGAAGAAATCCTTGCACTAGTGGTGAGCGATGCCGTAGGCAATGTGATGCTGGGGGAGGGCGGCCGAGTTTGCTGAAGTGGCGTAAGGCAGCTGAGCCATATTGATGTAGGGTAATAACACGCAACTTGCGAACTGATGTTCGACGGCAAGCTGCCGTCGAGCTGCAGTCGGTGCCCATCGGTAGCGCGCCGTGGCCTGCACCGTTACACCGATACTATGTTCGATCGTATCGATCGCGATCCACCGGTGGTAAGTGCCGGCATTCTTGGGCAAGGCTTCCTGCGGACCGAGTTACCTTCTCTGTTGACTGCGTAACCTTCTGGTATTGCACATGTAACGATCAAGCTTCCTATACTTGATAAGTATTTCTGGATTGGCTGTCGATAGCGGCGGAACGCCGTTTCTGATTCGTTATGCGGCAACTGAGATTGCTATACGAAAAATAGTGTGGCGTGGTCGAAATCAGATCATGCTTAGCCTTGCCGGGACGGAAGTGCAATCGACCTGTCTCGATCTGGAGATTATTGCTGCTGCCTTGTCGGGTACGGAATGAATGCGTAGTTAGCTGGTCGCTCATTTTCCTGTCGCCAAGACCATTGCTGTGCCAGTGGAATTATAGGGTCTTGTGCACATCTCATTCAGTCAGAAATAGGAGTTTTGCGATGTTTGCAAAAAATGCATATGTGGCAGTCATATCCGTGGCGATCTCTGTTCACGCTGCACCTATGCCTGTAGCCGACGGAGATATTTCAAAGAAAGTGGGTGACTTGGTTTCAAAGTCCCCGTGCTCAAAATACATGTGGAAAAACAGGGGCAAGGCACCTATTGGCTACGTCAAGGGCGTGGCATTGACGTATGCGAAGTCATATTGCGAGCTAAAGAAGAAAGAAGATACGGCCGTGGCTGTGTTTGGACAGGAATTGCAAGGCGATAATAAAGATGCACTGGCTTGGTATGGCCTGAATGGACAGTCTAGCAACGATAGGCAGCGATTAACTTATACGTTGGCTCTAGGTCTTGGAATGCGAGAGAGCTCCGGCAACACGACAGAAGGCAGAGATACAACGGTTGCCCATCCAACCGCAAGCAACGCAGAGGCCGGTTTGTTCCAAACTAGCTATGACTCATTTAATGTTTCACCTTGGCTGAAAAGATTGTCGGATCAATATCGGGAAAACGAAAGTGCATGTCTTCTGGATGTTTTCAAAGAAGGGGTGAAAATAAAGAATAAGGAAATTATTGGATCGGGTCCCGGTGCAGACTATCAGAGATTTACGAAGGCATGCCCTGCATTTGCAACTGAATATGTGATGATCATGCTGCGAGTGAATCGAAAGCATTTTGGCCCTATAAATCAAAAGAAGGCGGAGGTTGTTCAGTCATGCAATGCAATGCTCAAGGAAATTGAGCAAGTTGCAGATGTCGGATGCCCATGACAAGTCGACCATTACAGTGGGGGGGATGTCCTGGATGCCAGCACGTCTTTCCCATCGATATTCCCGTGGCGGCATGGAAGAGATAAATCGGCGAGCGATGGGTAATGGGTGAGTGGTTTTAGCCATGCCCCTGGGGTTTGATTGTCTACGGAGGTGAAGTGAATGGCGAAGTCGCTACTAATATTGTTTGTTGCATTTTGCGTTTGGCTATCTACCGATCTTGATTACAGCGCGGATGGAGACGGGCGCGATCGAATGCATTCGATCGAGAAAATGATGAAATGGTCACCATCTAAAGCGAAGATGTTAATAGAGGATTTTGAAGTTGCGGCGGATAATAATCGTGCAACTAACTTGCATGGTATGAACGCCGTTCAGATCCACAAAGTGGCGGTAAAGAAAAGAATTCTCTTGTATGAGAAAAATATCAAGATGATGAGAAGTGCGCTGGAAGGCGCAAAATCATCGGGTGAGAAGGTGGTTCAGCTCATGCCGGGAAACCCAAGGACAATCGTCACACTGGAAGAACTAGAGAGTAGATTGCACAATACGGAGGTCGAGCTGGTTGGAGTGAAGCAGGAGGCTGAATCTTTCTGGTGGTAATGGAGTATTCCTAAAAAATTTCTCCAGCGTGCCGGAGCTGGTCCAGAGAGCGTCTGCCGCTGGTTGAGGATCGCTTCCACATCCGACTGAAACAACTTTCCGATCGCCTGGGCGACGCCGACTGGCTCGATGGTGCGTTCAGCGCGGGCGACCTGATAATGGTGTCGGTGCTGCTCAGGTTGAGGTCATCGGGCTTATTAGACGAATATCCGAACCTGGCTGCCTATGTCATTCGAGGCGAAGTACGGCCGGCTTACCGGTGGGCGTTCGAGGCTCAGTTGGCGGTTTATACCGGTGTGCCCTCGGCGCACTGGATTGGGTTTCGTTATGTTCATCCCAACCTGTACGCTGTTGCTCGATCAAAGTTCGGGCTCAGCTTTGCCTGCAGCCCGAAGGCGGAATTGAAAATCCGGAGCTGCTTTATTCGGCTTGATTCCGAGATCTTCTCGAATGGCATACATCAATACGGTGAGAAGCTCATCGTGCCGATCAACTGTTTTGTTCTTGTTCGATTCGGACGCTTCATCCAGAAAATCACGCAACGCAACGAGCACTTCCGGCGTGGCTACCAGCAGCATGTGGTTTGCGATATGTGCAAACCGGGTTTTTGCCGCCGATGAAGGTGCTGGGTCTACGATTCCGCTGAGTGCTGAAATGAGTTCCTTGTAGCTTTCGAGTTTTTGTTTACGCCATTCGGCTTCGCGTTCTTTCCATTTTGTGAGGAAGAAGGTGAGCGCACTGATAATGATGCCTGCGGAGGCAGAGATAACGGCAACGAGTATTGTGGCTTCCATTGTGGTTGACCTGGCTGGTTGCATCGATAAAGCAGAATAACAAAACTAAACTAGTGTTGGTCATGCAGCTTGGGCGCATTGATTCGTTGCACTGATCCTGGCTAGTTAATATCGGGTTCCACCAATATATCTGCGCCGCGTTTGTATGTTCCTCGTCTCATCGTACTCGTTGACTGCATCGGCTCAGTACTGGTTGATCTGGCATTGCATGTTCCAGCGGCAGCGTACGCCAGCATCTTGGGGCAGGGGAGACCGTTTGGTCGGTGCAGATCGCCACTAGGCGGCTACCGCCCATCATGAATTGAAGGAATTGCCAGTTGCCGATGGTTTCAATCAGAGACTCATCGAACTTGGCTTGGATTAATGCTCTCTCGACGAACGCAAACTCCATCCGCCGAGGCGGAACATCCAACCCTGTACCGATCGCCTTGAGCCAACTCTCCTTCAAGGTCCACAGCTCGACGAAACGCCGGCCCCGCTGTTCCGCTGGCAAGGCGCACAAGGCCTTCGCCTCGTCAGCCGTCAGCACACGCCCGACGACGGCAGCGCCAATCGGCCGATCCAGCGATTCGACATCGACCCCGATGCGCGTATCCCGCCCGACCGCCATGACCACCAACCCAGCCGCATGGGAAACATTGAACGACAGCCCGCGCAGCCCGGCCGATCGGGACCCGCCACGGCCGGCTTGCCATGCGCATTGCGCGAGAACACCCAATCGCCCGGCGCGACGTCGGCATAGCGCGACAGCACCGTGCGTACCAGCGCCCGCGTGAACAGATAGCGCTGCGCGTCTTCCGCGAACAGGAACGCGCCATGGCGCGCCCGTTCGTCCTCCGACAGCAAGGCGGCGTAGTGCGACGCCAGGTCCGTGCCGGCCATCTCGGCCGGAAAGCCGTACCACAGGTGCAGTTCGCCCGGCGCCAGCGGCAGCAGCGCACAGCCCGCCGGGCTGCTGTCGTCGCGGGTCACGTCTCGACTGTCGCGGGTCAGTCCACCACTGTTGCCGGTCACGCGCCTACTGCCACCGGCCAGGCCACCGCAGCCGCCGACCTGACCACCGCTGCAGCAATCCAGTCCGACACCGCTATCGGCAGCCCTCATTTCATCCCGAGCAACTGCCGCTTCAACCCGCTATCGATCGGATGCGCACCCAGCCAGATCGACAGCAACGCGTCGTTGAAATCCTTGCCCGCGATATCGGCCCCGACCCGCGCCTGGTTGATCTTCAGGTGGGTGGCGCCGCCCGTGTAGACGATCTCCAGCACGTCGCCCTTGTTCAGCGAGCGCACTGCCCGCATGGTGGCCAGCAGCATCTGGGTGCGTGCCTGCAGGCCGGGCAGGGCGCCGGGCGGGGCGTTGTCGCGGATGCCGTCGGTGACCACCTTTTCCAGCAGCGACAGCGGCGCGTCGCGCAGCAGCCGCAGTTCGAGGATGCGCGGCTGGTCGGCCTGGCGCAGCGCGTCGAAATCGGCGTAGCGGGCGCCGGCGTACAGCGCGGCGTGGTAGGCGTCGAAGAACAGGATGGTCCGCTTGCCGACGCCGTTGCACAGCAAGGTGTCGCCGCCCAGGCTGCGCGCCGCTTCGAAGCGGGCGCCGTCGAAGGCGATCTCCTGGGCGCGCGGCAGGCCGGCCGCGAGCAGCAGGCCGGCTGCCATCAGCATGCTGCGGCGCCTCATTTGAAGTGGTACTCGAGGCCGACCAGCAGGCGGCTCTGGTCTTCGAGCAGGCCGAAGCTGCGCGCGCTGCCGTGGAAGCGCTCGATCGCGGCGGTGCCGAGCAGCTGCGGGCCGAATTCGTAGCGCGCGGTCAGCGAGGCGTAGCTGGCCGATTCGATCCGGTCCCAGGCGACATAGCCGGTCAGATGCAGGCGGTCCTGCAGCAGGCTGCGGCGCGCGGCCAGCGTCGCGGTGCGCTGGCGGTCCGGCAGCGCCAGCGGCCGGTCGGCCTCCTGCTTGCGGTCGAACAGCTGGGCCGAGAAGAACCACGGCTCGGTCGAGTAGTCGACGCCGAGCAGGTAGCTGGTCTGCCGCGTGTCCAGCGGCTCGAGCCGGCCGCCCGCGCCGCGCGCATAGCCGGTGATGCCGCGGTTGCGCGCGCCTTCGAGGCGCACCACCAGCGGGCCGATCGGCCGGGTGTAGGAGGCGCCGACCATGTGGAAGCGCGCCGCTTCCTTGCGGTAGACGGCGCCGTCGGGCCGGTAGCGCTGCTCGCCCTGCCAGCCGCGGTAGGCGTTGAGCGTCACGTCGGCCTCGCCGGCCTTGCCGCTCCATTGCGCGCCGCCGCTCCAGTCGGCCGGCTCGCCGGCGCCGGGCTTGCCGCCGTCGACGATGCGGATGCCGCGCGCCGCCAGTTGCGCGGCCACGCCGGGCAGGGCGAAGCGGCCCTGCGTGCTCGGCCGGCGGTCGAAGCGGGTCTGCGGCACCAGCAGCAGCTGGATCGATTGCTCGCCCAGCCCGCATTCGACGTTGAGCATGGCCAGCGGCAGGCGCTTGCGCTGCCAGTCGCCGAAATACGACTCGCGCAGGTCGAGCGGGTGGATCACGTCGAGCACCTGCAGCCGGTCGGCGCCGCCCCACACCACCTGCTGCACGCCGATGCGGCTGCCGCAGCGTTCGCCTTCGTAGCGCGCGTACAGCGCGTCGACTTCGAGCCGGGTGTCGGCTTGGCGGTCGAGCTTGCGTTCGGTGACCCAGCCCAGCTTGGCCTGGGTGTGCCAGTCCGGCGCCGGATTGCCGGCGGCTTCGAGCTGGGCGCGGTATTCGGCCAGCGCCAGCCGGCGGTCGCGGTCCAGGCCGTGGCGGCTGGACAGCGACAGGTCGACGCTGCCGGCCGCCGCTGGCTCGGCCGGGTCCGCCGCGGCGGCGCCGTCGTCCGCGCCGTGCGCCGCCAGGCTCAGGCATTGCAGCGAGAAGCCGCAGATGAAAAGAAGGGGACGTATTCCTTTCACTATCGGACTCAATGCATGGCGTCGATTAGCCCCTTTCCCGTGCACGGGAGAGCCCCCGTTTCCGCTACGCGGAAGCGGGGAGGGGTGAGGGCTGTGCTTCAAACCACAGCCCTCATCCGGCCCTCCGGGCCACCTTCTTCCAAGACCGGGAGAAGGGTTGCGCGGCAATTCAGAGGTCAAAGAGGCGAAAGGAATAAATCCCGGAAGAATGGTCCGATGCATCATGAATCGATCAGTCATGGGAATCAGTCGAATAGATAAGGATCGAGCTCGCGCTGCTCGCCGGCGCGCATCTGGCGGACCAGGCCGGCTTGCCGGTCGATCAGCGCGGCCAGCAGGTCGGCGTCGGGCAGCGCCGCTTCGGCCGGCGCCAGCAGGCGCTCGGCCGCCGCGGCGCGCTTGGCGCCGAGCCAGCCGGCCAACTCGGGCGCCGGTTCGACGTAGGCGGCCAGCACGGTCCAGGCGGCCGCTTCGCCCAGCGCGACCAGGCCGCGGGCCGACGGCTCGGCGTCCTGGGCGCGGCAGCAGTCGGCGATGGCCTGCAATTGCGCGGCCTGGCCGGCATGCCGCGTCTGCAGGTGCTGCAGCAGGGCCGAGGGTTCGCGCAGCAACTGCTGGCCCAGGTAGCTGGCGATGGTCTCGCTCGGGCCTTCGAACACCCGGGTGATGCGCGCGTCGCGCCAGATCTGGGCGACCGGGTTGTTCTCGCAGTAGGCGCGGCCGCCGAGCAGCTGCATGGCGGCGTCGGCCGCGGCCCACAGCAGCTCGGTGGCGACCAGCTTGGCGGCGGCGTGGACCTCGGGGGGCAAGGACGCACCGCCGTCGAGCGCGATGCCGATGCGGCGCACCAGCAGGTCGAGCGCGCTGGCGGCGCGCCAGTGTTCGAGGATCACCGCCTGGACGTGGTCGTTGCCGTACAGCAGCGTCTCGCCCACGCGGCGCCGGCTGGTGTAGCGCACCATCAGCTGCAGCAGGCGCCAGACCGCGCCGCCGGCGACCGCGGCGATGGCCAGCCGGCCGTAGCCCATGGTGTCGGCCGCCACCGACATGCCGGCATAGGGGCTGCCCAGCACGCGGTCGGCGCCGATCGCGGCGGCGTCGAAATGCAGCTGGTTCTGCACCATGCCGCGCAGGCCCAGGGTGAGCGCCTCCTCGCCCTGGCGCAGGCCCGGCTGGTCGCCGTCGACGCACAGCGCGACGAAGCCGCAGTGGCGGCCGGCGGTATCGTGGTGGCGCGCGACCACGTTGATCACGCCGGCCCACTGGGCCGAGCCGGACCACCATTTCTCGCCCGACAGCACGAAGCCGTTCGCTTGCCGCTGCGCCACCGCGGCGATGCCGGCCGGGTTGGAGCCGGCGCCGGCCTCGGTGACGGCGAAGGCGCCGAGGATGCGGCCGCGGGCCAGGTCGGGCAGGTAGCGCTCGCGCATGGCCGGGTTGCCGAAGCGCAGGATCGGCCGCACGCCGAGGCAGTTGTTGAGGCCGACGAAGGCCGCCAGCGTGAAGTCGATGGCGCCGAGCTGACGCAGGAGCCAGAAATATTCCTGGTGGTCGAGGCCGAGCAGGCCGCCTTGCCCGGCCGGCACCTGCATGCCCAGCAGGCCGCGGTTGCCGAAGTCGAGCGCCACGTGGGGCGGGATGCAGCGCCGCTCGTCGATCAGGCGCGAGTGGATGCGGCGGCGGGCGTAATCGCGCAGCCAGTCGGCCAGCGCCTGGCTGCGGTCCGACGGCGGCGCCAGCGCGGTTTGGGCCAGTTCAAGCGACATGGGCCGCTCCTTGCTGTTCTGTGGCCAGCCAGCGCCAGGTCTCGGCCACCGCCGATTGCAGCGTCTGGCTCGCGGCGAAGCCGAGTTCGCGCGCGGCCTTGTCGGTGCGGTAGTGCTTCTGCCGCCACAGCAGGTCGAGCACGCCGGACGACAGCCGCATCTGCGGCAGGCAGCGCCGGCTCACCGGCTCGATCGCGCGCAGCAGGCGGGCGGCGCCGCGCAGCAGCGGACGCGGCGCGGTCCAGCCCGGCGGCGCCACCGCGGCGGCGGCGGCGAAGCAGTCGATCAGTTCGCGGTAGCCGGCATTGCCGCTGGCCAGCAGGTAGCGTTCGCCGCGGCGGCCGTGCCGCATGGCGGCCTGCATGCCGGCGACCAGGTCTGCCGCGCCGATATAGGCGATGCCGCCGGGCGGGCAGAAGGCCATGCGGCGCGCGGCCACGTCGAGCATGATCCGGCCCCAGCCGTCGCGGCGGTCGCAGTAGGGCGCGATGACGGCGGCCGGGCAGACCGATACCGCGTTGAGCCCGCGCGCCACCGCGGCGGCCACTTCGCGCTCGGCGGCATGCTTGCCGTGCATGTAGGCGAAGGCGATGTCGGCGCCGTTGTAGGCGGCCGTTTCGTCGACGCAACCGTCGGGATAGCCGACCGCGGCGATCGAGGAGACGTGCACCACCCGCGCCACGCCGGCCTGCCGCGCGGCTTCCAGCAGGTTGCGGGTGCCGTCGACGTTGACCGCCCACATGCGCGCTTCGTCGGCCGGCCGCGGCGAGGCGACGCCGGCGGCGTGGTAGACCGCATCGATGCCGGCCATGGCCCGCCGCAGCGAGTCGGGATCGCGCACGTCGCCGCTGCGGCGCTCGATGCGGTCGCCGAGCGTGCGCAAGGCCGGCGCCGGGTCGCCGGGCAGCAGCAGCGCGGCCACCGGCTCGCCGGCCGCGACCAGCGCGTGGACCAGGTTGGCGCCGACGCAGCCGCTGGCGCCGGTGACCAGGATCATGCCGCCACCTCCGGCCGGCGCAGCACCAGCGAGGTGTTCAGCCCGCCGAAGGCGAAGGAGTTCTTCAGCAGGGTGTTCACCCGCTGCGCGCGCGGCGCGTTGGGCGCGCAGTCGAGGTCGCATTCCGGGTCGGCTTCCTGGTGGTTCAGCGTCGGCGGCAGCAGGTCGCGCTCGAACGCCATCAGGCCGGCGATCAGCTCGACCGCGCCGGCCGCGCCCATCAGGTGGCCGATGGCCGATTTCACCGACGAGGCCACGATGCGGTCGGCCTGCTCGCCGAGCACCCGGCGGATCGCCGCGGTCTCGACCCGGTCGTTCAGCAGCGTGCCGGTGCCATGGGCGTTGACGTAGTCGACTTGGCCGGGCGGCAGCTCGGCGTCCTGCAGCGCTTCGCGCATCGCCCGCGCCGCGCCGGTCTCGGACGGCTTGACGATGTCGCCGGCGTCGCAGTTGGCGGAATAGCCGAGCACTTCGGCCAGGATGGGGGCGCCGCGCGCGCGGGCCGATTCGAGCGTTTCCATCACCAGCACGCCGGCGCCTTCGCCGAGCACCATGCCGCGGCGGCCCTTGGAGAACGGCCGGCAGGTATCGGGCGCCATGGCGCGGATCGATTCCCAGGCGCGCCAGACCAGCGGATTGAGGCAGGCGTCGGTGCCGCCGGCGACGGCGGCGTGGATGGCGCCGTGGCGCAGCAGGCGGAAGGCCTCGCCGATCGCCTGGGTCGAGGAGGCGCAGGCGGTCGAGATGGTCAGCGACGGGCCGCGCAGCTTGTAGCGCAGGCCGATGTGGCTGGCGGCGGCGTTGGCCATGGCGCGCGGCACGGTCAAGGGCGGCAGGGTCAGGCAATCGTCGCGGTAGAGGTCGCGGTAGACCGCGTCGAGCGCGTCGCTGCCGCCGACCGCGGTGCCGATGTAGACGGCGGTGCGCGCCGCCTGCTGCTCGGTGAGCTGCAGGCCGGCCTGGCGCCAGGCCTGATCGCAGGCGAGCAGGGCGAACTGGGTGGCGCGGTCGAACAGCATCTGCTCGGAGGCGCTGAAGTGCGCGTCGGGCGCGTAGTCGAGCAGGCCGCCGCCGTGGCGGTACTGGGTCTTCGCCTCCCGCAGCCACGGCACTTCGCCGATGGCGCCGCGGCCCTCGGCCAGGCCGCGCCACAAGGGCTCGACGCCGATGCCGTAGGGCTGACGCAGCCGATGCCGGTGATCACCACCCGCTTCATGGCTGGGCCGCCGCGCGCGGGGCGGTCTCGTGCCGCAGGATCTCGACCAGCCGCGCCAGCGAGGTCACGTCGGTATGGCTGTAGGCCGACAGGCTGATGCGGAAGTGCTTTTCGATCGCGTAGGTGAGGCGCAGGACGTCGAGCGAGTCCATGCCGAGTTCCTCGACGGTCAGCTCGGGGGCGAGCAGGGTGCGGTCGAGGTTGGCGGTGGCGGCGACCAGGTCGAGGACCTGGGATTCGAGCGTGATGGTATTCATATTCAATTCCTCCAATTCGTTCCAAATCGATCAATTCAATGCGTCGAGTGGCTGGTATTGCCGTGACGGCCTTTGTTGTGCTCGCTGGAGCCGGCAGCGATGGCTGAACCGCCGCTCCCTCATCCCCAGCCCTTCTCCCGGCGGGAGAAGGGGGCCAAGCCTGCGCAGCTTCAACCGCTTGTGGGGCCTTGACCGTTCAAGCCCCTCTCCCCCGGGAGAGGGGTTGGGGTGAGGGAGCGCCGGTTCAGTGCGTATTGCCCGGTGTTGCATGCTCAGCCGTTGTGGCGCTTGCTGAGTCGAGCTGATCTCGCAGCGGCCGGCCGTGATGACTGAACCGGCGCTCCCTCATCCCCAGCCCTTCTCCCGGTGGGAGAAGGGAGCCTGGCCTGTGCAGATTCGATCGATTGCGATGTCTCGACCGTTCGAGCCTCTCTCCCGGGGGCGAGGGGCTAAAAGCGCTCACTCCTCGTTCCGCAACGCCCGCTGCGTGAACTGGCTGTCCACCAATCCCGGCTTGATCGTCAGCTCGGTCACCACCATCCGCGTCTTGCGGTTGTTGGCCGCGTTCCACATGGTCTGAGCCTGCGGCCGCGAATAGCTGCCGTAGCTCTTCAGGCTCTCGGTGGTCAGGCGCTTGGCCAGCGCGCCCTGGCGGTCGAAATACTCGATCTGCACCGGGTATTGGCTGGCCTGCTCGATGTAGTAGCGCTTCTTGCCGTAGCCCGAGGCCTGCGCCTCGGCGCCGGGGTTGGGGGTCGCTTCGATCACCGCGCACTTGGCCCAGCGCAGGCAGGGCGCCAGCGTGTCGACCTGCTCGAAGCGGTAGGACTTGAGCTTGTAGTCCTCGAAGTCCTCGTAGGTGAACTCGGTGCCCATGAACCAGTTCTGCTTCTGCGCGCCGGCGATGCGCCGCAGCGACTTGGTGGCCGGCGTGTAGGACCAGATGTCGTTGATCGCCGCGCCCGTGTCCTCGATCAGCAGGCCGACGTTCTTCACCGCCGCCGGCGCCTGGAATCGGATCAGCGTGCTGTTCTTGCCGTCCATCTGCTTGTCCAGCCGCAACAGCTTGCGGCTGTGCACCAGCTTGTCGCCGTCGTACAGCTCCATGTCGTACTGCACCGTTTCGTCGGGCGCCTTGATGCGCCTGTCCGATTCCTTCATCAGCGCCGTGGCGTCGGCGGCCCAGCCAGGCAGCGCCAGCAGCAGCGCCGGCAGCATCCCTATGCGCTTGTTCATCCGAATTTCCTTTCCTTGAGTATGTCCACCGGGGCGATGCCGAAGATGTTGCGGATGGTCGGCAGCGCGGCCAGCGGCACCAGCACCAGGGCCGGGCCGATCACCCGCAGGAAGTCCAGCACGCTGGACTGGGTGTTGACCTTGAACCAGACGTAGGTGAGCCGGTCGTTGAGCACGTCGCCCAGCACCTGGCCCAGCGGGATGGCCAGCAGCGAGGCGATGACGGCCATCAGCGCCGCTTCGGTCAGCACGATGCCGGTGACCATGGCGTTGCGGTGGCCGATGATCCGCAGCATCCCGTACTCGCCGCGGCGGCCCATGATGGTGAAGGTGATGCTGGTGAGCACGAACAGCGCCGACACGCCGATGCTCATCAGCGCCGACAGGTGGATGATTTTCCAGATGTGGCCGCTGATGCTGAGGATGGCCGCCACGATCTCGTCCTTGCCGGTGACGCGCACCACGCCGCGCACGCCGTACAGCGCCGCGGTCTCGCGCGCCGTCGGCGCCGGTTCGACCAGGAAGGCGCCGGTGAACTGGTCGTCCAGCGACAGCATGCGCTGGGCGAAGGCGCGCGGCGCCACCACCTCGCCCGGCACTGCGCTCGAATGGATGCCGACGATGCGCGCCGGGTAGTCGGCGCCGCGTACCTTGAGCGTGATGGTGTCGCCGACCGCCGCCTGGTGGTCGACCGCCAGCCGCCGCTCCAGGATCACCGCGTCGCCGTCGCCGGCCTGCAATTCGCGTCCGGCGATCAGGTTGACGTTGCGCACCTTGTCGGCGGGCACGATGCCGAGCAAGTAGGCGTTGTCGCTGCGGTGGGCGCTGACCACCTGGGCGCCGCCCTTGACGAAGGGCGACCAGCGGCTGGCCGGGATCGCATCGCGCAGCCGGCCGATCTCGTCCATCCACAACGGTGCGTCGAGGTCGACCACCGCGTGCCAGCGGTCGCTGGCCACGCTGCCGATGGCGGTGCGCTCCATCGAGGTCAGCGAGACGTAGAACGAGATGGTCACCGCCAGGCTGGCCGCCACCGCCAGGATCGACACCGCCGACACCTGCCAGCTGCGGATCAGGTTGCGCAGCGAGTACTTGAGCCAGAACGGCCCGCGCACCTTCTGCGCGGCGCGGATCAGCCAGCTCGGGTGGTGGTCGGCCTGCGCGTTGAGGTCGCGCAGCGCGTCGATCGGCGCGATGCGGATCATCGAGCGGATCGGGAAGAACATGCCGAGGCCGACCGTGCTCACCGTCAGCGCGCAGGCGCCGGCGATATAGGACCATTGCAGCCGCAGCGTCGGCTCGGGCATGCCGATGGCGCGGCCGTAGTTGGAGCCGAAGGCCCACATGTCGAAGCCGGCCAGGAACAGGCCCATCGCCAGCGCCAGCGCCACGATCGCCAGCGCCGGCAGCAGGTAGGCCACGATCAGCTGCCGGCGGCCATACCCCAGCGTCAGCAGCATGGCGATCAGCGGCCGCTCTTCCTTGATCCACTGGTACATCAGGAAGAACACCACCAGGATCGACGACAGCGCGAAGATCAGCACCACCGTGGGCAGGAAGACCTTGAAGGTGTTGAGGTCCAGCTCGAGGAACTTCTGGCTGAACTGCTCCTGCCGGGTGAGCGCGTAGTCGACCGACAGCCGGGTCTGCGCCAGCTCGAGCGCCGCGGCCTTCATCGCCTCGGCGCTGCGGCTGCCGTCCAGCCGCAGCAGCACGCTGTTGACGGCGGGGAAGCCGAGCTTGTCGTGCAGCAGCGTCTCCACCCCGAACATCACGCACAGCGAGCCGTTGGTAGGCACGTAGACGCTCGGGTTCAGCGGCGCGATCAGGTATTCCGGGCTCTCGACGATGCCGCGCACGGTCAGCGGGTAGTCGACGTAGCCGACCCGCAGGTTCAGCCGGTCGCCCACTCGCTTGCCGTAGTGGGCGGCGCAGTTGCGCTCCAGTGCGACCTCGTCGACCCGGTCGGCGCCGGGCAGGCGGCCGTCGAGCACGGTCAGCTTGTTGATGCGGCCGAACAATTCGGGCTGGGCCGCGATCAGCAGCGAGGACACCGTGCCCTGCGCGCCGAGCGTGGCCTGGCCGCTCATCACCAGCCGGTGCGCCTGCGCGCTCACGCCGGGCAGCGCGGCGAAGTCGGGCAGGTTCTTGGCGTCGTCCGGCGCGAACAGCAGTTCGAGGTCGGCCATGTCGGCCTTGGACTGGATGCGTTCGACGGTGATGAACAGGCTGTCGATGGCCGAATAGGCGCCGACCAGCACGCCGAAGGTCGAGGCGCAGATCATCGCGATCACCAGCAGGCGATAGCGGATGCGCAGGATCGAGCGGCCGACGTGGGTCAGCGGCAGGTTGTGGAGGAGGGCTTTCAATCGATCAGCCCTCGACCCGCGTCTGCAGCCGGCCCGAGCGCATCTCGTAGACGCTGTTGGCGTGCGGCGCCAGCTCGGGGTTGTGGGTGACGATGACCACCGTGGTCTTCTTCTCGGTCTGCAGCTCGCGCAGCAGGTTCATCACCGCGTTGCCGGTCGCCTCGTCGAGGCTGCCGGTCGGCTCGTCGGCCAGCACCACCGCCGGCTCCTTGACCAGCGCGCGGGCGATCGCCACGCGCTGCTGCTGACCGCCCGACAGCCGCGCCGGGAACTTGTCCTCGTGGCCGGCCAGGCCGACCCGCGCCAGGTATTCGCGTGCCTTCGCGGCGTCGCCGCGCTGCAGCGGCCGCATCGCTTCGAGGCCGGACAGCACGTTCTCCTGCACCGTCAGCGTCGGGATCAGGTTGTGGAACTGGAACACGAAGCCGACCTTCTCGGCGCGGAAGCGCGTCAGCTCGGTGAAGCTCATGCGGTGCAACGGCAGGCCGGCCACCTCGACCTCGCCCTGGTCGACCGTGTCGAGCCCGCCCATGGCGTTGAGCAGGGTGGTCTTGCCCGAGCCGGACATGCCGCGGATCACGACGATGTCGCCGCGCGGCACGTTCAGGTCGACGTCCTGCAGCACCGCGGTCTGCGCATCGCCGACCGTGTAGTGCTTGGAGACCTTGGAAATCCGGATGATCGAATCGCTCATTTCAAATCACTTCCATTGGGTTCGCCGCGGCCGCGAAGCGGACCGCCGCCGGTGCGGCCGCTTGCGGCCGGGCCGTCAATTCCTTGCGGAACACGCCGTAGCGCTTGGTCCGCCGCATGCCGCCGTTCTGGGCCAGCACGTAGCTCGACGGGTTGCGGTCGTCGATCCACATGGTGTGGGTCTCGTCGAAGCGCTCGGCGGCGTAGCCGATGATCTCCTCGGCGATCACCCGGCCCAGGCCCTTGCCGTGCAGCTCGGGGTCGACCCCGATCAGCGCGATCACGCACTTCTTGATGCCGCGCTTGTAGGCCGGCAGCCGGATCAGGTCCAAGAGGCCGAACGAGCCCTTGAGCTTGGCCAGGAGCTCGTTGAGGTCGGGCAGGATCAGGAAGAAGGCGGTCGGCTTGCCGGCCACCTCGATGATGCGGATGCCGTCGAGGTCGACGAAGGGCCGCACCGCGTCGATCTGGAAGCCGAACACCGGCGCCGAGATCGGCGCCACCTCGTAGTTGCCGGCGAAGCTGCTGTTGAACAGCTGGCGCACTTCTTCGAGGTTCTGCTTCAGATCCTGCTTGGTGGCGCTGCGCACGGTGATGCGGTGGCGCTCGCGCAGCTTCTGGCCGAGCTTGCGCAAGCGCTCGGTGCGCTCGCTCGGCCGGCTGTCCATGCCGAAGGTGCTGAAGGTGAAGTCCAGCGCGAAGCCGGCCCGCTCCAGCAGGGTGCGGTAGTAGGGCGGGTTGTAGGTCTGCAGCAGCGTCGGCGGCTTGCCGTCGCAGTTCTCCAGCAGCAGCGCCGCGTCCTGGGTCGAGGTGTAGCTGTAGGGGCCGATCAGCGAGGTCTTGCCGCGCTGCAGCGCCCAGGCGCGCACGGCGGCCAGCAGCGCGTCGGCCACGTCCTGGCGGTTCTCGCTCTCGAAATAGCCGAAGAACACGTGCTGCTCGCCGAAGCGGCGGTTGTAGTCGTGGTGGATGGTGGCGCTGATGCGGCCCACCGCCACGCCGGCCGAGTCGAGCGCGACGAAGTGCTCGATGGCGGCCTCGGCGAACAGCGGGTTCTTCTTCGGCGACATCAGCTTGCGCATGTCGGCGCGCAGCGGCGGCACCCACAGCGGATCGTGGCGGTACAGCCGGAACGGCAGGTCGATGTAGAGGTCGGTCAGGCGACGGTCGGTGACCGGCAGGACGGTGATCATGCGGCGGTCTCCAGCAGGCGGCGCATATTGCGGTGGCGGGCCCTGAACAGCCGGTCCATGTAGCCGTTCACGAACAGCTTCTCGGCCAGCCGGCCGCCGTAGGCCTCGTAGCTGACGCGGTCGGTGTACAGCGTGCCGCGCGGATCGGGCCGCACGATGTGCTCGTGGCGGAAGCGCTTCATCGGGCCGCGCAGCATCTGGTCGACGAACAGCTCGTTGGGCCGCACCTCGGCGATGCGCACCCGCCACCTGCACGGGATGCAGTACAGCATCCAGTGCAGGAAATCGAACTCGCGGCCGGCGGCGATCTGCAACCGGGTCGGGTCGACCTTGCCGATCGGGCGGATCGGCTCGGGGAAGATCAGCGGGAAGTTGGCGCCGTCGAGGCAGAAGTCCAGCACCTCCTGCGGGCTGCGGCCGTGGATCAGCACGGTCTTTTCCATCACGGCGGCCATCAGGCGATCTCCTGCGCCACGGCGGCGGCCTGGCTGCCGAACTGGGCGACGTAGCGCGTCCAGCGCTCGGGATCGAGCGCCTTGTCGAAGCTGCGCAGGCCGGCCAGGCGGAAGCCGTGCTCGGCCGACAGCCGCTGGAACAGCTCGAGATCCTCGCCGGCGAGATCGAGGCCCAGGCTGGCGTCGCGGCAGACGCCGCCGAGCGCCATCATCATCACCTCGGCCATGCAGGCATAGCTCAGGTCCTCGGGATGCCGAAGCGCGAGCCGAGCAGGGCGCGGCCCGGCGCCTCGACGATGCCGCCGTCGATCACCAGCACGTCGTGGCGCGCGCGGGCGATCTCGTGGCTGACGTTGGCCGGGCGCGACAGGTCGCAGACGATGGCGCCGGCCTTCAGGTGCTCGGGCGAGATGAAGCGCTCGGTGCTGCTGGTGGCCACCAGCACCAGGTCGGCGCGTTGCAGTTCCTCGGCCAGCGCGCTGCTGTGGCGCAGCGGCGCGTCGAGGTCGGCCTCGCCCTCGGCCAGCAGGGCCTCGACCAGCGCCGCCTGCGGCTGGCCGTCGGCCAGCCGGCGGGCGACCCGGTCGAGCACGCTGCCCGGCGTGCGGGCGACGGCCGACTGGGCGTAGTCGGCGATGCGGCCGTAGACGGCGCCGAAGCGCGCGCGGTTGAACAGCGCGCTGCGCGGATTGCCGACCAGCACCAGCCGGCGCGCCTGGGCGGCGATCACCCGGGCGATGGCCGAGCCGATGCTGCCGGTGCCGCCGACCACCGCCACCCGCACGTCCGCGATCGAACGGCCGGTCTGCGCCAGCACCGAGCAGGCCGCCTCGACCGCGCTGAGCATGGTGTAGGTATTGCCGGTGCTGACCGCGATGCCCTTGCCGGCCACCCGGGTGCCGCCGCCGGTGACGATCGAGGTGTGGCCGCCGAGGCCGATCAGGCTGGCGCCGCGGGCGCGGGCGATGTCCATCGCCTCTTCGATCAGCGCGGTCGACTCCTCCAGCGGCATGGCGGCCAGCTGCGCGGCCGAGCGCGGCACGGTGATGAAGTCGCCCTCGGCGCGCGCGCCGGTCGGCGAGGTCAGCCGCACGGTGGAGACGTAGAACGGTTCCATCACCGGGTTGAGCCGGTCCTCCATCAGCGTCAGCGCCGCCTCGTCGTAGCCGGCCAGGCTCTCGTCGTATTCGGCGTAGTTCTTCGGTTCCAGCGGGTGCACCAGGAAGCCGAAGCGCGGCACGCTGCGGTCGATCGCGTCGTTGCGCGGCGCGGCGGCGCTCGAGCTGCGCTCGACGGCTTGGCCGCCGGTCAGGTGGGCCAGCAGCGCGCCGGTATTGCCGGCCGAGACCAGCGCCACCGTCCGCTCGAAGGCGGCCAGGAATTGCTCGCACTGCGCCCGCGTGGCGATCAGCGGCGGCTCGATCCGCAGCGTGCTGGCGCCGTTCAGCGTCGGCGCCACGCGCACCCGGCCGACGTTGAGCAGGTGGCTGGCGACCAGCGGCACCAGGCTGTCCTGCTCGCCGGCGATGCCCATGAAGCTGCCGAAATGGCGCTCGAAGTTGGCGCGGCTGACGTCGAACTCGACCCCGATCAGGTAGCCGGCGCCGCGTACCTCGCTGATCACGTTGCCGTAGCGGTCGGCCAGCTTGTGCAGCTCGGCCAGCAGGAACTCGCCGTTGGCGGCGACGTCGGCCAGCAGGGTGCTGCCCGGCGCGGTCAACAGGTCGAGCGCGGCCAGGCCGACGCGGCAGGCCAGCGTGTTGCCGCCGAAGGTGGACGAATGCTTGAGGTGGAATTCCTCGGTCTGCACGCTCGGGGCCAGGAGGCAGGCGCCGATCGGCGCCACGCCGCCGCCGAGCGCCTTGGCCAGCAGCAGGCAGTCGGCCTGGATGCCTTCGCGCTCGATGGCGAACATGCGGCCGGTGCGGCCCAGGCCGGTCTGCACCTCGTCGACGATCAGCATCACGCCGTAGTCGTCGCAGGCCTGCCGCACCTCGCGGAAATAGCCCTCGGGCGCGACGTGGATGCCGCCTTCGCCCTGCACCGGCTCGAGGATGATGGCGGCGTAGTCGCTCGGCCGCGACTGGAAGGCGGCGCGCACCGCCGCGGCGTCGCCGAAGTCGACGAAGTCGAAGCCGGCGATCGGGGCGTGGAACACGTCCTGGTATTTCGGATTGCCGGTGGCCGACAGCGCCGCCATGGTCTTGCCGTGGAAGCTGTTGCGCGCGGCCAGGATGCGGCGGCGGCCGGTGGCGGCGATGCAGGCCTTGAACGAGGCCTCCACCGTCTCGGCGCCGCTGTTCTGGAAGGTCACCGTGCGGAATTCGCCCGGCGCCAGGGCGATCAGCCGCTCGGCCAGCTCGCCGCTGGCGGCCAGCGAGGAGGGCTGCACGAAGATCGGCTCGCCGCCTTCGGCCAGCTTCACCAGCGCGTCCATGATCGGCTTCGGGGCGTGGCCGAAGGGCAGGGCGCCGTAGGCGGCGAGGAAGTCGAGGTATTCGTGGCCGTGCTGGTCGCGCAGCAGGCAGCCCTGGCCGTGGACGAAGGTCTTGTCCAGGCCGATGCGGCGGATCAGGTCGCCGATCTCCGGGTTGACGAAGCGCTCGAAGCGGCTGGGTTCGGCAAAGATGTGTTCAATGGTCATGACCTGATTACCTTTCGTCCGACAGGACGAGAACGGATGGTTTCGAATGATTGCGGCAGGTGCGCCGATAGGTTTCCGCCGCCGGCAGGGCGCTCAGCACGATGCGGCGGTGCGCGGTGGCCAGGGCGTGATAAGGGAGATGGGGAAACAGGTGGTGCAGCGCATGGAAGCGCAGGCCGACCGGCGCCAGCAGGGCGAACCAGCCGCCGTAGTCCAGCGTGGTCGAGTCCTCGATCTGGGCGCTGTGGCTGACGCTCTCGCCGTCGTAGGCGTAGCGGTGGGCATAGCGGGTGCGTACCGCGTTGATCAGCAGCACGCACAGCGCGCAGGCGACGAAGGCGGCCACGACCTGGAGCGGCAGCAAGCCGGCCAGGCAGGCGCCGACGGCCAGCCACAGGTAGAGCGCGGTCAGCGGCTCGGCGATGCGCTGCTCCTTCTGCCGCCGCGCGCGCTGCGGCGTGCGGTCCTGGAAGTGCGGATGGATCGCCACCGCCGAGAAATGCACGTCCAGCCAGCGCCGCAACGGCGGCACGAACCAGGCCAGCGGCGCCAGCACGGCGAAGCGCAGCGCCAGCAGCAGCGGGCTCAGCACGGTGCCGGCCAGCAGCGTCCACCAGCTCTTCAGCGGATGCGGGCCGAAGGCCAGGTACTCGGGGTCGTCGACCGTCGCGTACAGCTTGGTGGCGTGGTGGTTCAGGTGGCTGTAGTAGAGGAAGCTCGGCAGCAGGATCGGGATGCCGCACAGCAGGTTCCAGGCCCAGCGGAAGCCGGGCAGGCGCGACTGCGGCAGGTGGGCCAGCTCGTGCATGAAGGTGGCGGCGCGGTACAGCGCCAGCACCGCCACCGCGAAGGCGGCGGCGCGCAGGCCCTGGCCGGCGGCGCCGGCCAGGCTCAGCGCGAAGGCGCCCCAGAACAGCGCCATGCTGGCCAGCAGGTCGCCCCAGTAGACGAGCGCGCGGTGCTCGGTCAGGTCGCCGATCAGCGGCTTGAGCTGCGCGTTCAGCTGGGCCGCACCCGGCTGGGCCGCACTCGGCTGGGCCGCTTCGCCGCGCGGCGCCGGATCGTGGATGGGCGCGTTCATTTGGCCTTGCGCTTCCAGATCACGCCGTCGAGGTAGAAGTGGTGCAGCACCAGGATCAGCGGAACGATGCCCAGGGTCGGGAACTCGGTCGCCATCACCAGCGAGCTGGCGACGAACAGCGTGCCGACCCAGTACAGCGGATGGCTGCCCAGCGTCTTCACCCGGCGGTGCAGCCAGCCCAGGATCGGCGCGCCGGCCGGTGCGGCCTCGGCGCCGGCCAGCCGGGCCTTCACCGTCGCCACGCAGACCAGGTGGTACTGGATCGCGTGCACGCTGGTGCCGATCAGGATCAGCGCGTACAGGTCGCCGATCAGCAGGTAGGCCGCGTTGTACAGCGCCAGCGACAGCGCCAGCATGATCCAGACGAAGCGCGGCAGCGCCTGGCCGCTGCGCGCGTCGCGCCGCTCCTTGAGCACGAAGCGCACGGCGATGGCGGCGAATGCCGCGTAGGCGATCCAGGCGGTCCATTCGGGCAGGACCGGCGCGTAGACCTTGAGGCCGGAGAACGGCAGCGTGTTGCCGAACAGCACGTAGTGGCCGAACTCGAAGCCGCCGTGGGTGAGCCGGTACAGCAGCGGCGCGGCGAAGCCGGCCAGCACCAGCGTCTTGACGTGCTCGGTATCCGCCTTGTAGCCCGACTTGCGCGCATACATGGTGGCGACGCCGAAGTGCTGCTTGCAGACGTGGTAGGGCTGCCAGTAGACCCAGATGGTGACCAGCAGCAGGAACTGGTCGGCCAGCGCCAGCCCGATGCACAGCGCCGAGATGGCCGCGAGGCCGAGCCAGAACGGCCGCTGGTGGCGGGCGAACTCGGCCGGGTTGGACAAGAGCGCGACATAGGTGTGCAAGAGGTGCGGGATGTCGAGCAGCAGGGCGAACAGCGCGGCGCCGATCAGGAAGGCCGGCCCGTTCCAGATGCCCCACAGCAGCACCAGCGAGATGATCGGCCCGGCCAGCAGGATGAAGAACACGTCGCTGCGGGTGCCGACCAGCCACGGCGACGGTTGGGCGGTGGCGGCCTTGGTCATTGCAGCGCCTCCTCCATGACCGGCGCGGCAGCGCCGGGCGTCGCCCCGCCGATGGCGGCCCCGCCAAGGGTGGCCCCGCCGTATTCCACGGTGGCGTCGCTGAGCATGCGGCCGAAGTCGTCGAGCGAGATGCGCTCGTGCAGGTCGAGGTCGATCTGCGGGATGCCGAGCCGGCCGCACAGCTCGGACAGCACGGTCAGCTTGCCGAGCGAATCGAGTCCGAGGTCGGACAGGCTCATCTGCGGCGTGGGTGCGATCTCGCCGATATGGGCGGGCAGGATGCCGTTGCGGGCGTTTTCGTGCAGGACGTCGCAAATCAGTTCAAACATGGAGGGCCTCCGATTCGGGTTTCGGCGATGCATCCGGCCGGGGATCCGGCTGCGGATCTGCTTGGGGAGCTTGGCTGTAGCGCTGGCGCAGCGCGCTGCGCTGGATCTTTCCGCTGGTGGTCCTGGGCAGCTCGGCGCTGCCGACGAACTCGATCGCATCCAGTTGCAGGCCGGTTTCGTCCACCACCGCACGGGCGACGCGCAGGCGCAGCGCCGCCGCTTCGTCGCCGCCGCGGCCGACGATCAGCGCGTAGACGCGTTCCTGCGCCAGCCGCATGTCGAGCACCGAGAACACCGCCGCCGAGCCGGGCCGGAGCGCCAGCTCGCGCTCGATCACCTGCTCGACGTGGTGCGGGCTGATGTTGAGTCCGGCGCGGGTGATCAGGTCCTTGGCGCGGCCGCTGATATGGACCTCGCCCTCGACCAGGAAGCCGATGTCGCCGGTGGCGTACCAGCCGTCGGGGCAGGTCGCGCCGCCGGCCTGGCCGTAGTAGCCGCGCAATGCCGAGCTGCCGCGCACCTGCAACTGGCCCACCCGCCGCTCGGGCAGCGCATGGCCGGCTTCGTCGACGACGCGGATCTCCAGCCCGTCGACCGGCTTGCCGTTGGCAGCGAACACCAGCGCGTCGGCCGCATCCTCGGCGCATTCGAGCGCCAGGCCGTCCGATTCCAGGCTGCGCCGGTCGACCCGGGCGACGCGGTAGGGCCGGCCGGGCGGATTGAGCGAGGTGGCGACCACCGTCTCGGCCATGCCGTAGGCGGGCTGGACCACGGCAGGTGCCAGGCCGTAGGGCGCCAGCAGGGCCTGGAAGCTGCGCAACTGGTGGTCGAATACCGGCTCGGCGCCGGCCCAGCCGTAGCGCCAGGCGCTCAGGTCGAGATTGCGCCGGGCCAGCAGCGGCGCGAAGCGCGCCATCAAGGCGTAGGCCGAGGCCGGCGCCGGCGACAGCGTGCCGCGGTACCGCGACAGGCAGTCCAGCCAGACCAGCGGTTGGCGCGCGTAGGCCTGGGTCGGGATCAGCATCAGGTCGATGCCGCCCCACAGCGCCAGGGTGACGGCCGACAGGCCCATGTCATGGTTCAGCGGCAGCCAGCTGACCATGCGGTCGCGGCCGTCGAGGCCGATGCGGGCGGCGATTGCGGCGCAGTTGGCGGCCAGCATGGCCTGGTCGACCATCACTGCCTTGGGCAGGCCGCTGCTGCCCGAGGTGAATTGCAGGATGGCGAGGTCGGCCGCGGCGGCCAGCGGCGCATCCGTCAGCGGCGTGCCGGCCATCGCGGCACGCAGCTCGGCGTCGCTCATGCCGGCCGCGGCATGTTCGCCGGCCTGGGCCCGCACTTCGTCGGTCGCCACCAGCAGCGCCGGCCGCAGCAGCTCGAGCATCGCGCGCAGCTTGGCCGGCGCCATGCGGCCGCTGCGGTCCGACAGTTCGTGCGGCACGATGCTGATCGCCAGCGCCTCGGCCCAGGCCGCCAGCAAGGTCGCCACCGCGGCCAGGCTGCTCGGGATCGCCAGTGCGACGATGTCGCCGCGGCGCAGCCCGCGCGCCCGCAATTGCCGCCGGATCGCCTGTGCGGCGCGCCAGAGCGCCGGGTAGTCGTGGGCCTCGGCATCATCGGTTCCGCCCTGAACGCGGTCGCCGTGAATACGGTCGCCGTGAACACGGCAGTTGCCGGCCGTGGCGCCGTCCTGCGCCGACTGGCGGAAGAATCGCGCGATCAGCGTTTCCTGGCCTGCGGGCGTCGTCGCTCCATCCTGTTTTGAATCCATTCCATCCCTGCCTTCGATTTCCACGCACGGCCGCCCCGCCGGGCCTTGGAAGACCCGCGTGCCGAGGCGGTCGCCGGCGCGCGGCGCCGGCGATTCAAATTTTCAAATGTTCCGGCCGGCCATCCCGCGCGGCGGGACGGCCGTGCCGCGATCAGCCGCAGGCGGAACGGTGGGAGGCGGAAGGCGAAGGAAGGGCGCGGCGGGAGCAGGGCGCTCCCCGGGAATACGTCGGAAAAAGCATAGCCATGGTGATTCCTCCTGGATGGCCTATGTCTATCGAAATGTACGTTCTAATTTTTGTGGGGGCGTTTATAGCACGAAAAACGGTCCTGTCTATGACCATGTAGATATTTACGGCCCTTATCGGCTTATTTTAATATGACATTATCTTAAAGTCAGATGCTTGCTTGGTTTTACTAAGATATTACTAATTCTATTGTCATAAATAGAGTAGGGCTGTTATCGATTCCAGTACGGGAAAACGGCTGGGACACTCATTCAAAAAATTCGATACATCTGGTCACTACATTCCGCTATCCCGCCCTGCACGGCTCGGCAAGAATGGCAGCCATCGATCGGTGACCTTCGATCGAAACGACTGAAAGGATGCTGCCATGACCACCCACCTCAACCAGCCGCGCGAAGTCGAACGCCTCGTCAACGGCATGCCGACCTCGGACGGCGCCGGCGTGAAGCTGCTGCGCGTGCTGACCCAGGATCTGCAGCGCCGGCTCGACCCGTTCCTGATGCTCGACTACTTCCACAGCGACGATCCGGGCGACTACCTGGCCGGCTTCCCCGACCATCCGCACCGCGGCTTCGAGACCGTCACCTATATGCTGGCCGGCCGCATGCGCCATCGCGACAACGCCGGCAACGAGGGCCTGCTCGGCCCCGGCGGCGTGCAATGGATGACCGCCGGCCGCGGCATCGTCCACAGCGAGTTGCCGGAGCAGGAGGACGGGCTGATGCAGGGTTTCCAGTTGTGGCTCAACCTGCCGGGCCGCAACAAGATGACCACGCCCGCCTATCGCGACATCCCGGCCGACGAGATCCCGGTCGTGACGCGCGAGGACGGCGTGACGGTGAAGGTGATCGCCGGCGAGGCGCTCGGCGTGGCCGGCGCGGTCAGCCGGCCCGATACCGAGCCGCTCTACCTCGACGTCCAGTTGCCTGCCGGTACCCGTTTCGAGCAGCCGCTGCCGGCCGGTTTCAACGCCTTCGTCTATGTTTACGAGGGCCAGGCCCAGGTCGGCGGCCGCGCCCAGCCGGTCGCGGCGCGGCAGATGGCGGTGCTGGAGACGCGCGAGGAGCGCGACGGCGTGCGCGTGGCCGCGGGCGATGCGCCGGTCCGGCTGCTGCTGATCGCCGGCAAGCCGCTGCGCGAGAGCATCGCGCAATGGGGGCCGTTCGTGATGAACAGCCGCGAGGAGGTGATCCAGGCGGTCGAGGATTTCAACGCCGGCAAATTCTGAGCGGCCTCGACCCGTAGGTCGGGCTTTGCGCCCGACGGTGCACTGATGTAGGTCGGGCTTTACGCCCGACGGCGATCTTTATCAAGTGCGCTGTCGGGCGCAAAGCCCGACCCACATGCCGGCGCCAGGCCTGTACCTGCAGGAGCGGGTTCAGCCGCGAACCGGTGGCTGTTCCGCTGTCGCGATTCGCGGCTGAAGCCGCTCCTGCACAACCCCATCTCGTCGACGAACGATCCCCGGTCGCGGCTGCCTTCATTCAGCCGCGCCGGCTTCCCCGGAAAACACCATGTCCAGCATCCAGCACCTGCTCAAGCCACACGAACGCGACCTCGGCGGCTTCACCGTCAAGCGCCTCCTGCCCAGCCTGCCCAAGCAGGCGGTCGGGCCTTTCATCTTCTTCGACCACATGGGGCCGGCGGCGCAGGCGCCCGGCCAGGGCATGG
Source organism: Chitinimonas koreensis (assembly GCF_014353015.1). Taxonomy (NCBI): domain Bacteria; kingdom Pseudomonadati; phylum Pseudomonadota; class Betaproteobacteria; order Neisseriales; family Chitinibacteraceae; genus Chitinimonas; species Chitinimonas koreensis. Next base: position 1,882,064 of record NZ_CP060704.1, read on the forward strand.
ACGTGCGGCCGCATCCGCACATCGGCCTGGCCACCGTCACCTACCTGTACGAAGGCGAGATCCTGCACCGCGACAGCCTGGGCAGCGTGCAGCGCATCCGCCCCGGTGACGTCAACTGGATGACGGCCGGCAGCGGCGTGGTGCATTCGGAGCGCTCGCCCGACGACGCGCGGGCGCGCGGCCAGACGCTGCACGGCCTGCAGACCTGGTTCGCGCTGCCCAAGCAGGACGAGGACGCCGCGCCCGGCTTCTGGCACCACCCGGCCGAGACGCTGCCGCTGCTGGAGGAGCCGGGCCTGAGCCTGCGCGTGGTGCTGGGCTCGGCCTATGGCGCGCGCTCGCCGGTGCACACCTATGGCGACACGCTCTACGTGGCCGGCGAGCTGGCGCCCGGCGCGGCCTTCGAGGTGCCGGCCGAGCACGCCGAGCGCGGCGTCTACGTGGCGCGCGGCCGGGTCGAGATCGACGGCGAGCCGGTCGAGGCCGGCCAGCTGGCCGTGCTGACGCCGGGCGTGGCCGTGACCGTGGCGGCGACCGCCGATACGCGGCTGTTGGTGCTCGGCGGCGAGCCGCTCGATGGCCCGCGCTTCATCTGGTGGAACTTCGTCGCCTCGAGCCGCGAGCGCATCGAGGAGGCCAAGCTGCGCTGGCAGGAAGGCCGCTTCCCGCAGGTGCCGGGCGAGACCGAGTTCATCCCGCTGCCGCAGCGCTGACGCTGTCGTCGTCGCCCGACGCGGCGAAATCCTTTGCAATCAGTCGAGTACGGCGTGCCGTCCGGTGCGCCGTCGTTTCATCGCGACAAACGGCCGCCGCCGTACCGGGCGCCCGGCGGCCAAGTCGCTGATTCCAGGCGCGAACTTCCGACTGGCACGATGCTTGATAGACAGCGCGGTCGCCGCCTCGTCCGGCGTTCCCCTGGGCGCCAGCCCTGTCCTGCATCCGTCGCAAAGGAAGACCCCATGTTCCAGAAGACCAGCCCCTGGCCCGCCACAATGCCAACGGCGAGCGCGATCCGCGCGCATCGCAGCCCGTCGAGCCGCGCCCCGCGGTGACGGGCACCGCCGCGCCGGGCATCGCCACATCGGGCGCCGCCGAGCCGCCGACCCTGGCCGACATGCTGCCGGCTTCGGCGCGGCCGGCCGAAGCGGCCGCCTTCGCGGTGTCGGCCTCCGATCTGCCGGAAAGCGGCGCGCGGCTGATCGTCGGCCCCAACGTCAAGCTCAAGGGCGCCGACATCCACGACTGCGACACGCTGGTGGTGGAAGGCCGGGTCGAGGCCACCATGGACAGCCGCGTGCTGCGCATCGCCGAGCAGGGCGCCTTCTCGGGCAAGGTCAGCATCGACGTGGCCGAGATCTACGGCCAGTTCGAGGGCGAGCTGACGGTGCGCAGCCAGTTGATCGTGCATGCCACCGGCCGGGTCAGCGGCACGGTGCGCTACGGCAAGCTGCTGGTGGAGGAGGGCGGGGAATTGTCGGGCGAGGTGCGCGCGCTGTCGGCGGCGGCCGAAGCCCGGGCCGAGCCGGCGCGGCGTTCGCCGCCTTACGAGCCGGCCCGGGTCGAACCGGTGAAGAGCGAGGGGGCGAGGGTGGAGCTGCTGCGTGGGGAGGGATTGCCGCGGGTGCAGACGGGGACGGGGGCTGAGGGTAGGTAGTGTGAGGTGCTAGGCGTGAGGTGTTAGGCGTGAGGTGTTAGGGGTGAGGTGTGAGGCGTAACCCCATCCCCACCCCAACCCTCCCCTTGAAGGGGAGGGAGCTGCACCGCGACACGTTTGACGATCACTGGCGACGGAGCTTTGCGCGCCTTGCTCCTCCCCCTTCAAGGGGGAGGCAGGGAGGGGGATGGGGTTACGCCTCACACCTCACGCCTCACCCCTCACATCCAAGGGGCGAACACCTCACGCTTCACCCCTTGCCCCCCACCTAAGATCAGCCGCGCAGCAGCGACAGCACATTGTTCGGCAAGGCGTTCGCCTGGGCCAGCATCGCCGTGCCGGCCTGCTGCAGAATCTGCGCCCGCGTCAGGTTGGCCGTTTCCGCGGCGAAGTCCGCATCCTTGATCCGCGACCGTGCGGCGTTCATGTTCTCGGACGAGCTTTCCAGGTTGGCGATCGTCGATTCGAACCGGCTCTGCAAGGCGCCGAAGTTGGCGCGCTGACCGTTCACCACCGCCAGCGCGCTGTCGACGATGCGCAGGGCCTGGGTGGCGTTGTCGAAGCTGGTCACGTCCAGCGTCGACACCGTCTTGAGGTTCGAGGTCAGCTGGTCGCCGGCCGCCACCGCGGTACCGAAGATCGAGGTGGTCAGCGCCGCGCCCGAGCTTTCGATCGTGTACGACTTGTCCGAGTCCAGCATGATCTGGCCGGCGATCATCAGCGTGCCCGAGGCACCGGTGGCCAGCGCCGCGCCGCCGCCCGACACCGCGCCCGCGTTGCCGCTGGCGGCCACCGTGAGCTTGATGTTCTCGCCCGCGTCCGAGGTCAGCACCACGCCGGTACCGGTGCTGTTGAGCTTGGCGGTCACGCCGGTCTTGGACGACTGGTTGTTGAACGCCGTCACCGCGTCGGCCAGGCCGGCCGACGTGGTGGCGTTGGTGATGTTGAAGGTCACCGTCTGGCCGGTGGTGTTGCTGCCGAAGGCGCTCAGCGTGTAGCTGCCGGTGGCGCCGAAGGTCAGCGTGGTCTCGGTGCGGGCCGCGGCGCGCACGCCGGTCTGGGTCTGGGCGTTGATCTTGTCGGCGATCGACTTGGCCGAGTCGGTGGTGCCGACGCTGATCGAGCCGCTGGCGGCGCCGCCGCGGATGATGATGCTGCCCGAGGCCGTCACGGCCACGCCGCCGGTGACCGCGGCGCCCGACGAGGTCGCGGTGATCGAGCCGACCTGGTTGGTGCCGTAGGCCGAGGTGCGGAAGTTGGCGGTGGTGGTGGTGACCGTCTGGTTGGCGTTGGCGCCGACCTGGAACACCGACGACGCTTGCGAACCGTCGAGCAGCTTGAGGCCGTTGAATTCGGTGGTGGTCGAGAAGCGGTCGAGCTCGGCGGTCAGCTGGCCGACTTCGGCGTTGATCGCCAGGCGGTCGGACGAGGAATTGGTGGCGTTGGACGACTGCACCGCCAGTTCGCGGATCCGTTGCAGGATGTCGCCCATCTTGCTCAGGGCGCCTTCGGCGGTCTGGGTCAGCGACACGCCGTCGTTGGCGTTGCGGCGGGCCTGGTCCATGCCGCGGATCTGGGCGCTGAAGCGCTCCGAGATCGCCAGGCCGGCGGCGTCGTCCTTGGCCGAATTGATGCGCAGGCCGGAAGACAGGCGTTGCAGCGAGGTGTTCAGGCTCGACGAAGCGGTCGAGAGATTGCGCTGAGAGTTCAGCGAAGCGACATTGGTGTTGATGACTTGCATGGCGTGGGCCTCTCGAAGTTGTCGGGCTGCGGTCACGCGCTGTGTGCCGCGGCGGAACGGAACTGGATGTGTCCCGGTGATGCCCGCTTATCGGAAACCGCCACGAAAACTTGAATGCCGGTTGTTGCAGATATTTCGGCATTCCGGCCTGCAAGCGGCCTGCAGCCTTGCGCTCACGGCATCGGCCGGCATGCGCGAAGAGGTCGATGCAGCCGCCCGCCGCGCCCACCGCGGGCGCGGGGCGAACCGGCCGGAGGACCTACATGTGCTTGAACAGGTGGTTGTAGCTGCGGCTCACTTCGAGTTTTTCCGGGCTGCCGCGCAGCGCCACGATCTGCTGGCCGCGGAAGTCGCGGCTGACCTCGGTGATGGCGGTCACCCGCACCAGGATGGCGCGGTGGATCTGCCAGAACTCCTCCGGATCGAGCTCGTCGACCAGTTCCTTGATCGGCTTGCGGATCAGCGCCTCGTAGCCCTCGGTCTGCACCCGGGTGTACTTGTCCTCGGCGCGGAAGAACAGCACTTCGCTGGTCGGGATCATGCGGATGTTGTTGCCGACGCTGGCCTGGATCCAGCGCAGGTATTCGCGCGGCCTGGCCTCGACCGCGCCGCTGCCGCCGCCGAGCCGCTGCGACAGCTTGTCCAGCAGCGCCTCCATGTCGTCGGGCTGCTTGCCGAGCCGGGCCTTGAGCCGCTCGACCGCGACCTTGAGCCGCTCGGGATCGGCCGGCTTGAGCAGGTAGTCGACCGCGCCCTGGTCGAAGGCCTCGACCGCGTACTGGTCGTAGGCGGTCACGAACACCACGTGGCACTGGCCGGCCAACGCCTTGGCGGCTTCCACGCCGGTCATCTCGGGCATGCGGATGTCGAGGAAGACGATGTCGGGCTCCTGGCTGCGCACCAGCGCGACCGCCTCGCGGCCGTTGGCGGCCTCGCCGACGATGACCAGCTCGGGCCAGGCTTCGCGCAGCCGGCCGATGATCTGTTCGCGCATCAGCCGCTCGTCGTCGGCGATGACGGCGGTCGGCGCGGGATTGCGGTCCATGGTGTTCCTCCTCTGGGTTCGGGGTGGCGGCGATTGTTTGCCAGCCGGGCCGATCGATCAAGCCGGCCGCCGGCTGGCGTTGCGCGGCGCACGAAAGCGCGCAGGCCGGCCGGAGTCTCCTCCCGCCGGCCTGCCTTCGGCCCGGTTCGGTCACGATCCTGCAGGCGGCGCGGATCCGGATCGTCCCCTTCGGGAGCGCGGCCGCGTTTCACCTGTCACGTTTCACTTTCCACGGCGCTTCTCAGTGCTTGCCGAGGTCGATCGCGCCGCGCGGCGCGGCGGTCTCGGCGCCGCCCTTGGGCGCCACCTCGTAGGGCACCCGGATGGTGGCCTTGGTGCCGCCGCCGAGCGGGACCAGGATCACCAGTTCGGCCGCGCCGTCGTACAGCGCCTTGAGCCGCTCGCGGATGTTGGCGAGGCCCACGCCGCCCGACGATTTGGGGCGAAGCCCAGGCCCGAGTCGGTGACGCTGACCTCGAGCATGCCGTCGCGGATCTCGGCTGCGATCTCCAGCCGGCCGCCCTCGGCCTTCGGTTCCAGGCCGTGCTTGATCGAATTCTCGACCAGGGTCTGCAGCATCATCGAGGGGAACACCGCCGACTTGAGGCCGTCCGGCACGTTCACCGCCGGCTGCAGCCGTTCTTCCATGCGTACCTGCATGATCTCGAGGAAGGCGGTCGACAGCGCCACCTGCTGGCCCAGCGAGGGCCGGCCGCCTTCGCGCATCTGCGGCAGCGCCGAGCGCAGGTAGCGGATCAGCGACTGCTGCATCTTGGAGGCGCGCGGCGGGTCGGTCTGGATCAGCTGGTCGATGCTGGCCAGCGTGTTGAACAGGAAGTGCGGCTCGATCTGCGCCTGCAGCGCTTCCATCCGCGCTTCCAGCAGGCTGCGGTGCAACTGCTCGGTGTCGGCCCGCTCGGTGGCCTGCTCGGCGGTCTGCTCGGCGCGGTGCTTCCCGCCGGCCAGCACCTTGATGATGATGATGATCAGGAAGAAGGGCAGCAGCTGCTCGGGGTCGCGGAACACGAAGCTCGCGGTGACGAACACCAGGAACATCACGATCGCCAGCTGCTTCTTCGGCACCACCGCCAGCCAGTCGAAGAATTGCCACCACAGCTTGACCAGCATCTTCCAGATTTCGCGCATCGAATCGTTCATGGATTCCGTCGTGTTCTTGTAGTCGCCAGGCTTTTTCATCGCCTTTTCTCCATCGGGTTCATATCGGGGCGACGGGTATCGTCCGCCATGTGGCCACTCTAGGGGGCGTGGCCGCTCGCTTCGAGCACGGCAGGACGTACTGCGCCAGCGGTGGGATACGACGCAACTGGCGGGGATGAAATGTCGGAAAGGGGGACGAACGGCGGGACGGCCGGCACGCGCCGGCCGCCGGTTTGCCGGCACCGGAGGGCCGGCCCCTTCACTCCTCGCGGGCCGGGACCAGTACGGTGCGGTTGCCGTTGGTCTCCATCGGGCTGACCAGGCCGGCCTGCTCCATCTGCTCGATCAGCCGCGCGGCGCGGTTGTAGCCGATGCGCAGGTCGCGCTGCACCGAGGAGATCGAGGCCTTGCGCGTGCGCAGCACGAAGGCCACGGCGCGGTCGTACAGCTCGTCGCCCTCGCTGCCCTCGCCGCCGCCGGTGAGGCCGAACTCGCCGCTCCCGCCGCCGTCGCCGCCCATGCCCTCGACCGAGCCGGTGAGGATGCCCTCGATATAGTTCGGCTCGCCCTGGCTCTTCAGGTATTCGACCACCGCGTGCACTTCCTCGTCGGCCACGAAGGCGCCGTGAATGCGCTGCGGGTAGCCGCTGCCGGGCGGCAGGAACAGGCCGTCGCCCTGGCCCAGCAGCGCCTCGGCGCCCATCTGGTCGAGGATGGTGCGGCTGTCGATCTTGCTCGACACCTGGAAGGCGCAGCGGGTCGGGATATTGGCCTTGATCAGGCCGGTGATCACGTCGACCGACGGCCGCTGGGTGGCCAGGATCAGGTGGATGCCGGCGGCGCGGGCCTTCTGCGCCAGCCGCGCGATCAGTTCCTCGATCTTCTTGCCGGCCACCATCATCAGGTCGGCCAGCTCGTCGATCATCACCACGATCAGCGGCAGCGGCTCGAGCGGCTCGGGATTGTCGGGCGTCAGGCTGAACGGGTTGGTCAGCTTGTCGCCGCGCTTCTCGGCGTCCTTGAGCTTCTGGTTGAAGCCGGCCAGGTTGCGCACGCCCATCGCGCTCATCAGCCGGTAGCGTTTCTCCATCTCGGCCACGCACCAGTTGAGCGCGTTGGCGGCGTGCTTCATGTCGGTCACCACCGGCGCTAGGAGGTGCGGGATGCCCTCGTAGATGCTCAGTTCCAGCATCTTGGGGTCGACCATGATCAGCCGCACCTCGTCGGGCGTGGCCTTGTACAGGAAGGACAGGATGATGGCGTTCATCGCCACCGACTTGCCCGAGCCGGTGGTGCCGGCCACCAGCATGTGCGGCGCCTTGGCCAGGTCGGTGACCACCGGCTTGCCGGAAATATCTTTGCCCATCGCCATGGTCAGGAGCGAAGCCGAGTCGTGGTAGGACTGCGAGCCGAGGATCTCGGACAGCCGCACGATCTGGCGCTTGGGGTTGGGCAGCTCGAGGCCCATGTAGGTCTTGCCCGGGATGGTCTCGACCACCCGGATGCTCACGAGGCTCAGCGCGCGCGCCAGGTCCTTCATCAGGTTGACGATCTGGCTGCCCTTCACGCCGACCGCCGGCTCGATCTCGTAGCGGGTGATCACCGGGCCGGGGTAGGCGGCCACCACCTTCACCTCGACGCCGAACTCGGCCAGCTTGCGTTCGATCAGCCGCGAGGTGTACTCGAGCGTCTCGTGGCTCACCACCTCCTGGGTCGACGGCGGCGGCGCCAGCAGGGTGATGCTGGGCAGCTCGGTGCGGCCGCTCTGCACCAGCGCCGGGGTCTTCTTGCTGACCGTCTTCTGCCGCAGCGGCGCCGCGGCGGCGGCCGGCGCGGCCGGTTCCTCCCACGGTGGCAGGTCTTCGGCGGCGAACAGCGAGGGCTGGGCCTCGGCGCGGCGCGCCTGCTCCTGCGCCTTCTCCTCGGCGCGGCGCTCGGCCTCGATCTCCTTGAGCACCGCCTTGGACGGCGCGATCTCGAGCGTCGGCTCCTCGATGCGCAGCGCCGGCGCCTCGTCGATCTTCTGCTTGCCGACCGTCACCCGCGCCTCGCGCGCGATGGCGGCCTCGGCGCCGATGCGGCGGTCCTGCCGCGCCTGCCAGCCGTTGAACACGCGCAGCGCGCTGTCCTCGATCCAGCCGCCGACGCGTTCCATCAGCGCCAGCCACGACACCCCGGTGAACAGCGACAGGCCGATGGCGAGGCCGGCCAGCAGCGCCAGCGTGGCGCCGATGAAGCCGAGGCCGTGGTAGAGCCAGCTACCCAGCGCGAAGCCGAGGATGCCGCCCGGCTTGTCGGGCAGCGACCAGTGCATGCCGTGCAGCCGCAGCGCTTCCATGCTCGAGCTCGACAGCAGCAGCAGCAGGTAGCCGACCACCGCCACCGTGGCCAGCCGGCCGTTCTGCGTCACCTTCTCGAGCCGGCGGTAGCCCCACAGGATGGCGGCCAGGCAGAACACCACCCACCACCAGGCCGACAGCCCGAACATCGCCAGCAGCACGTCGGCCAGCCAGGCGCCCAGCGTGCCGCCCTTGTTGCTGACCACCGCCTGGCTGCGCGCATGCGACCAGCCCGGATCGGCCGGGTTGTAGCTGGCCAGGATGATGACCAGGTAGATGCCGGCCACCACGGCCGCCAGCCACCAGCTCTCGCGCAATACGGCGGCGAACTGGGGCGGCAGCGGCACGCCGTCGCGTTTGGGCGGATTGGGCTGGTTCTTGGGGCGGCGGGAGAACAGCATGGGCGCTACGGCTCGGCAGAGGGATCGGGGCGATTATACCCGGCCGTCATTTGAACGGCCGGCAGCGCGCGGCGATGCGCGGGCCGGCGGACATGGTACGCGCGTCGCGCCGGGGTGGGGCGAGTGCGGCGCAGGCCCGATGGACGGGCGGCGCCAGTGTCGCGTGGGCGCGTTGCAGGAGCGGCTTCAGCCGCGAATCGGCCGAAGCGATGGCCCGCCCTGCAGGGCTGAGCCGCGTCTACGGAGAAATTCCAGGTAGGTCGGGCTTTATGCCCGACAGCGCTGTCGATCGAGGCCGCTGTCGGGCATAAAGCCCGACCTACCACGCTCGCGTGTCGAATCTGCTGTCGGGAAGCACGGCTACGCGACGTACCGTCCAGGCTCGCTCAGCGGAAGATGGCGACGCTGCGGCGGCCGTCGATGTCGACCGAGGCGCGGTACATGCCCTCGGTGTTGAACGGCATGGCGATATTGCCTTCCCAGTCGATCGCGATCAGGCCGCCGCTGCCGCCGAGCTCGATCAGCTGGCCGAAGACCAGGTCGTCGCAGGCGTCGACCAGCGACTGGTTCAGGTAGCGCAGCCGGCTGGCCACCTCGTGCGCGGCGGCGCTGCGCACGAACAGCTCGCCGTGGCCGGTGCAGGACACCGCCACCAGGTCGTCGGCCCAGGTGCCGGCGCCGATCATCGCGCTGTCGCCGATACGGCCGGCCATCTTGGCGGTGCGGCCGCCGGTCGAGGTGGCGGCCGCCAGCCGGCCGCTGGCGTCGAGCGCCACCGCGCCGACCGTGCCGTGCTTGACCTGCTCGGAGGCGTCGCGCTCGCTGCCGCCGGCGCCGAGCCGCGCCAGCTCGGACTGCAAGGCATCCCAGCGCGACTGGGTGAAGAAGTACTCGGGCGGCGCCATGGCCAGGCCCTGCTCCTCGGCGAAGCGGTCGGCCGCCTCGAAGCCCAGCGACACGTGCGGGGTGTGCGCCATCACCATCCGTGCCAGCTCGACCGGGTTGCGCGTGCGGCGCACGCCGACCACGCTGCCGGCGGCGCGGGTGGCGCCGTCCATGATCGAGGCCTCGAGCTCGACGAAGCCCTGGTCGTTGAACACCGCGCCGCGGCCGGCGTTGAACAGCGGGTTGTCCTCCAGCGTGCGCACCGCGGCCAGCACCGCGTCGACCGCGGCGCGGCCGCCTTGCAGCATGGCCAGCCCGGCGTCGAGCGCGGCGTCGAGGCCGGCGTGCAGCTCGGCTTCGCGTTCGGGGTCAGGTCGGCCTGGCGCAGGGTGCCGGCGCCGCCGTGGAGGGCGAGGGCGAATTTCATGGTCGGGGCATCGCGTGCGTGGGGTTGGTCGGCGCTGCGCGGCTTCCGCCCTAGGCCAGGAAACGCCGCTCCCATTCCTGGTAGAGCCGGTAGGCGTGTTCCTTCATGGCCTCGGGCGAATCGAAGCGGCCCGGATCGATGGGCTCGAATACATGGTAGTCGGCGCGCGGGTTGCTCGCCGTGCCGATTTGCCACAGCTTGAGCAGCAGGTGCTGGTCGCCCCATTCGAAGGTTTCCTGCGCCGGGTAGTGCAGGAACACCGGCACGATCGGCACGCCGCTGTCGAAGCTCGCCACGAAGGCGCCGCTGAAGAAGCGGCCAGCCAGCCGGCGGCCCTTGCAGCCGCCTTCGGGATACAGCGCCAGCCGGTCGCCGGCGCGCGCCGCGTCGCTCAGCGCCTGGCTGGCGGCGCGGCGCGATTCGGCCGATTCGCGCCGCACGAACAGCGTGTCGGCCGCGCGGGCGATGCGGCCCAGCAGCGGCCAGTCGGCCACCTCCGCCTTGGCCAGCGAGCGGACCGGGAACAGCGCGGGGATGCCGATGTCCTCGAAGGCGGACGGGTGGTTGGCGATCAGCACGTAGCGCTCGGGCAGGACGCCGCGGTAGTGCTGGTGCAGCCGCAGTTCGACCCCGAGCGCCCGCACGAAGCAGCGGCACCAGGCATGGAACAGCGGCGGGTAGATGCGCCGCAGCAGCGCTTGCGGCAATACGGCCAGCGCCAGCATCGGCACGGTGAACAGGACCAGGTCGACGATCGCGAGCAGGCGCCAGGCGAGGCGGAGCAGTGCGATCATGGGCGGCTCAGATCAGGAACCCGCGCAGCTTGCTCTCGATGATGCGCGGATTCTCGCCGTGGGCGATCGCCACCAGGCCCTCGGTGACCATCTCGCGCCGTTTCACTTCGACCGCGATCAGGTGCTTGAGCTTGTTGGAGATCGGCAGGAAGAACAGGTTGGCCGAGCCAACGCCGTAGATGGTGGCGACGAAGGCCACCGCGATGCCGGAGCCGAGCTTGGCCGGCTCGCTGAGGTTTTCCATCACGTGGATCAGGCCCATCACCGCGCCCAGGATGCCGATGGTCGGCGCATAGCCGCCGGCCGATTCCCAGATCTTGGCGGCGGCGCGGTGCTTCTCCTCGTAGGCGCCGATCTCCAGTTCCATGGTGTGGCGGATCGCCTCGGGCTCGGCGCCGTCGACCAGCATCTGCAGCGCGCGCTTGACGAACGGATCCTTCTCGCCCATCAGCGGCGTTTCCAGCGCCAGGAGGCCGCCGCGGCGGGCGGTATTGCTCCAGTTCACCACCGCCTTGACCTGGGCTTCGAGCTCCAGCGCCGGCGGCAGGATGATCCAGCGCGCCAGCCGGATGCCGTTCATGAAGGTGTCGAGCGTGCTTTGCAGCAGCACCGCGCCGATGGTGCCGCCGATCACGATGAGGAAGGCAGTGAATTGCAGCAGCGAGGAAATCCGGCCGCCTTCGAGCAATTGGCCGCCGATGATGGCGATGAGGCCCAGCAGCAGGCCGATCAGGCTCAGTCTGTCCATGTATTCGGATGATGTGGTGGTGGGAGATCGAACCTTGGCGGGTTATAGCAGATTTGCCCGCCGGGCCGTAGCTTCAAATGCGCTGCATGCCGCGCCGGGAGCGGCATGGCGCCATGCGGCGACGCCGCGCGCCGGCGCAGCGCGCCGGCTATTTCCGGGTCCAGTCGCTCAGCCGGGCGCGCAGCCGCGCCACCGCCTGGCTGTGCAGCTGGCAGACGCGCGACTCGGAGACGTTGAGTACCGCGCCGATTTCCTTGAGGTTCAGTTCCTGCTCGTAGTAGAGCGCCATGACCATCTTCTCGCGCTCGGGCAACTGCTCGACGCCCTCGATCAGCACGCGGCGGAAATCGTTGTCGTCGAGTTCGTTGAGCGGATCGGCGTTGTCGTCGGCGGCCAGGCTGTCGAGCGGGCTGCGGCCCTCGTCCTCGCCGTCGTGGTCGTCGTAGTAGATCAGCTGGTGGCCGCGGCAGTCGGCCAGCAACGCCTGGTACTCGGCCAGCGGCAGGCCCATCGCCTCGGCCACTTCGGATTCGCTCGGCGCGCGGCCGAGCTTGTGCTCGACCTTGGAGATCGCCTTCTCGATGTCGCGCATCGAGCGGCGCAGCTGGCGCGGCAGCCAGTCGGCCTCGCGCAGCTCGTCGAGCATCGCGCCGCGGATGCGCTGGGTGGCGTAGGTCTCGAACTGGACGCCGGCGAGCGGATCGAAATTGCGCGCGGCGTCCATCAGGCCGATCAGGCCGGCCTGGATCAGGTCGTCCACCTCCACGCTGGCCGGCAGTTTCGCCACCATGTGGTAGGCCAGCTTCTTGACCAGCGGCGCGTAGTCGGCGACACGCTGCTCCACCGGGTCGGCGGCGTGTTGGCGGTAGGCGCCGATCGCACGGGAGGAGGACATCATCGAATCAGGCTGGAAATGTGTGCTTCTTTATCGGATAGACCGCGGGCTTTGCCAACGGCCGGCGAAGATTAGCAATCGCCTGTAAGACTGACAATCGGCGCGGCGACAAGTGCCGAAGGCCATTGCGGCGGCGCGGCGCTGCCGTTCGGGCCGGTTCGGTCATGCCGGCGTCGTAGGTGGGCGGAACCGTTGGGCGGCAGGCCGTCCGCGCCGGCGCGTGGCTGCATGCCGGCGAGGAAGACGGCGCATCATGGCCATCCGTCCCGTTCCCATCGCTTGTGGCGATCCGTCCCAATCGCTTGTGGCGATCCGTCCCAATCGCTTGTGGCGATTGGGACGGTGGCTCGACCGGCTGCGCTTATGCCGCAGCGGTCGTGCAAGCCTGCGCAGACGCGATGCGTGCCTGCGCGCGATTGGCGGCGCCGATCAGCGCCTGCAAGGATGCGGTGACGATGTTGGCCGACAGGCCGACGCCGTAGACGGCGCCGTCTACGCCGTCGAAGGCGATCTCGACGAAGGCGACGGCGCGGGCGTCGGCGCCGTGGCCGAGCGAGCGTTCTTCATAGCTCAGCACCTTGAGCGGCAGGCCGAGCGCGTCGGTCGCGGCGGCGATCGGGCCGTTGCCGGCGCCTTCGAGCCGCTGCGAATGGCCGCCGCGCTCGACCACCAGCTCGATGCGCTGCGCCTCGCCGTCCTCGTCGAGGTGATGGCCGTGCAGCCGCAGCGGCGCCTGCGCCTCGAGGTATTCGCGCGAGAACAGCCGCCACAGCGCGTCGGCGCTCATCTCGCCGCCGCTGGCGTCGGTATGGCGCTGCACCACGCCGCTGAACTCGACCTGCAGCCGGCGCGGCATGACCAGGCCATAGTGGCTCTCCAGCAGGTAGGCGATGCCGCCTTTGCCCGACTGGCTGTTGACCCGGATGATCGATTCGTAGCTGCGGCCGAGGTCGGCCGGGTCGATCGGCAGGTAGGGCACGTCCCAGATGTCGCCGTCGCGCCGCGCGGCGAGGCCCTTCTTGATCGCGTCCTGGTGCGAGCCGGAGAAGGCGGTGAACACCAGGTCGCCGACGTAGGGTGGCGCGGGTGGATCGGCAGCTGGGTGCAGTGCTCGACGGTGCGGGCGACCGCGTTGATGTCGGAGAAGTCGAGGCCCGGGTCGACGCCCTGGGTGTAGAGATTGAGCGCCAGCGTGACCAGGTCGACGTTGCCGGTGCGCTCGCCGTTGCCGAACAGGCAGCCCTCGACGCGGTCGGCGCCGGCCAGCACCGCCAATTCGGCGGCCGCCACCGCGGTGCCGCGGTCGTTGTGCGGATGCACGCTCAGGACCACGCTGTCGCGGCGGTCGAGCCGGCGGTGCAGCCATTCGACCTGGTCGGCGTAGACATTGGGCGTGGCGGCCTCGACGGTGGCCGGCAGGTTGACGATGACCGGCGCCGCCGGCGTCGGCTCCCAGGCGGCGATCACCGCGTTGCAGACCTCGAGCGCGAACTCGGGCTCGGTCTGGCTGAAGGTCTCGGGGCTGTATTCGAGCACCCATTCGGTGGCCGGCTGCTCGGCCGCCAGCTGCCTGACCAGCGTGACGGCCTCGACCGCCATGCGCTTCACCTCGTCGCGGCTGAGGCCGAACACCTGCTCGCGCCAGGGCCGGGCGGTGGCGTTGTAGACGTGGACGATGGCGCGGCGCGCGCCGCGCAGCGATTCCATGGTGCGGCGGATCAGGTGCTCGCGTGCCTGGGTGAGCACGCCGATGGTGACGTCGGCCGGGATCAGG